>CAMBOH010000013.1 GCA_945869305.1 uncultured bacterium
GCTTGCTCCAGCTATACCGAGCGAGGAGGAGGAAGACGAAGTCAGCGCCCTGGGTTGGTTGACCGCCGCAAATGCGCCCTGCAAGGGCAAAAGCGTCTCTATTATACAACGCTTGTCGCCTAAAGCTTTTTCCCCTGCTTCAAGCGTGCTTTTACGACCATTCGCGATGATTTACGTTCCCCAAAAGCTGAAGGGTTGGCTGAACCTTCCTGAAGGGTTTGAAAACAAACCCCTTCAGCCTGTTTCCCTATGATTCTCAACGATAATGAAGGGTTAGCTGAAGGGTTAAACGATTTTTACGGCCATAAAAAATGCGTATATAAAGGGTGTGGCATTCATCATCGGAACTGATTCGGAACTGCATCTGACAATCCGTTTGAGTTCCGATGAGGACAAGGACGATTGCCCTGCCGTCTTCAAGCGTTCAAGGCACTGGGAGAGCAGGCATCCTGCCTGCTCTTGCCGTTGAAGCAGGCAGGATGCCTGCTCTCCCAGTGCACCGTCGCTTGAAATAGGTCTGCTCATACGACCGTATCACAAGACTCCCGGCTTAGGTTCTGAAACCTGGCCGGGAGCGATTCACCTTTCTATTATCAGGGTGATGGGCCTTCAGCGTGTCAGTCAGCACGTACGATGCGTCCCATCTGCATGACGAAGGTCAGTTCGAGGTCATCGTTGAACATGATGATGTCGGCATCCTTGCCAGCTTCGATCGAGCCCTTGCGGTCATATACGCCCATAATCTTGGCAGGCGTTTCGCTGGCCATGCGGCAGGCATCCTGCAAGGGGATTCCAGCCTGCTGTACACAGGTGCGGATGAGACGGTCCATGGTGGCGATAGAACCAGCCAGGGCAGAGCGGTCAGCCAGCTTGCACACACCGTCTTCCAGAATAACACGGGGGTCAAAGGCGGCATCGCCGTGTGTGGCGGCACATGCCAGGGAGTCGGTGACAAGGGCCGTCTTCTCCACACCCTTAATCTGGTAGATCATGCGCAGCATGACAGGGGGCACATGTATGCCGTCGGCAATCATCTCGACAGTCATGTTCTCTTCGGCAAAGATGCTCTCTACCGTTCCGGCAACCTTGAACTCGCGGTTCTTGTAGACTACAGGCATGGCGTTGTAGAAGTGCGTGGCATGGGTCATGCCAGCTTCGTTAGCGGCGTGTACGTCCTCGTAGGTGGCGCGGGTGTGGCCGATGGAAGGCAGCACGCCATGCTTGCAGCAGCACTTGATGAAGTCGATGGAGCCGGGCAGTTCGGGAGCTTCGTCCCAGCGCTTCAGGCACTTCGACTTTTCGAGCAGCGGTTCATACTCCTCAGCGACGGGAGCCTTGATCCATTCGGGAATCTGTGCGCCGGCCTGTTTGGGATTGAAGTACGGGCCTTCGAGGTGCAGGCCGAGGATGGGGCTGTCAGGTTCCTGCATCAGCTTGTCGCAGGTTTCGACGGCCTTCTCAATCATCGGGATGGTCGAGGAGGAGAGGGTGGGGTAGATGGCGGTGGTGCCATATTGCAGGTGGGCATCGACTGCCACGCGGAAGGCCTCTTCGGTTCCTTCCATGAAGTCGCGGCCTCCACCGCCGTGAACGTGCATTTCAATGCCGCCGGGAACTACTACGCAGCCTTTGGCATCGATGACTTCTGCCCCTTCTTCCAGGCAGTTACATTCTTTTACTGCTTTGATTTTGTTGCCTTCAATGACAACAGAGCCGCCTTCGATCCAGCCCTGCGGGGTGAGTACGCGGCCATTGATGATTTGTTTCAGCATAGCTTGTTAGATTTATGGTGGCAGCTTGGAGGCAGCTGGAGGCCGTATGTGGCCCAGGTGCGCGTTGCCGTTTGATTGTTGTTTCGCTGTGATTGCAAAGGTAGTGAAACCGAAGGGTGGGGCAAAGAAAAGGCCGGAAAAGTTGCCGGGCCGGCCTTTTTTCGGTCTGAAATCCGGTATGACATCAGTGGATGAAACAGGCGCAGCAGGCAGGTTGCCTGTGTTACTGACGGCGGAGGGCTATGCTGAAGGCGGCCATGACGGCTACCAGCATGGGGTAGTATAGATAGGGGATGATGCTCACCGAACTGATGGCGGCCAGTCCCGCGGCCATCAGGAGCTGCGCACCATAGGGTATCAGTCCCTGTACGACACACGAGAAGATGTCGAGCAGGCTGGCAGCTCGACGGCTGCCTACCCCGTAGCGTTCGCTGATGTCACGTGCAATGGCACCCACCGAAAGGATGGCCACCGTGTTGTTGGCTGTGCAGCAGTTGGTGAGTGCTACCAAGGCCGAGATGCAGCATTCGGCTCCCCGGCGCGAGTGGACGCGGCGCGTCAGGGCCCTGACCAGATAGGTCACGCCGCCTCCCCGGCGCACTACGGCCAGCAGTCCACCTGCCATCATCGAGATGAGAATCAGTTCGCCCATGCCAGCCACACCCTCGGCCATCGCTGTCAGCCAGCCTTCGAGGCCATAGATGCCCAGGGCCATGCCGACTACGCCGGTCAGCAGGCAGCCGACACACAATACCGCCAGCACATTCAGACCGGCAATGGCCGAGCCAAGCACCACCCCATAAGGCAGCACCTGAATGGCCAGTGTGTCCAGACTGCTATCTGAGGAAACGGGAGCCTGTGTGCCGCTGCCCATCACGGCATAGCCCGCCACACAGAGCAGGGCGGCAGGCAGCACGAGGGAAAAGTTCGTGCGGAACTTGTCGCGCATGGAGCAGCCTTGGGTCTTGGTGGCCGCCACAGTGGTGTCGGATATGAATGACAGGTTGTCGCCAAAAAACGAGCCGCCCACGACAGCGGCTACCATGAGCGGTGTGGCCGTTCCCGTGCGCATGGCCATCTCTGAGGCGACAGGGACCAAGGCCACTATCGTGCCTACGGATGTGCCCACGCACAGTGATACCACACAGGCCGCAACAAACAGGCCTGCCAACAGAAAGCCACCGGGCAGGAATGACATGGTCAGCTCTACTGTGGCCCCCACGGCACCCATAGCCTGGGCCGACTTGGCGAAGGCGCCGGCCAGTACGAAGATCCATACCATCAGCAGGAGGTCGGCACTGCCTGCACCGCGGGAGAAGGTCGCCACACGCTCGTCAAGCGGGTAGCCGCGCAGGGTCAGCAGGGCACCGATGCCCGTCAGGGCGAACACCAGTGTCATCGGTATCTTGGAGAAGTCACCGAACAGTATGCCGAGGCCGCCCATCAGTGCGGCTAACAGCAGCAGGGGCAGCAGGGCCACCCAGCCTTGCCGGCGCGGTTTGCCCCGCCGGTCGTCATGCCTTGTGTTTTTCTGTTTCATTGTCGTTGTGTTATGAGGATGAGTCGTGCGTTTCCGCCCGTTCTGTTTTCCATACGGTGTGTATATATTATAGGAGTGGGGAGCATCTTTCTGACTTCTTGTGGATGGGATAGACGCAGCAGGCAGGATGCCTGCTCTCCCAGTGCAGATACAGCCTGAAGTCACTGCCAGGTTTCGGCCGAGATGAAGCGCATCTGTTTCTCGATTTGCCTGGTTCGTTTGCGCATGTATTTAGACGGAGCTTTCGAGCTGAACTTCAAGGGGTTGGGGAGTGTGGCCGCGATGAGGGCGCAGTCCTTGCGCCTGAGCTGGCGGGCACTGCATCCGAAATGGCGTTGTGCCACGGCTTCGGCTCCGTAGATGCTGGGGCCCATTTCGATGCTGTTGAGGTAGACCTCCATGATGCGCTCTTTGGTCCACAGCAGTTCGATGAGTACGGTGAAGTAAGCTTCGAATCCCTTGCGCACCCAAGTGGACGAAGGCCAGAGAAAGACGTTCTTGGCAGTTTGCTGGGAAATGGTGCTGGCCCCGCGTACCCTTGTTCCCTGTTCGGCTTCGCGCATGGCATCCTGGATTGCCCCGAAGTCGAAGCCATGGTGGCGCATGAAGTTCTGGTCTTCGGAGGCGATGACAGCCTGAGGCAGTTGGGGGGCCATGTCGTCGAGAGACACCCATTGGTGGTGGATGGCTGCGGGACGGCCGTTGGCCAGGTTTTCGACTGCGCGGATAACCATGAGTGGCGTGATGTGTACGGGCATCCAGCGGTAGGCCAGCACAGCCAGGACGGTGGAGGCAAAGAAGAGGATGGCTATCCACTTGAGTATGCTGAAGATTCGGAACATGGGAGAGGGGAGAGAGGCTTGGGGGCGCGTGGTCCCGGTGGTACAATAAGCATAGGGGTGTTCCGAATAATAGGAGCTTGGGCGGAGCATGTATGTGACCATGGTTCCGGCTCATTATTCAGAACACCCCTATGCGTGTTCTTTTCGACGCATGTGGGCTGCGCTTTCGGCAGGTCTGTTTAGAAAGGCAGGTCGTCGGCAGTTCCCTGTTCGGGTGCGGGAGCCGGTGCAGCGGGTGATATAGGGGCTGCTGCGGGTGCAACGGGAGCAGCGGCTTCGGCAGGTGCTCCAGCCTGGCCGCGCTGTACGCGCCATGCGCTGATGTCGTTGAACCAACGGCCCTGGTACTCGTGGGCATCGATGTCGAACGATACGGTCAGCTCTTCGCCCACCTGAATGTTGAAGTCACGCAGGCGGTCTTCGCCGAACACGCGGAAGACACAGCGTTTGGGATACTGCTCGTGGGTTTCGATTACGAACTCTTGGGATTTCCAAGTGTTACCGGTGCGCTGCGAAACGCCGCCGCGGGGTTCGAGCGCTGCAATGATTTTTCCAGATATTTCCATGTGAGTATTGTGTGATTTGTTTGTTTCAGCATGTGAATCGTCCATTGACGGGCGAAGATACGACTTTCCTTCGAATCAGGGGTGGCAGGCAGCCCAATTAGTCGGCCAACGTGTGGCAGATTTTGCATTGCAGAGAGAAAGGCAGCCTCGCATGGCCGGCAGGCCTGCGGTTTGACGGGGCTGTTCAGCCTTTTGCCTGCAGGAAGTCGGCCGCAGCCTGCAACGTGCCGATTTTGCCCACATCGAGTAGCTGCAGGTCAGGCTGCAGGAAGCCGCGGATGTCGGTCTCGGCACAGACCTTGAGATAGAAGTCGATGATGGAGAACCGGTCGGGCCAGCCTTCCATGTAGGGCAGGAGGCGGGGAGAGAAGCAGTGGATGCCGGCAAAGGCCAGTCGCTGCATCCGGTTGGGGTCGAGGTGCGGATAGGGGCTGCGCACTTCGCCCGTGGCCAGGTTGGTCCAGCCGCACAGTCGCATGTCGTCGTCGAAGAGCAGGTAGCGCTGGGTGTCGCGCGCGCTGACCAAGAGCACTGCATCGTGGTGTCTGACAGCCTCGCAGACTTGTTGCAGGCGTGCATTGGAGAAGATGTCGACGTTGTGGATGAGTATCGGTGCGGCAGGGTCCGAGAAGAGCCGGGCAGCCTGGCGCAGTCCGCCACCCGTGTCGAGCAGCTGTTCGCGCTCGTCGGAGATGCGCACAGGGATGGGCCATGCATGTTGCTGTACAAAGTCGATAATCTGCTGGCCGAAGTGGTGGACGTTGACCACGGCTTCGGTGCATCCAGCCTGAATGAGGGTGTCGAGTGTGTGTTGCAGCAGGGGCTTGCCCAGTACGGGCACCAGTGCCTTGGGCATGGTGTCAGTGAGGGGCTTGAGGCGTGTGCCCAGACCAGCGGCAAAGATCAGGGAGTGCATGGGGTGGAGAGTTGGGGGGGCGGAGTTTCCGGGTGGTTGCTGTTTTATTGCCGGTTGAGTCGGCTGTAGACAATTTCAATTTGCAGCGGAACATGCAGTCCGCCTTCGAGGCGGGCAGACGAGAGGCCCAGGTTGTGGCGTACGCTTTGGATGGTTTCGCTGGTGCTTCCGTAGTAGGAGCTGCTGGTTGTGGTTGTCACGTCGACCGGGATGATCATCACCTTGTTCCAATCGGGGTGTTCACTCTCCCAGGCGGCATACTTGGTGTTGCGCACAGCTTCGGTGTCGTGCGGCTCCACACCGGCACCCTTGTCGCGTGCAATGCGCAGGTCGGTGATGAGCTGGGAAATGT
Organism: uncultured bacterium; assembly: GCA_945869305.1. GTDB lineage: Bacteria > Bacteroidota > Bacteroidia > Bacteroidales > Bacteroidaceae > Alloprevotella. The sequence goes on from CAMBOH010000013.1 coordinate 5,989, forward strand.
TGGCAAACTGGTAGGCACTGTTCGATGAGGTGAATTTGCTGCTCAGGTAAGAGCGGCAGTTGTCGGGCAGCTGGTTCTTTTCGAAGAACGAGTTCATGTCGTCCTTGTGGACCAGCAGCAGGTAGGTCGGTGTGGGCAAGGAGTTCGTGGTGCCACTCGCCGCGTTGAACTTGCGGATGGTAATCTTGGCCTGATTAATACTGTCGGTGTAGTGTTCGCCAGCCACGATGTCGGCCACGGGGATTGTCATTTCGGTAAACATGCAGGCAGGGCTCTTCACGTAGGTGCAGGGCTGCTGCTGGATTTCCTCGAAGGAGAGGCTGCCCGGATACTGGTTGTCGATGCGGGTGCACTGTATCACCTCTTCGGTAGCACCGAAGCGCTGCATACCGTCGACAATGGTGTCGTTGCCCGCGTCGGTCGTGGTGTGATAGCGGAAGTAGACGTTCATGGCCATCATCTTGGACTTGACGAGGCTACCGGTGCCGCCCGCACTCTTGAAGTAGAAGCCCGGACACACGTTGTGGATGAACTGGTAGGAGTTGGTGAAGTATTCGGGATGCTCGTAGTAAGCCCTCATGAGGGCTGTGCCATAAGAGACAGGGAGCTTCACGGTAATCTGTCGGTAATAGGTCGTGCCAGAGGTCTCTCCGTCAGGGCGCGTAAGGTCCTTGACGGCATAGGTCAAATCCTTTTGTACCCCCCGATCCGTGTCGACATAGGCCATGGGGTCGAGGTTGGAATAGTGCGCCCGGCTTTCGTCGATGATGTTGTTCTTGTCGAGCTCCTGCACCGAAAGCTTCATGGAGGCGAGAGAGTCGCCGTAGTATTCTTCGAAGTAGAGGCGGATGTCGACCGAGTCGGCAGCCACCTGTCCGTCACTGTCGAGCACGAGGCGGTCGGTCGAGGGCATGTTGAAATGTTCGGGCAGGTGGAACTGGGCGAGGAAGTCGCTGGTGGTACGGATGCGCAGTTCGGGGTCGATGAGACTGCCCAGATAACATGCGCCCGTGTTGGCCAGCACAGAGTCGACCTGTACCGTGCGGGTGGTCACGTTGTAGGTCTTGCCTTGTGCGGTGATGTTGTCGCCGTCGGGCATCATGTCCATGCCTATCATTTGCGTGCTGTCGTCGCAGGCGGCCAGTGCCAGCATGGCGACGAGTAGGGGCCAGATAAATCTTTTCATTGTATTGTAGGAGCTGTCAAAGAGTCAAAACCGGTGCCGCCTGGCATGGCGGTGAGGTGTGTACGCCTTGTGCCGGTGTGGGCATTGCGGCGCAAAGTTACAGTATGGTTTTGAAATAGAAGGGAGTTTGTGCGCTTTTCGGTGTATTGGCAGGCGCGTGAGGCTAAAATTCAAGAGTTTATAAGGGTAGTGTCTGTCTGTCGGCTGTTGCCGCAGGCCAGAAGCATAGTCCCCTTATAAACTCTTGTGTGACAGGTGTTGCCGTCCCTCATGAGGTATGGCCCACCAGACAGGTGGCGCGGAGGTGCGCTCAGCCAATCAGGCTGTCGAAGAAAGCGTTGTAGGCCGTGGCCTGCGCTTCGGCGGCAGGTGTGGTCAGTGTCGGTATGCCTTTGGCTTTGGCCAGCTCCATCATTTCGGGCATGGCACCAGACTCGCCTTCGATGATGCCGTCGCTGAAGGTGACGGCCAGTCTCATCAGACTGTCGGGAGCGGCCAGCTCGATGCCGGCAGCCTGTGCCGCTTCGGGCGTGGCACTCCGGAACTGCAGGCATTCGGCAAAGCGTTCGGCCGTGCTGCTGTCGGGCATGTCGTTGTAGAGAGCGGTGACCACCTTGGCGTGGTCAAAGGCGGGCTCTTCGCAGAAGGCCGTCTTGATGTAGAAGGGAACGATGGCCGAAACCCATCCCTGGCAATAAATCACATCGGGACACCAGCGCAGCTTCTTGACCGTCTCGAGCACGCCGCGTGCATAGAAGATGGCGCGCTCGATGTTGTCGGGGTAGGGAATGCCGTTTTCGTCGACCATCATGCGACGCTTGTGGAAATAGTCGTCGTTGTCGATGAAGTAGACCTGCATGCGTGCAGCCTGGATAGAGGCCACCTTGATGATGAGCGGATGGTCCGTGTCGTCGATGATGATATTCATTCCCGAGAGCCGGATGACCTCGTGCAGCTGGTTACGCCGTTCGTTGATCGTACCCCAGCGGGGCATGAATGTGCGTATTTCGCATCCCTGCTCCTGCAGAGCCTGCGGCAGTTTGCGGCCATCAATACTGATAGTACGCTCACTGACGTAAGGTACCATCTCCTGGGTAATGAATAGAACTTTCTTAGACATCGTCTTGTTTGTTTTCATGATTTGTTCGGCACAAGGCCGCATGGCTGCGGCAAAAGCGGACGGCTCGTAGTCTTGCCGAAAAATCCGTTACTCTTGATTTTGCGCAGCAAAGGTAATAAAAAAAAGAATAATGGCGTAAAAAGTTTGGCTTCGAAAGGCTTTGCCGGCAAAAAAACGCGTTTTTCGAAGCGTGGCATGTGCTTGTCTCGCAATAAATGTGTTATTTTGCACGCCCAAAAATCAAATAGTCGGTGGCAGCCCGCTTTTCGTGTCTTGCCGGCCAGAAGTTGCCGCGGGAGAAAAGGGCGCTCCTTGCCACCTGTTATTATTACGTTCAAAGCAATGATAGTTTTCAATACTACGAAAGCGTTGCAGTCCGCTTTGCAGCCGCTGCGCGCCGAAGGAAAAACCATTGGCTTGGTGCCCACCATGGGCGCGCTTCATGCAGGACACGCTTCGCTCGTCAAGCGTTCGGTCGAGGAAAACGACTGTACGGTGGTCAGCGTGTTTGTCAACCCCACGCAGTTTAATGACCCCACCGACCTTCAAAACTATCCGCGTACGCTGGAGGCTGACTGCCGGTTGCTGGAGTCGCTGCACGCGGATTTCGTGTTTGCCCCTACCGTCGAGGAGGCTTATCCCGAACCCGACACCCGGCAGTTCAGCTATCCGCCTGTCGATACGGTGATGGAAGGTGCACGCCGCCCCGGACACTTCAACGGTGTCTGCCAGATTGTGAGCAAGCTCTTCATGTGGGTCCAACCCACCCGTGCCTATTTCGGGGAGAAGGATTTCCAGCAGATTGCCGTGATACGTGCCATGGTCAGCGACCAGGGGTTCGACTTGGAGCTGCGTCCGTGTCCGATCGTGCGCGAGGAGAGCGGACTGGCCTTGAGCTCGCGCAATGCGCTGCTCACCGAGTCCGAACGCCATACGGCCGTCTGCATTTCGCAGGCACTGAAGACCAGTGTGGAATATGCCAAGAGCCATACTGTGGCCGAGACACACGACCTGGTTGTGGGTGCGCTGAACGCTACTGCCGGATTGGAAGTGGAGTACTTCGAAATCGTGGACGGAATCAGCCTGCAGCCTGTCGCCTCGTGGGATGATAGCGACTACATCGTGGGCTGCATCACCGTATACTGCGGACAGCGTCCCGTCCGTCTGATAGACAACATCAAGTATAAGGGATAGCTCCCTTGTCCCGTTCATACCGCAAATTCCCTATGTTGCTTTCTATTCTGAAGTCAAAAATACATTGTGCCCGGGTCACTGAGGCCAATTTGCACTACATGGGCAGTATCACCATCGACGAGGCGTTGATGCAAGCCAGCGGTCTGGTGGCAGGCGAGCACGTACACGTGGTGAACAACAACAATGGTGCGCGCATCGAGACCTATGTGATTACAGGTCCTGCCCATTCGGGCTGTATCTGCCTGAATGGTGCGGCTGCCCGTCTGTTCCAGGTGGGCGACGAGGTCATCATCATGGCATATGCCCAGATGTCGCCCGAGGAGGCCCGTACGTTCAAGCCACAGGTCATATTCCCTTCGGGCGAAGCCAACAGCCTGGATTAAGGCACCGGCATCACCCTCATGCAACGAAGAGCCTAAAGGTTCGGGCATCAGCTTGGACCTTTAGGCTCTTCGGTATGTATGTATGCGCGCGCAGGCGCGCACGTCCATTATATATATTATTCGGGGCTTGCGGGTGTTCGCCTGCGGTTGACAAGCCGTTCAAGGCGCAGGTTGAAGGCCCGGCAGGCGGAGTCATTCCAGCTCCACTGGCAGGGTTGGCGTGTGGCGTGGCAGGACTTCGACACGCAGGGCATTGTCGCCCTCCAGACAGTAGCCCTTGTTGCTCAGGGCCTGACACACGGTGTCGAGTGCGAGCTGCGGGCGGTTGTTTTCGGCACTCAGATGGCACAGCCATATGCGCCTGATGCGCTCAGGATTGAGATGCTCGGCCAGGAAGGCTCCTGTTTCGGCATTGCTGATGTGTCCGTTAGGACTGCTGATGCGCTTCTGCAGCCGTATGGGGTAGGGACCGTTGGTCAGCATCTGTGCGTCGTAGTTCGATTCGATGACCAGGTGAGTGGCCTGCGCCACGATGTGTTGCATTTCGTCGGTGAAGTGTCCCACGTCGGTCATAATCACCAGACAGACATTTCCCGCCTTGATGATGTAGCCGTTGTTGTCGGCACTGTCGTGTGGCACGGCGAAAGAGGTGATTTCGAACGGACCGAGCTGAAGGGGCGCATCGCCGCGCTCAATGGTGTGCTGCTGTGCCAGGGGCACCTTCTTCGACACATAGTGGTTGTGGGTGATGGAGTCATGTACGCGGGCCGAAGTGTAGACAGGCAGGTTGAAGTCACGTGACAGATGGCCTACCGCCTTCACATGGTCGGTGTGGTCGTGCGTCACCAGGATGGCCTTGATTTGCGCCAGAGGGAGTCCGTAGTTTGAGAAGTGTCGCTTGAAAATGCGTATACCAATGCCCAGGTCGATGAGCAGTCCATAGCCGTCGGCCAAGAGGTAGTAGCAGTTTCCGCTGCTTCCGGAACTGATAGATATGAATTGAATCATGATATGATGAAAGGTTCAGAAAGGAAGCCCGACGGCAAAGTGCAACGCGAAGTCACGTTTCATGTTAGGCTGGATGATGGGGTAGTGCAGCTTGCCGGTGGCAGCAGGGTTGATGGCCTTCATGCCACCGTCGAGCCGCAGGATGAAATAGTCGAAGTTAAGGCGTATGCCGAGGCCGTAGGCTACGGCCAGTTCCTTGAAGAATGAGTTCCAGCGGAACTGCGCGCCTTCCAGGTCGGCGTATTTGCGGGTGTTCCAGATGTTGCCGGCATCGACAAAGAAGGCTCCGTGGAGTTTCCAGAACAGGTAGGTGCGCCACTCCATGCTCAGGTCGAGCTTCAGGTTGCCCGTCTGGTTGATGAAGTCGATTTTCCCGTCCTTCCCCTTATAGGAGCCGGGGCCCAGTTCGCGCACGCTCCAACCGCGCACGCTGTTGGCGCCTCCGGCAAAGTAACGCTTCTCATAGGGCAGTATGTTAGAGTTGCCATAGGGGTGGCCATAGCCCAGGGCCACGTGGAAGGCCAGCGAATTGTTGTCGCCCAGTACGATGCTCTTGGCAAAGTCGAAGTCAACCTTGGCATATTGCGAATAGGCAATGCCGAATAGTTCATAGCTGTGATTGTCGGGATTCTGCCGGCTGTGCGTCAGTTTCGACAAGGCATAGAGCAGGTTGCCGGCAATCTCGAAGCCCAGTTTGATCTGGTAGCCGTTGGTCTGGTAGAGCCCCATGGGTTGGTTGGCGGCATCGCGTAGCGAGTTGTAGACAAAGCTGTAACCCGATTTCATGATGAACAGGTTCTCGTAGCTGTAGCGCAACACCGAGTAGTAGGGGTCATCGCCTTCGAGATATTCCTTGCGGAAGGTGTCGGAAATCCAGGGCATGTAGACGTAGTTCACCGATATCAGGTCGGCACGGTGAAGGGTTTGCGGATGGGCAGCGTGCGTCCAACGATACGACCAGGCTCCGGTGAGTACGCGGCGGTGGAACTCAGGGCGGTCCTGCATGTCGTACATGGCCTGTGCTTCAGACGAGGCTTTGAGAGACCGCTTGTCGTTGATGCTGACAAAGGGAAGCAGCAGGGTGGGGAAGCGCAGGTTGGCCTCGGCACTCCATTCCGTGTAATTCTGGTTGCTGTAGCCCTCCAGTTCCGTGATGGCCTCATAGGCTCCCCTGAGTTTCAGCGTGAGTTGTTCGGAGCCGTGAAAGAGGTTGCGGTTGCTGTAGCTCAAGGCCAGGGCAGCACCGAGGTCGCCCGAGGTGTTGGTGCCTTCCACCTCCATGCCGATGGTGTGTGGCTTGTTGCGGACCGGCGTGATGTCGCAGCAGAGCAGGTCGGGGCTGTCGTTGTCGGGGCGTATGCGCAGTGTGGTGTAGCTGATGGCGGGCAGGGCATTCAGGTTGCTGTATGTGTGCTGTACGCCCCGTTCGTTATACAGGCTGTCCTTGCGCAGGCCGATGTGGGCTGCATAGACCCTTTTGTTGAGGTGTGTGTGTGGCCCTGTCACTACGCGTAGCCCCCGGTAGTCGGCCGTGTCGGGTAGGAGCGATTCGCCGGGAAGCGGTTCTTCAACGATTCTCACTTCGCTGAAGCGCTGCTGGCGGTAGGCACGCAGCGAGTCGGTGCCCTGCGGCATGTTGAAGCGCATGGTCACTGCAGCACCCAGTGAGCCGCGCACGGTGTCAATGTCGTAGCTGATGAAGTCGTTGTTCAGGTAGTAGTAGCCTCGGGTGCGCAGGGCGCGGATGACCCTCGACCGTTCGTCGGACAGCTTGTTGAGGTCAAGCGGCATACCTTTGCGCAGCAGTGAAGCCTGTGCGTCCTTGTCGTATTCGCTGCGCATGGAGTCACTGTCGAAGGTCTGCGAGAGCGTGCTGATGAAGTGGCGCGCTCCAGGATGGAGTACATACTCTACCTTCTTCTTGTGCTTCTTCTGGGCCGTATTCACCTGTACGTAGGCATGCAGGTAGCCCGCGCTCTGCATGGCGTTGGCAATGGCATCGGCCGTGGCAGCTGTTTGCAGCGAGTCGTAGACTACGGGGGCTTCGCCAATCTTGCGCAGCACCTTCGAGAATCCCCGGTTGCCCTTCACGCTGTCAGCTTTCGACAGGCAGTAGATGCCCAACGGCACCTTGGCCAGGGTGAACCACTTGGCATTGGGCTCTTGCCTTACATAGGGGCGGTAGGAGGCGGCTTTGAAGTTCCGTTCGGCTGTGGTCAGCTTTACCTCGGCGAGCACAGCCTCGTCAGCATGCAGGAACTTCTTGCAGCTACAGGCCGAGAGTTGCAGCAGCAGGCACACACAAAGCAAGCCCTGCAGGATGGGCAGGGCATGGCGCGAAAAGTGGAGGTATGTAGGGCGTGCTGCTTTCATTTTCGTGCAAATCTACACAAAAATGTGAGAATTTTGAACGCGAACTGCAATGAATGTGGCGCGAAATGATGTAAATAGTTCTTTGTCTCCCTTGGAGGTTGCTTATGTTCTTCTTTTTGAACGCGAATTGCCGTGAATGTACCGTGAATGTCCCTAAATGATTTGTTGGCCTCCCTTTGCGGTTGCTTATGCTCTTCTTTTGAACGCGAATTGCCGTGAATGTCCCTAAATGATTTGTTTGTCTCCCTTGGAGGTTGCTTATGTTCTTCTTTTTGAACGCGAATTGCCGTGAATGTACCGTGAATGTCCCTAAATGATTTGTTGGCCTCCCTTTGCGAATCATAATTGCGGGCGTTTAGAAAATTCCCCCATATTCAAGCCCAATAAAGGCAGGATAAGAAAAAAACGCTACATTTGCAGTGTAAAATAAAAGCTAAGAACCCAGTCTGTAGTTTGTACCATGAAACGTAAATTGCTCTTCATCCTTGCTGTTGCCGCCATGATGGTGTGCAGCGCCCAGAAAGCCAAGAAGGAGACGACACCTTATTGGCTCGACCCTGCGAAGAACCGTGTAGGCACCATGCCAGTACGTTCCGATTTCTTCGCCTTCGAAACGCCTGCCCTTGCCGCCCAAGGCAACAAGGCCGCCTCGAAGCGTTACCTCTCGCTCGAAGGCAAGTGGAAATTCCACTTCGCCAACAACCACAACGATGCTCCCGAATCCTTCTTCAAGACCGACTTCGACGATTCGGACTGGGAACTCTTCCCCGTGCCCGGACTCTTCGAGCTGAACGGTCACGGCGATGCCATCTATAAGAACATCGGCTACGCCTGGGCTACCCAGTTCACGCCCAACCCGCCGATAGTCGAGGAGAAGAACAACTACACCGGCTCCTACCGCCGTACCATTGAAATACCTGCCGACTGGAAGGGAGACAAAATCTACCTGCACGTGGGTTCGGCCACATCCAACCTCAGCGTGTGGGTGAACGGCCGCTTTGTGGGCTACAGCGAAGACTCCAAAGTGGCAGCCGAGTTTGACCTCACCCCTTACATCACCCCCGGGCGCTCCAACCTCATCGCCATGCAGGTGATGCGCTGGTGCGACGGCTCCTATTTCGAAGACCAGGACTTCTGGCGTTTCACAGGCATTGCCCGCGAGGTGTATCTCTACGCCCGTCCCAAGAGCCACATTGCCGACCTGCACATCACGCCCGACCTCACCGCCGACTACCGCAACGCCACGCTCGACATACGCCTCACGCCCGAGGCGGCAGCCGGCAAGCAGGCCGTGTTGTCACTGCTCGACGGACAAGGCCGTGTGGTCAAGACCGAAACCCTGAAGCTGCGCGCCGACAAGACCGTCGCTACGCAGTGGCAGATTGACAATCCGCTCAAGTGGACAGCCGAGACGCCCCACCTCTACCAGTTGCGCGTTGACCTGACCGACGGTTCGCGCGTAATCGAAAGCCTGCAACAGAACGTGGGCTTCCGCAAGGTGGAAATCAAGGGCGGACAGTTCCTCGTGAACGGACAGCCCGTGCTCATCAAGGGTGCCAACCGCCATGAGCTGGACCCCGACGGCGGCTACGTGGTCAGCGTGGAGCGCATGGTCCAGGACATACAAGTCATGAAGCAGCTCAACATCAACGCCGTGCGCACCTGTCATTATCCCGATGATCCGCGTTGGTATGACCTGTGTGACCGCTACGGTCTCTACGTGGTGGCCGAAGCCAATCTGGAGTCGCACGGCATGGGCTATGGTGAAAAGACGCTGGCACGTGTGCCCCGATACGAACAGACCCACCTCGAGCGCAACCGCAACAACACCCGTCTGCTCAAGAACCATCCCAGCATCGTCGTGTGGAGCTTGGGCAACGAGGCCGGCTATGGCGTGAACTTCGAGAAGGCATACGACGAAGTCAAGGCGTTCGACCCTTCGCGCCCCGTGCAGTATGAGCGTGCCGGACTCGAGCGTGCCACCGACATCTACTGCCCCATGTACTACCCCTACAACTACTGTGAGAACTACGTGAAGGACAACAACCAGCGCAGGCCGCTCATCCAGTGTGAATATGCCCACGCCATGGGAAACTCCGAAGGCGGTTTTGCCGAATACTGGCAGCTCATCCGCAAGTACCCGCAGTATCAGGGCGGATTCATCTGGGACTTTGTAGACCAAGCCATCCGCAGCCACAACCGCGAGGGCCGCGAAATCTATGCCTACGGCGGCGACTTCGGCCGTTATCCTGCATCCGACCACAACTTCAACTGCAACGGGCTGGTCAGCCCCGACCGCAAGCCCAATCCGCACGCCGACGAGGTGGCCTATTGGCACCAGAACATCTGGACCGAGCTGAAGGATGCCCAGCAGGGCGAGATTGAGGTGTTCAACGAGCACTTCTTCACCGACCTCTCCAACGTGGAGCTGAAGTGGAGGTTGCTGAACGACGGCGAGCCGGTAGCCTCAGGCCAGTGTGCCAACTTGGCCGTAAAGCCCCAGCAGCGCACCCGAATCAAGCTCCCCGGCTATGTGTGCAAGGGGCGCGGCGAACAGGTGCTGCAGCTCTACTACGTGCTCAAGCAGGCCGAGCCTCTGTTGGAGGCAGGCACCTGCGTGGCCCGTCAGGAATTTGTAATCAGCGGCTACAGCTGGCCCCAGATGGGACAGCTCGTCACCCAGCTACCTCCCGTGGTCAAGCCGGTTGCCATGCCCAAACAGCCTGCTCCGGCCATGCCCGCAGTCAGCAAGGAAGAACAGCTGGCCTGTCTCACCCTGCAAGCCGCAGGCACTGCCGTCACCTTCAACAAGCAGACCGGCTTCATTGACTACCTCGATGTCGAAGGGCAGAGCCTTTTCGAAAAGGGTTACTCGCTGCGACCCGACTTCTGGCGCGCACCGACCGACAACGACTATGGTGCCGGCCTGCAGCAGAAGCTCAAGGTGTGGAAGCAGCCCGACATGCGTCTGCGAAGCTTCGAAGAGCAGCCCCTCGGTGCGTCGCGCAAGGTGGAGGCCGTCTACGACCTGCCGCAGGCTGATGCCCGACTCACGCTCACCTATACGCTCACTCCTACGGGCAAGCTCATTGTCGGACAGCAGCTCACGGTCAATCCCGATGCCGCCCAGAAGCCCGTGTTGCCGCGTTTCGGCATGACGCTCGTGATGCCCGAACAGTATGGCCAGATAGCTTACTACGGACGCGGACCGGTCGAGAACTACATTGACCGTCACGCCTCGGCCTTCCTGGGCCACTACGAGTCAGACGTAAAGAGCCAGTACTGGCCTTATGTGCGTCCGCAGGAGTCGGGCAACCACACCGACGTGCGCTGGTGGAGCGTATATGATGGTGCAACGGGCAACGGACTGAAGTTCTACGCCCCCGAGCCGCTCGAAATGGCCTCCTTGTCCTATCTTACGGCCGACTTAGACGGTGGTGACGTCAAGGAGTCGCAACAGATGCACAGCGGTGACCTCCAGCCTCGCCCCTTCACTGTCGTTCATATCGCCCAGCGTCAGATGGGACTCGGCTGTATCGACTCCTGGGGAGCATGGCCCGATGCCGCCTACCTCATTCCCTATGCCGACCACAGCTTCAGCTTTGTCATAGAACCGTATGCCCATTGAACGGGCATACAGGTTTTGACGGAGCCCGCACTGCATTGACAGAACTTTCAAGTACCCCCTGATTGTCCGCCCCACAAGGGAAAAAGCCCAACCGGCTTTTACCCTTGTGGGGCGGATGTTTGAACCGTAAACCTTGCCTTGTGGCTAGTGTCGGGTGTGGCGTAATCCAAGTGGGGAGTAGATGGGCGGCCAATGACGGAGACCTAAAAAAGTGGAAGGGTTTGAAGCGCGAAGCTCCAAACCCTTCCACTTTAACTGAACTGTCGCATGAGAACTGGTGAAATCAGCTCGCTGTCAGCCGGTGCGGTTCTTAGATGAGATATTGTGAAGAAATGCTCTCGTTCTCCATGACACGGCGGATAGTCTCGGCCAACATGCCGCTCACGCTCAGCTCCTTCACCTTGGCGCAGCTGCCACGATAGGGGATGCTGTCGGTAAATACCATTTCCTTCAGCGCAGAGTCGGACACACGCTGGTCGGCCGGACCCGACATGATGCAGTGGCTGGCAATGGCACGTACGCTGTTGGCGCCGCCTGCCATGACGAGGTCAGCAGCCTTGGTGATGGTGCCGGCAGTGTCGACAATGTCGTCGACGAGTACCACGTCCATGCCCTTCACGTCACCGATGATCTCCATGCTGGCCACTTCGTTGGCCTTCTTGCGGCTCTTGTTGCAGAGAACCATGGGGCAATCGAGATACTTGGCATAGGAAGCTGCGCGCTTCGAGCCGCCTACGTCGGGAGTGGCAATGCACAGGTTAGGCAGGTTCAGGCTCTTGATGTAGGGCAGCATCACGGTCGAGGCATACAGGTGGTCGACAGGCACGTTGAAGAATCCCTGTTCCTGGTCGGCGTGAAGGTCCATGGTCATCAAGCGGTCAATGCCTGCTACACTGAGCAGGTCGGCCACAAGCTTGGCGCCAATGCTCACACGCGGCTTGCTCTTGCGGTCCTGACGGGCCCATCCGAAGTAAGGCACTACAGCACAAATGCTGCGAGCCGATGCACGCTTGGCGGCATCAATCATCAGGAGCAGCTCCATCAGGTTGTCCGAGTTGGGGAATGTGCTCTGCACCAAGAACACATCGCGGCCACGGATGCTCTCTTCATAGCATACTTCAAATTCGCCGTCGGCAAAGCGGGTTACTGTGAGGTTGCCCAGAGGACATCCGAGTTCCTGACAAATCTTTTCGGCCAGGTAACGCGATGCGGTACCCGAAAAAACCATGAAGTTGTTGTTGTTCATTTGTTTGGCTGTGTATGGGGAGTTATAACATGATTTTACTGAGGTCTTCATTCGGCTGCTCTGCGCAGTCGGCGGAAGTGCTGGATGAGGTCCTTGAAGTCATCGGTAGAGTGGATGCTGAAGCGGTTCCAGATGTCACCCAGAATGACGGCCCCTCCGAATCCGAGGTCTTTGATGCGTTCGATGTTGTCGAGTCCGATGCCGCCCAGAGCCATCACCTTCTTGTCAATCACCTTTTGGACGGCCAGGTCGCGCAGGGCGTTTTGGCTGAATCGGGTGGGATAGTCCGTCTTGGAGATGCTGTTGTAGATAGGCGACAGGAACACATAGTTGCAGGCCTTTTTATGCGCCTTGACTTCATCGGGCGTGTGGCAGGAGCAGGAAATGTGTCCTTTATATTTAGGGGGCAGTTCGGGATTACGGTGGTTCAGGTGAATGCCTTTTAGGTTGTATTCGTTCTTCAGATAGAAGTGGTCGTGAACCACAATGCGTTTGCGGTAGGTTTCCGGCAGCAGGGTGAGCAGCCTTTCGGAGTATACGGGTTCCGTCTCAGGCTTGCGCAGATGTAGTATTTCGAGCCCTTCGTCAAAGAGAGCGTGCAGAATCTGATGCTCTTCGACAAAGAAATAAGGGGTTGTCATTAGGATTAGTTTCATATCGCTCGAATGCTTTGGTGCTGCAAAATTATATATAATCTTCGATATTTTACATTCTTGTTACGTATTTAGTTGAAAGATTCATGAGAAGTTTGGTACGAAGTTTAAAGTTGAAGAGTTGAAGAAGTTCATAAGGTCACTCTTAAAACGCTGTTTCATGCGCCAGTGAGCATTCTTATGAGCTCTTCAACTCTTCAACTTCTCAACTCTTCAACTCTTCAACAATCCACGGCTTATCGTCCGAACGTACGCGTGGATCGGTTGGTTGTGCCCTGTTTGTCGGTGCGTGATGAGCTGCGCTGGGTGCCGCTTGAGGGGCGTGAGCCGAAACTGCTGCCACTGCTCATGTTGCGTGAGGGACGAGTGTTTTTTCGCGAACTACCGCTTCCATTGTTCGAGGGCCGCGAACCAGATTGGCCGCTGTTTCCTTGGGAGGGCCGTGTCGACGGACGGCTGTTGTTTCCCCGGTCAGTTCTGTCCTGTCCGGGACGGTTGCCTGAATTGTAGCTGCCATTGTTGTCGGGGCGCTGACTACCTCCATGGTGGTTGCCTTCGTGATTGCCGTTGCCGGGCCGATTGGCATCAGGACGCTGGCTGGGTCTGTCGTTCCTGTCAGGCCGGTTGGCGTGTTCACCAGGGTGGCGGTCATGGTCGGGCCGGTAGGAAGGCCGGTTGTCGTGGGCCGGCCGCGAGCTGTGGTAATGGTCGCGCATACCCTGGCCACGGCTGAAGTGCACGTTGCGGTAAGGACTGGGGTCATTGTGGCTGCGTCGCCGCCAGCCATGGCCGTGATAGCTCACATAAATAGTGGGGCGGTCAAAGTAGTAGTAGCCATAACGGTAATGGTCGCAGACAGGGTAGTACCAGCCCGAACGAATCCAGCGTATGGGGCGGAAGAAATAGTCGAGTGTGCGGTACAGGTTGTACTGCCAGTCAAACAGGATGAAGCGCAGGTCGCTGTCGCGGTAGCTCCAGTAGTAGCCGGTGCAGTCGCTGGCCGTTCGGATGCTCATCAGGTAGTCTAAGTTGATTTCATAGACGCGGTCGTATTGTTCGGGTGTGAGGTTCAGTTCATACGCCATTTTGTCGGTCAGGAACCAGGCTCGTTGTCTGGCTTCTTCGTAGCTCATGGCCATCATTTGCACTGTGCTGGCTATAAGGAGCAGCAAGGAGAGTAGTGTTCGTTTCATTGCAGTAATTGTTTGGTTCAGATGGGGTTGCGCTTGTCATCGGGTTGTTGGTCTGGCATCGGGCAGCACTATCTGTTGGGGGTGAAACATGCTGTTGGGCTATAGGTCGGTTCAGATGATGTAAAATGGACCTGTGGCAAAAGTGCCTGTTCTTGTTTGTAAGGCCAAGCAAATGTGTGTATTTCTGCTCAATAAGTCAGCAAGTTGAAGACTTTTTAGCATTATGCTTGATAATTCGGCAAGTATCTGCCGTGCTTCAGAGGCTTTGACAGGCTGATCCTATGCCAGCCAGAGGCAATGCGTCGGGTTGTCTGGGGGCAGCGTGCGCGTGCTGTCTTCTCCAAACATTCTGGAAACTTAGGGGGTCGCAACAGAAACTTGGTGGTACGGGTGTATAAGATGGAGGATTTTGTATACATTTGCAAGAAGAATGCGGATCGGGAGCAGATAGGTGCGGCTGTGATGGTTTGACGCCGGACGGTGGGCCTGTATCTGTCAGCCCTTCTTGTTGGGCCATCTTGTTCCAGCGTTCCGAATAGGCCGTTGGCCTCACTGAACTCTCACCCAAACAGCATCCATTCATCATCAACAATACGGTTATGAACAAGCAACAACTCATCAACAACATCCGGGCTAAGCGCTCATTCCTGTGTGTCGGCCTGGATACAGACTTGAAGAAGATTCCCCAACATTTGCTGAAGGAGGAAGACCCGATTTGGGCTTTCAACAAGGCCATCATTGATGCTACAGCCCCCTACTGCGTGGCCTACAAGCCGAATCTGGCATTTTATGAATGTTTCGGACTGAAGGGCTGGCAGGCGTTCGAAAAGACGGTGCGCTATATCAAGGAGAACTATCCCGACCAGTTCATCATTGCCGATGCCAAGCGCGGCGACATAGGCAACACTTCGGCCATGTATGCCCGTTCGTTCTTCGAAGAGATGGATATTGACTCGCTCACCGTGGCTCCGTATATGGGCGAGGACAGTGTCACGCCGTTCTTGCAGTACGAAGACAAATGGGTGATACTGCTGGCATTGACCAGCAACAAGGGCTCTCACGATTTCCAGCTGACTCAGGATGCCAACGGAGAACGCCTGTTTGAAAAGGTGCTGCGCCGTTCGCAGCAGTGGGCCGACGACGAGCGGATGATGTACGTGGTGGGCGCCACGCAGGGCCGGCTGTTTGAGGACATCCGTCGCATTGTTCCCACCCACTTCCTCTTGGTGCCGGGCGTGGGTGCCCAGGGCGGTTCGCTCGAAGAGGTGTGCCGCTATGGCATGACCAGTGTCTGCGGTCTGCTTGTCAATTCGTCGCGCGGCATCATCTATGCCGACCAGAGCGAAAACTTCGCCGCCGTGGCTGCCGAGAAGGCCAAGGAGCTGCAACAGCAGATGGCTCTGGAGCTGGAAAAGCATTCGGTGTTGTAATGCCGGCCTCTCCGCTCACGGCCTTATGAGATTATGAGGTTATGAGATTATGAGGTTATGAGAAGTGAGGTTATGAGGTTATAAGATTACTATTAGAGTGGCGGAATCCCCGTGCGCTCCAGCAGTATCTTTATAACCTTATAACCTCATAACTTATAACCTCATTACTATAACCTCATAACCTCACACTTTACCTGAGTGCCAGCAGTACTTCGGAGAGGCTGGGGTGTGCATGCACGGTGTGGCACAATTGGTCGATGGTGCCACCCAGACTCATGAGCAGGGTCAGCTCGTGGATGAGTTCCGATGCGTGAGCCCCGATGATGTGGGCACCCAACACGCTGCCGTCGGGCGTGGTGAGCAGTTTGACATAGCCGTCGGCTCCGGCATCCATGGTGAGTGCCCGTCCGTTGGCGCGATAAAAGGCTTTGCGCACTTGGGTAGCTTCGCAGGTTGCCTTGGCCTGTTCTTCCGTAAGGCCCACCATGGCTGCTTCGGGCTGTGTGAAGACGGCGGCAGGCACGAGCGAGAGGTCGGTGTGGTTGGGACGTTCCAGAATATGGTCGAGCACGTGGTAGCTCTGGTAGGTGGCGGCATGTGCGAGCTGCAGGCGACCGTTCACGTCGCCCACCGCATACACGCCGGGCACGCTCGTTTCGAAGTGTTCGTTGACAGTGATGCCGCGCGGTGTGAAGTCAATGCCGGCCTCGGCCAGGTTCAGGCTGTCCACATTGGCGGCCCGGCCCACAGCCATCAGAACCACATCGGCCAGGGCATCGTGGACTGCGCTGCGGTGCTCGTAGCTTACATGCAGCAGGCCTTCCTGCGCCTCGTCGGCATGTATGGCTGTGACGGGTGCACCGGTGATGAATTCGATGCCGCGTTTCTTCAGGGCGGTGCGTAGCCGCTTGGCGATGTCCTTGTCGAAATTGGGCAGAATCTCCTTGCAGTATTCAATGACAGTGACCTGCGAGCCCAGTGTGTTGAATATGCTGGCAAACTCCAGTCCGATAACGCCTCCGCCTATCACGCACAGCCTCTGGGGAACTTCGGTGAGTTGGAGCATCTCGGTCGAGGTGAGCACGCCGGGTGTGTGTGCTCCGGGAATGGGAAGGAACTTCGGCACGGAGCCCGTGGCCACAATTACATAGTCAGCCTTCAGTGTCTCTTCGCCTACGGCCACGGTGTGTGCATCGCCGTTTACAAAGCGGGCCTTCCCGTTGTGGAAGGTGATGCCCGGTGTCTGCATCAGTGTCTGTATGCCTTGTCGCAGCTGGGCCACGATCTGGTCCTTGCGTTGTATGGCCTGTGACATGTTGAAGCCTGTAAGGTCGGTAGTGATGCCGTAGGCTTCGGCAGCGCGTACGTGTTCAATCACTTCGGCCGTATGACACAGGCATTTGGTGGGAATGCAGCCTTCGCCCAGGCAGGTTCCGCCCAGATGGTCGGCACTGTCCACCACATGCACATCGAGTCCGGCAGCGGCGGCCTGAACGGCACATTCGTATCCGCCCGGACCTGCTCCTATAATAAGTAGCGTTTTCATGATAGCGAGTTGTTTGGTAGAGTGAGAAGAAAGTGGGAATGTCAGTCCAGCAGGCGTCTCAGTTGTATAAATACTTTTGATGAACTATTGTTTGTAGCTGAAAATCATTCCGAAATCCTTCTTTACTTGATGGAATAATAAAGAACGATGAATAAGTGGCAGAGGCACATCACCCCGTGGCAGCTATTCATCGTTCTTCGTCAATCACAGGCTGCGTTTCAGAACGAGAACTTGGCATCCTTCACAGCCTTCACGTCGTCGAGCCGGCGTACGGGGGTGGAGTGGGGAGCCTGGCGCAGCATTTCGGGTTGGTGCAGGGCCTCCTTGGCAATCTGCTTCATCACATCGATAAAGGCATCGAGCGTTTCTTTGCTTTCCGTTTCGGTAGGCTCGATCATCATGCTTTCGTGGAACAGCAGCGGGAAGTAGATGGTCGGGGCGTGGAATCCATAGTCCAGCAGTCGCTTGGCCACCTCCAGCGTGGTGATGTGAGAGGCATCGGAGTGTTCGCCGCCGTATTTGGGCAGCAGGCCGTCGAAGACAAATTCATGTTTGCACAGTCCGTCGATGGGCAGGTAGTAGTAGTCCTTCAGACACTCCTTGATATAGTTGGCGTTCAGCACGCTCAGCTTGCCGGCCATGGGTATGCCTTCCTTGCCGAGTGTGAGCAGATAGGCATAGGCGCGCACGATGATGCCGAAGTTTCCCAAGAAGGCAGAGATGCAGCCCAGCGCGTTGTCGTTGGACAGCAGTTCGTAGCGCTTGGTTTCGGCATTGAAGTGAACCTGCGGGTTGGGCAGATAGTCTTCGAGACCGGCGCGTACCCCGACAGGTCCGCTGCCCGGGCCGCCTCCGCCGTGGGGCGTGCTGAAGGTCTTGTGTAGGTTGATGTGCATCACGTCAAATCCCATGTCGCCCGGGCGGCATACACCGAGCATGGGGTTGAGGTTGGCTCCGTCATAGTACATCAGACCGCCGCACTCGTGCACGAGCTTTGCGATTTCGGGAATCTGTCTTTCGAATATGCCCAGCGTGTTGGGGTTGGTCATCATCATGCCGGCAATGTCGGGGCCCAGCAGGGGCTTGAGGTCTTCTACATCGACCGTACCATCGGCCGTGCTCTTTACCTGCACAATCTGCAGGCCGCACACCGCTGCCGAGGCCGGGTTCGTGCCATGGGCCGAGTCGGGCACAATGATTTTGGTGCGCTTCAGGTCGCCCCGCTTTTCGTGATAAGTGCGAATCACCATCAGCCCTGTCAGTTCGCCGTGAGCTCCGGCAAAGGGGTTCAGCGTGAAGCGGCTCAGTCCGGCCACTTCAGCCAGTATGTGCTGCACCTCGTCGTAGAGTTTCAGTGCTCCCTGCATGTAGGGTGCATCCTGTGCGGGGTGAATGGCGGCGAATCCCGGCAGGGCGGCCATCTCTTCGTTGATTTTGGGGTTGTATTTCATCGTACAGCTCCCCAGCGGGTAGAAGCCCGTGTCCACGCCGAAGTTGTTGCCCGACATATTGGTGTAGTGGCGCACCACGGTCAGTTCGTCGGCTTCGGGCAGACGGGTGGGAGCGTTCTGGCGCAGCAGTTCGGCAGGAAGCTGCGCAGTCTGGTAGGTCGGACAGGGATTCTGCGGCAGAGAGTAGCCTTTGCGTCCGGCTTTCGAAAGTTCGAAAATAAGGGGGGAATATACCGTACGGTTCATGAGCAGGCAATTTTGGCAAATTCAACAATCTCTTGTTCGGTGCGCTGTTCGGTAGCTGCCAGGATGAGGCAGTCATCGAGTCCTTCGGCCTTCACACCGGCCAGGAATCCGGCTTGCGCCAGCCGTTCGCGCAGCGCATCGACCCCCTCAGTTCCCTTGTAGCGCAGAGTGAACTCATTGAAGAAGGGTGCGCCGGCAAAAGCCTCTTCAAACAGGCCGCTTTCGAGCAGCAGCTTGTGGAGCAGGTGGGCGGCGGCATAGGAGTGTTCGTTGACCTCGCGCAGTCCCTGTGGCCCCATGAGCGAGAGGTAGATGGCCACATAGAGACACATGATGCCCTGTGCGGTGCAGATGTTCGAAGTAGCCTTTTCGCGGCGTATATGCTGTTCGCGTGCCTGCATGGTAAGCACGAAGGCGCGCTTTCCGTCGGCATCGACGGTTTGTCCCACCAGTCGTCCGGGCATTTTGCGCACCAGTGCGTTCTTCACGCAGAGATAGCCGATGTAGGGTCCTCCGCACGACAGAGGCAAGCCCAGGCTCTGTGCATCGCCGCAGGCAATGTCGGCTCCCCATTCGCCCGGAGTACGCAGCACGGCCAGACACGAAGCCACCGAGTTGATGGCCAGCAGGGCCTTGTGGGCGTGGCATTCGTCGGCCAGACCGCTAAAGTCCTCCACGATGCCATAGTAGTTGGGTTGTGCCACAATCACGCCGGCCACGTTCTCTTCGGCCAGCAGGCGGCTCACTTCGGCACGGTCGGTCGTTCCACCTGCGGCGGGAACCTCCACCAGGTCCACGCCATGGAACTTGGCATAGGTTTTCACCACGGCACGCACGGCGGGGTTGACGGTAGCAGAGATGAGCACGCGGTTGCGCTTCTTGGCGGCAGCCACACACATCATCATGGCTTCGGCGGTAGCCGTCGAACCGTCGTACATGGAGGCGTTCGAGAGGTCCATGCCGGTGAGGTCGGCCATCATGGTCTGGTATTCGAAGATATATTGCAGTGTGCCCTGCGATATTTCGGCCTGGTAGGGAGTGTATGAGGTTGAGAACTCGCTGCGACTGGCCAGGTAGGGCACAACCGAAGGGGTGTAGTGGTCGTAGGCACCAGCTCCGGCAAAGGGCACCAGCGGCTTGTTCTGCGCAGCCAGTTCGCCGATGATGCGGCGTACCTCAATTTCCGACTTTCCGGCGGGAATGTTGAGTTCGCGGTGCAGCTTGAGCTCTTCGGGCACTTCGGCGTAGAGGTCGTCGAGGCTTTTCACGCCGATAACCTCCAGCATTTGGCTGATGTCTTCGGGGGTATGGGGAAAGTATTTCATGGTTTCAAGTTGCATTGGGAACCTCCCGCCTTGGCAGGAAGTTCCCAATTGTTACAGAGGTTTACTTCGAAGAAAATTCGCGGTAGTCGGCTGCGCTCATCAGGTTGTCGAGTTCGGAGACGTCCGACAGCTTGACCTTGATGATCCAGTTGGCGAAGGCATCCTTGTTGACGAGTTCGGGCTCGTCTTCGAGTGCGGAGTTGATTTCCACCACTTCGCCGCTCACGGGGCTGATCAGGTCGCTGGCAGCCTTGACGCTTTCCACGGCACCAAATTCGCTGCCGGCTTCGACTTCGTCGCCTTCTTCGGGCATGTCGACATAGACCACGTTGCCCAGTTGTTCCTGTGCGAAGTCGGTGATACCTACATAGCCGAATTCGCCGTCCACTTTCACATATTCATGGCTCTCGCTGTAGTAGAGTCCATCGATTACATTAGCCATTTTGTTGATTGATTTTGATGATAGGTTAGATTTGTTGTTGTCTGGTTTTTGGGGGGATAGGGAGTAGGGGATGAGGAGTTAGGGGAAGGATAGGGTAGATGAGAGGAATTCTCAGGTTGGGTGAATGAAGTTTGGGATTGGTTGACATGAAGTAAAGACCAGCAGACATGCCATCCGGGAGTGTATGCTACCCATGACAGTAACCTCATAACCTTATAACCTCATATCTCATAACCTCATAACCTCATATCTTATAACCTCATAACCTCATATCTCATCACCCGAAGAAAGTCCTCACTTCTTGTAGTGCTTCTGGTAGAAGCGCTTCTTCACTACCTTTCCGGGTTGCAGTTTTCGGTGAATGCGCACCTGTACGGGCGTGTCGAGCTTGGCATAGGCCGCATCGACCAGTGCCATACACACGCTCTTGCCTGTAGAGATGGAGCAGTATCCGGTCGTCACGCTGCCTATAACCTTGTCGTCGGCCACCACTTCGTAGCCGTGGCGCGGAATGGCGCGTCCTTCAAGTTCGATGCCAATGAGTTTCTGCTGTACGCCTTCAGCCTTCTGGCGGGCTACAGCCTCTTTGCCTACAAATTCCTCCTTGTCGAGTTTCACAAACATGCCCAGACCGGCCATGATGGGCGAGATGTCGTCGGTCAGTTCATCGCCGTAGAGGGGCAGTCCCACCTCAAAGCGCAGCGTGTCGCGGCAGCCCAGTCCGCAGGGCTTTGCCTCTTTGCTTTCTATGAGACGGTCCCAGGCAGCCTGGATGTAGGCGTGTGAACCGTATATCTCGAAGCCATCTTCGCCCGTGTAGCCCGTGCGGCTCACAATGAGCGTTTCGCCTTCGGCTTCAATAAGCTTGAAGGTGTAGAATTCCAGTTCGCTGCAGGGCAATGCCAGCACTTCTTCCATTACCTTTTCGGCTTTGGGTCCCTGTACGGCCAGCTGTCCGTAGCTGTCGCTTTGGTTTTCGGCGGTCACGTCAAACTGGGCAGCCTGCTGGCTGATCCAGGCATAGTCCTTGTCGATGTTGGCGGCGTTGATGACGAGGAAGAATTTCTCATCCCCCATTTTGTACACCAGCAAATCGTCGATGGTGCCGCCGTGCGGGTGGAGCATCATGCCGTAGAAGATCTTGCCCACGGGTGCGCCACTCACGTCGTTCGTAAAGATGTGTTGCACGAATTTTTCGGCTTCGGCGCCTTCTACGAGCACCTCGCCCATGTGGCTCACGTCGAACACGCCGCAAGCTTGTCTCACAGCCTGGTGCTCGTCGGTGATGTCGGTATATTGGATGGGCATTTCAAATCCGCCGAAGGGCACCATTTTGGCTTCCAGTTTCACATGGCGGTCGTACAGACAGGTTCTTTTCATTGTATGAATATTTAAGGTTGTCGGATGTATGCTTTGGTTGATGGGTTCTTCCTTATAATATAGTGGATAAACTAATGGCGCGTCCGAATCCCTTACGCTTCCGTCCCGAGCAACTTGGCCAACGCCTCCGTTGTCAGGTTTCGGATGGTACGTTCAGGATGATGTTCGAGCAGTGCCTGTTGCAGGCATTCGGGGGTAAAGGTATTTCCTGCAAAGGTTTGGTTGAATGTTTCCTGGGCCAGTCCCAGTTCGAAGAAGTCGCCCGCCAGTGTGACGCGTTCGATGAGCGTGCCGCGCAGGGCAAAGTGGAGGGCCAGTGTGCCGCATCCCTCGATGCGTGCTTCGCGACACACGTCCGACAGTGCGCTCTGGCCGTACAGGTAGGTCGGGTCGTAGTAGTCCTGCTCGATTTGCTCGATTTCCTTCACGGCGCGGTCATCCAATTCGATGCTCCGGTCACACAGCAGGTGGCGCAGCCTCACGCGCAGTTCGTCTACACCAAATGTCAGGTGGTCCTTCAGCAAGGCCACGCGGCTGCGCACGCTCTTCACGCCCTTGGCCTGCAGTTTCGACACGTCGGGATGCAGTGCACCCTGCATGAGCCGCGGATTGGTGTCGTAGAGCATGGTGCCGTGCACGATGTTGCGGTTGGGGAGGTGGTAGAAGGCATTGCCGCAGATTTTTCCGCCGTCGCGCAGCACGATGTCGTTGCGTCCCGACAGCTCCACGTCAGCTCCCAGCTTGTTGAGCGCACGGGCCACCTCTTCGGCATATTCCACAAACAGAGGTTCCACAGCCCCTTCGCCCGTAATCAGGCTCCACATGATGTTGCGGCTGTCGGCGAATATGGCGCCGCCTCCGCTTTTGCGCCTCACCACGTCGATGCCTTCCCTGCGGCAGAAGTCCAGGTCGACTTCCTGGTGTGCCACCTGGTTGCGTCCCATGACCACGGTCGGCCCGAGTTGCCAGGAGAAGAGGTAGTTGCCGACAGGCAATGTCTGGGCAATGTATTCTTCGGCCGCGAGATAGAAGGGGGCTCGCCGATGTTCGGTGTAGGAGGGGAGCTCCACGAAGCAGGCGGGGAAATGTTGTTCCATGGCGTGCAGTGCTGAATGGTTTATGCGCGACAAAAGTAGTAAAACATTACGTACGGCCAAAAATTAACCCCTGATTTATTTTTTAGGTGTTGGGAGCGGACCTGGAGCGCAGGTTGTGGCCCGCTGCGGATTAAGCGGGTTGCCAGCCAGCGCTCCCTGTCCGCTCCATTGGGCTGAAAAAGGTCACTGTCTGAGGGCGACATCCGCCGTCCAGACAGTGACCTTATGCACTTTAGACTTTTAGACTCTTAGACTTTTAAACTTTTAGACTTTTAAACTTGACTCGCAGCCCTTAGTTCGGGAACTGCGGACGCTGCTGGAGCAGTGTCGGCACATTCGAGATGTCCTCTACCATGCCCTCGGGCATCGTCTTGATTTCGCCGTTGTCAACGAGTTCCTGCATGTCGGCCTTGAACTCCTCATACATTTCGGGGGTGATGATCATCCACTTGTTGCCGTAGTCGCCGATGCGCATGGCAATCTGGCGGAAGAAGCCCCAGCGTTCGAAGTAGGGCAGGAGGTTGTAGCCCGTGATGCGCGAAACCTTGCGCACCCAGTTCATCATGAAGGGAGCCGAGTTCTGATACCAGTGGTTGCCCTCGATGAGGTACTCCTTGGTAATCCAGCAGCTCGTGGGATATTCGCTCTTGAACTGCGTGTACTTGCCGTTCTTGTTGTTGTTCATGGCCGAGGCGAGCAGCTCATACTTGTCTGCGCCGCCCTGCTTTTCGACCTGCGAGCCGTTCTCGAAGTCGTTCTGGCGCAAGCTCTCGTACCAGTCCTTGGCGATGTCGGGCACACCGTGCTGCACGAAGTAGTCATACACGAACAGGAAGGGGCAGAGCGTTTCGCCTACACCCACCTCGTGGATGGAAACCGCCTTGGCGGGGTTGTTCTTGTACTGCGTGATGGTCGAGTCCTTCATGGTCAGGGCGAAGTCGCGCAACGCCTTGCTCTTCAGTTCGCTGGCGTTGGTGTAGGCCAGATGGCGCATATGGCTCTTCAGCGAGGGCGTGTTGCCATCGTAGCTGGCGCAAACGGTCGAGTAGTCATGGTCTACGAAGATGCGGCGGGCATTGGCATACTGGCTGTTGGGCTTGGGGGTACCGTCGTTCGAACCGGTCATGCGGTTGTTCGAATAGCCCATGCGCATGATGTTGTAGTAGGAGTTCATGTTGTTGCTCACTTCGCCGAGTCCCGACCAGCAGAAGTAAGGCAGCATCTGGTGTTGGTGTCCCCATTCGTGGGAGAGACCCCAGATGACGTCTTCGTCGTTCATCACCAGCGTCTTGCAGTTCAGCACGCGCGGTTCCTGGTCCACGTGGAACGACACGCCGAGTCCGCCCTGGAACATGTAGTAGGTAAAGTTCACATAGGCACTCGTGCGGTTGTCAGGTCGGCGGTCATACTTGCCCAGACCCAGCAGGTTGTGTTCCCAGATGGCAAGAGAGTCCATTATGTGGATAAACTGGCGGTAGCCCAGCGAACCGTCGATGGCCAGACAGTTGCCGTAGAGACCCTTGGAGGATACAGAGGGGAAGTCGTCGCGCACGCCGCGGGTGGTCCAGATGGAGTGGACGGCGTTGCCCACAACGTCAATACACATATTGGGAGCCTTGGCACACATCTCGTGCATCTCGTCGTTGGTCTTGTCGAGGCTCAGGTAGCCGTTCACCTCGCCGTCGATGAAGTGCACCTTGATGTCGGGCTGCAGTTCGGGGTTCACGTCAGCATAGTAGCAGATGTAGGCCAGACCGTCGTAGGCAAAGGGGTAGTCGATGAGGTTAAAGCCGTTGCGCAGGGTGTAGCTGAACTGTTGCGGATTTCCGCCGTCAAAGTTGCCGCTGCATTTTCCTTCATACCAGGCAGTAACGTGCATCGGCAGCGATGTGCCTTCGGGCAGTCCGCTCACGGCAATGGCCTGCTTGCCCTTGCGAATGTTGATGCCCGTTACGCCCTGGTTCTGGTCGTAGAGCTTGCCCGGTGCGTTCATCTCGTCCGAGAAGGCCTGCGGCGAGGTGCGGCACTTGTAGGTGGCCACGCGGTAGTTCATGTCGTAGGTCTTGTCGTAGAGTTTCTGGGCCAGATGGGCCACATATTCGTCGTCGATATTGTCGATGTCGGCCTGGGTCACACCATCGCGCAGCTGCGTCAGCGCATCATCGGCAAAGATGCCGAAGAGTTCCTTCCGCTTGTCGATGAAGAACTGCATTTCGGCGCAGGATGCATACGGGCCGCCCCCGCCGTCCGTGTAGCCGGTGAGCACCTTGAACTGTACGGCAACGGGGTTCTTCAGTCCACCCTTGAAGTCAACGCGGTGGGCACCGCCGTTGAAGCCGAAGTCAACCGTCTGGTTCAGCACGAAGTCGGCGTCGCCTTCACACTTGGTGTAAATCTCCACCTTGCCGAAGTTACCGTTGCTGCCGCCCTTCTGGCGGGTCACGTAGTTCACATAGTCAATCAGCTCCACGTCTTTGAAGTTGTAGGTCAGGATGGCGGGGTTGTCCTCGCCGATCTTGTCCGACCACTTGCTGTGGTAGATGGTCGAGAGGTCGCCGTCGATTGACTTGGAGGCATCGCTGTTGGCGTCCTGATGGGTGTTGTCGGTAGCCGAGGCCACTTTCACCGGTTCGTCCTGCGTCATGTCTCTGGCACCCTCATAGCGGGTCTGCGTGATGGAGAGTGTTTCGCTGAGTCCTTTTTCAGCGTTGCCGAACACCACCTGTCCCACACGGCTCTGGACGTTTTCGTTCATGGCAAGGTGGATGTACACGGTGCCATTGTCGGCCTTGCGCACGGTTATCCACTCGGCATCGGTCGTGGCTGTGAAGTCCACGTTGGCCGTAATATCATAGCACAAGGTGCGTTCGCGGTAGCTCACCGTCTGCTTGTGCGGTGCCACGATGACGGGGTAGGCATCGTCGGCCAATTTCACCTGTGCGTCGGCGGGCTGGCAATTCAACATGGCTGCCAATGCCAAAGCACTGAAACTGATGTATTTTGTTATTTTCATTTCGAGAAGTAGTTTTGATGTGTATGCCTGAAAGCGGAGCGTCTGTAGATTTCGGGCTCGTGCCGGGAGGCAGTGTTCAGAAGCTGCCCGGACAACTACAGTTCACTTGTCTGGTTGGTTGGGGAGAACAGTCCGTAAGTCTGCGTTCCCAACGGCCTTGGACGCTTTTAGGCTGGATAGTTCAGGCTTATCTTATAATGCCACTTTCTTTCCGTTTACGACATAGACGCCGGCAGGCAGGTTGAGCTGCGTGCCGCCTTCGCATGCCTGGCCTTGCCATTGCAGCGAGCCGTCGGCGCGGTACACGCGTACAGGCTGTCCCTTTCCTGCAATCACGAGCTGGCGGTTCTGTACGGTCACGTTCAGGGCGTCGCCGGCGGTGGTGGCCGTTTCGATGGACGTGGCTTTTTCGCCCACTCTGAAGTGCGTGGTGGTGTATTTCAGGTCAGGATAGTTCGAGCTGGTGATTTCGATGTACACCTCATCGTGCGGCTTCAGGAAACTGTAGTTGCCGTAGAGCGACACGGCGGTAGGCGTGTAGTAGTCGCCATTCTTGTTCGACGACGAAGCCTTCGAGAGCTGGGCGTATTCCGTCTCTCCGTTGTTCTTGCCGAAGAAGCTGAACGTAATGGTGTTGCGCTGGTTGTCGGCATCAAACGACCAGTCGGTGAGGTCCACGAAGTAAGCCTCGTCGTTGCGGTCGTTGTAGGAGGGGCAGAGTGGGGCGTAGTACATGCCATCGGCTGCCTTCTTAAACTTCGAGGAGATGTCGATTTCCTCCGTCTGGGGCAGGTAGCTGAAGAGTTCGGGCATATAGTCGGCTGTAGGCAGCGAGCTGAAAGTCAGACTGTTACCGCCACACGAGTAGGCGTAGAGCTTGGTCTTGGCGGGGATGGCCAGCTGTGTCAGCGCGTTGTTCTCGACAGCGAGATAGTTCAGGTCTGAGCTGAGTGAGAGGTCCATCTTGGCGATTTTGTTGCCCGATGCGATGAGCTGTCTCAGTTCGGGCAGTCCGTTCGCTGCATTTATCGTCAGGCCAGTGATGGCGTTGTCGGCACACATCAATGTCGAGAGCGAGCTGATGTTGGTGAGGTTCAGAATCTTGATTTTGTTGCCGCTGCACTTCAACACGTCGAGCTGGTCATTGGCAGCCGTGAGTGACACTGTGGTTACGGCGTTGTCGGCGATGTTGAGGTATTGCAGCTGCTGGCAGGGCAGGGCGAAGGAGGTGCCCGTCAGTGAGTTCGACTTGAGCTGGTTGCCGGCCACGTTGAGCGTTTCGAGGTCGGGGTTGCCGAACTCCGTAACGCTTATTTTGGTCAGTTCGTTACCGGCGCAGTTCAGGTCGGTGAGTTTCTGGCATGACGAGAGGTCGAGTTGCGTGAGCTGGTTGTTCTGGCAATAGAGCGAGTAGAGGCTGGTCAGCCCCGACACGTCGATGTCGGTCAGCGCGTTGTCGGCACAGATAATGGTTTTGATGGGCGACTGCGAGGTAATGGTGATGGTTTCGCCCTTCACCTGTCCCTCGATTACCAGATAGGCATCGGCGGTTGGCTCAAAGGTCTGCGTGTTGCCGTCGCCCCAGTCCACCACTGCGCCGTGTTTGAGCTGGTTGAGCGTCACGCTCACGGTTTCACCCTGCGTCTTGGCCGTAGTGAATTTCACCACGTCCTGTGCCATGACAGCTCCGGGAGCTGCAAGGGAAGCCAAGAACAGGCTGGCAAGTAGTTGTTTCTTTTTCATAGAATAGATAGGATATTAAAGACTATTTCGGCTATATGGTGCATGGCTTCGTGTGGACACACTACACCATGTCGTGGCAAATGTAGGGCATTATTTCGTTACCGCAAACAAATGCTTCGGTTTTTTGTTTTCTTTACCCTTTTTGTCGGTTTGCGGAGTAGAGGTGTAGACAGGAACGTGCTGTATTCCGAATCATGTTTGGAGGGCTCGGTAGCAGGTGTCGGGCTTGTTGGTGTCAGCCTGTCTGGGTTCTCTTGGCGTTTCACTTTAGGTAGATTCTATGAAGGGGGCTGCTATACATCAGGTCGGGTTGGATATTGGAATTGGGTTTACATATTTTGTAAGTTGAGAAGGGTCTATGGCGGGTTGTACGACAGCTTTGTTTGAGTTAGCAGCGGGTGGAAGGAGCTTATTCCGGCTCCTTTATATACGCATTTTTAGTAAGCGTATCCGCGATGCTAGTATCTATACATCAAAAAAATATCGCTCAAGCTT
>CAMBOH010000014.1 GCA_945869305.1 uncultured bacterium
GCCTCGCCCGTCTCCACCATCATCATGCCGAAGTAGTTGCGTTCGTACATCTTGTCCTCAGCCTCTTGCGGCGTGTAGCCCTTGCGCTCCATCTTGCGGGCGAAGATTTCGGCATAGCGGTGGCGGCGTTCGTTCTGCGTGTCGTTACGCAGGTTCAGGATTTCGATGCCGTCGAGGTTGAGCTTCAGTTCGTCGGCAATCTTGTGGATCTGCACGTCGTTGCCCAGCAGGACGGGGAAGCAGATGCCCTCCTCCTTGGCGCGTACGGCAGCTTCGAGCATGGTGGGGTGTGTGCCTTCGGCAAAGACCACGCGCTTCGGGTTTGAGCGGGCCGTGTCGTAGAGGTTCTGGGTGAATTTCGACTCCTGGCCCATCAGTTCGCGCAGGCTCTGGCGGTAAGCCTTCCAGTCAGTGATGGGCTTGCGGGCCACGCCGCTGTCCATGGCAGCCTTGGCCACAGCCATCGACACTTCGGTGATGAGTCGGGGGTCAACGGGCTTGGGAATGAAGTAGTCCGGTCCGAAGGTGAAGTTGCGCACGTGGTAGGCACGGTTCACGATGTCGGGCACGGGACGGCGGGCCAGGTCGGCAATGGCCTGTGCGGCGGCCATCTTCATCTCCTCATTGATAGCCTTGGCGGCAGTGTCGAGTGCGCCGCGGAATATGTAGGGAAAGCCGATGACGTTGTTGATCTGGTTCGGGTAGTCGGTGCGTCCGGTACTCATCAACACGTCGGGGCGGGCTGCCATCGCATCTTCATAGGATATTTCGGGCACGGGGTTGGCCAGGGCGAAGATGATGGGGTTCGATGCCATGGAGCGCACCATCTCCTGGGTGAGCACATTGCCCTTCGACAGGCCCACGAAGACGTCGGCACCGTTTACGGCCTCGGCCAGCGTGTGCACGTCGGTGCGTTCGGTGGCAAATTCGCGCTTCTGCTCGTTGAGGTTCTCGCGGTCAGCGGTGATTACGCCCTTGGAGTCGAGCATCACCACGTTCTCCCGGCGGGCACCGAAGGCACAGTAGAGGCGGGTGCATGAAATGGCAGCCGCGCCGGCACCGTTCACCACAATCTTGGCCTCTTCAATCTTCTTGCCCGCCACACTCAGCGCGTTGATGAGGCCTGCGGCCGAGATGATGGCTGTGCCGTGCTGGTCGTCGTGCATCACGGGAATGTCCAGCTCGGCCTTGAGCCGCTGCTCGATTTCGAAGCATTCGGGGGCCTTGATGTCCTCCAGATTGATGCCGCCGAAGGTGGGGGCAATGGCCTTTACGGCAGCGATGAACTTCTCGGGGTCCTTCTCGTCCACTTCGATGTCGAAGGCGTCGACTCCGGCGTAGATCTTGAACAGCAGGCTCTTGCCCTCCATGACGGGTTTGCCGCTCATGGCCCCGATGTCGCCCAGTCCGAGCACAGCGGTGCCGTTCGAGATGACGGCCACGAGGTTGCCCTTGTTGGTGTAGCGGTAGGCATCGTGCGGGTTCTGCTGTATTTCCAGACACGGCTCTGCCACGCCGGGCGAGTAAGCCAGCGAAAGGTCGGTTTGGGTGCGGTAAGGCTTGGTGGGAACTACCTCGATTTTTCCCGGCTTGCCCATTTCGTGGTATCGAAGGGCAGCCTCTTTCGTAATCTTTACCATGGAGTGCGTATTAAGTTTGTTCGTTTTTGCTTTGTGAATGATGCGGCAAATTTACGCCTTTTGCAGTAAGGCGCAAAACCTGAGACAAAAGTTTTGGTGCGTTTTTCCGTCAGTTTTGGACAACAGCAACCTGATGTGGCTGACTGGTAGAACAGGCTTCCCGCCGCTTGGCTGTGGTGTTGCATCCATTGATTCAATTCGGGCTTCGGAAGTCCAATCAGGGAACAGGCACAAGCGCTTGGGGCACTTGGAGAAGGGGCACAAGCGCTTGGCACAGGGCAATGCCCTGGGAAGGGTGAGGCGATGAAGTGTTCAAAGAAAGGGCAAAAGCGTTGGCATACATGTGTTTTGTACCAATGCTTTTGCCCTTTCTTTAAGCTGTCAGGCTCACGCGGCGCAGTCAGAATCGGTAGGTCAGAGTCACGCCGATGTTGCGGAATCCGCTGTCAATGACCTTGAAGCTGTCGCCCAGGTTGAAGGCCACCATCGGACGGTAGTCCAGTCCGACTGTGAGCGGAATGTCGCAGAGCGTGAAGCCGAAGCCCAGTGTACCCACGGGGCCAACGAAGAGGTCGTGGTCATCGTGATGGCTGTAGCAGCCGAGGCCCGCGCCGTAGCCGCCCCAGCACTTCCACACGGCGAAGCCTGGAGTCCAGTCCCAGCTGTGCAGGTTCCAGTTGTAGATGCCTTGGGCGGCAAAGCCCTTGTCAAAGTCGAACAGACCCAGCGTAACGTCCAGAAAGTTCCGCTTGCTGAAGTGGTACTGGTATTCGACGTCGGTGGTCGAGCCGCCGAAGTGTACGCCCAGCGCGTGGGGGGTGCTTTGTGCCTGTGCCTGATGGGCCGAAAGGGCCAGCAGCAGGCCGAGAATGATTTTTTTCATAAGCAGGAAGGGTTTGGTCAGAATGCGGCCTGCATGCGGCGCAGGGCTTCGGTGGCCTGCTCCATGCTCAGGGTGAGCGGCGGCAGCAGGCGCAGGATGTTGGTCGAGGCAGCTCCCGTGAAGAGGTGCTGCTCGTGGACGAGCCGGTTGCGGTAGTCCTTGATGGGGGCGTCAAACTCCACACCAATCATCAGACCGCGTCCGCGCACGTCGACAATGTGTGGGTTCTGCGTCTGCCACTGCTTCAGGCTGTCGAGCAGGTAGTCGCCCACTTGGGCTGCATGGGCCACCAGCTGTTCGCTCTCCATCACATCGAGCACGGCCAGCGCAGCCGAACAAGCCAGATGGTTGCCGCCGAAGGTCGTGCCCAGCATGCCGTAGGTGGCCTCAAACTTGGGCGAAATGAGCACGGCTCCCATGGGGAAACCGTTGGCTATGCCTTTGGCGCAGGTGATGAGGTCGGGTTGGACATCTAAGTGCTGGTGGGCGAAGAAGCGGCCTGAGCGTCCGTAGCCGCACTGTATCTCGTCGCACACGAGTACGGTGTCCGTGGCATCGCAGGCACGGCGCAGTCCCTGCATGAACTCAGGCGTGGCCATGCGGATGCCGCCCACACCTTGTATACACTCTACAATGACAGCCGCCACATCGCCCTTTTGCAGTTCGGCCTCGAAGGCCTGCAGGTCGTTCAGCGGCAGAAAGGTCACATGGCCGCCAGCATTCACCGGGGCCACGATACGTGGGTTGTCGGTGGCTTCGACCGCCAGCGAGGTACGTCCGTGAAAGGCCTTTGAGGCGGCCAGCACGCGCTTGCGTCCCGTGTGGAAGGAGGCCAGCTTCAGCGCGTTCTCGTTGGCTTCGGCTCCCGAGTTAACCAGGAAGAGCTGGTAGTCGGGATAGCCGCATAGCTTGCCCAGCCGTTCGGCCAGCTGTTCTTGCAGCTTGTTTACCACGGAGTTCGAATAGAAGCCCAGTGTGTGCAACTGCTGTTCGACCGCTGCCACGTAGTGAGGGTGGCAGTGCCCGATGCTGATTACGGCGTGGCCGCCATAGAGGTCAAGGTACTCCTGCTGCTGGTCGTCGTAGACACAGCAGCCTCGTCCTTCGATGATGTGGATGTTGAAAAGGGGATATACAGGAAATAAGTTCATCGGTGGGAAGGTAAATAAGTTGGCATGTGTGGGGCGTTTCGGGTCGCAGGCATTGCCAAGCGTTCCATGCTTCGGCCCTGTGGCGGGCGTGCATGGAACGCTTGGCGCCTGGCCCTGAGGCGTCAGAAAGCCACGGGCTTGAGGCGCAGGCCGGTGTCTTCCTCCAGCCCGAACATCAGGTTCATGTTCTGGACCGCCTGGCCCGAAGCACCCTTCAGGAGGTTGTCGATGCAGGCCGTGACGAGCAGCTTGTCGCGGTGGCGTTCGGCATGGATGAGACACTTGTTGGTGTTTACCACCTGCTTCAGGTCGAGCGGACGGCCCACATAGTGGGTAAAAGCCGCTTCGCTGTAGAAGTCGCGGTAGTAGCCCTCGATTTCCTCAATCGGAGCGTCACAGCTGACCACCTCGGTGGCAAAGATGCCGCGCGGAAAGTCACCCCGGTAGGGGATGAAGTCTATTTCGCCGGCGTAGTCGGGCTGCAGCTGCCGGAGCGACTGCTTGATTTCGGGCACGTGCTGGTGTTCGAACGCCTTGTAGATGCTCATGTTGCCCGTGCGCCACGAGAAGTGTGTCGTGCTGCCCGGTTTTACGCCCGCTCCCGTAGAGCCGGTGATGGCATTGACCGCCACATCGCCCTTGAGCAGGCCCGCTTCGGCCAGCGGCAGGAGGCCCAGCTGGATGCAGGTGGCAAAGCAGCCGGGATTGGCCACGTGGACTGCGCCGCACAGCTGGTTGCGGTTCAGTTCGGGAAGGCCATAGACATAGTCGTTGTCGTCGGTGGCCAGCCTGAAGTCCTGTGCCAGGTCGATGATGCGCACATCGGCCGGAATGTAGTGCTCGGACAGGAAGCAGGTACTCTTTCCGTGGCCGAAGCAGAAGAACACCACGTCGACTTCGTCGAAGGGCAGGCTATCGGTAAAGCGCAGGTCGGTTTCGCCATACAGTCCTTCGTGTACGTCGGTCAGCAGGTTGCCCGCGTTGCTCTCGCTGTTTACAAACACGATTTCGGCCTCGGGATGGTTCAGCAGCAGGCGGCAGAGCTCACCGGCGGTGTAGCCCGCGCCACCTATAATTCCTATTCTAATCATGCGGTTCTTCTTTGGGGTGCAAGAGGCGCACCGTGTGGGTTACTGTTCGTCGGCATGGTTGGCATAGAACACACGCAGGGGTGTGCTCAGCACCTTGATGAAGCCCTTGGCATCATCGGCCGTCCAGCCCTTTTGTGTTTCGCCGTATTCGCCGAACTTCGTCTTCACCAGGTCGTCGGCACTCTCCACGCCTACGGTGCTGAAGCCCAGCGGACGCAGCTGCAGGATGGCCGTGCCGTTCACGTGGCGCTGCGAGCTGGTGAGCATGGCCTCGATGTCGCGCATCACGGGTTCGAGATACTGGCTCTCGTGGAGGAACATGCCATACCAGTTGGCCACCTGGTCTTTCCAGTACTGTTGCCACTTCGACAGCGTGTACTTCTCTAAGAAGCGGTGTGCGCCGATGATTAGGGCGGGGGCGGCTGCCTCAAAGCCCACGCGGCCCTTGATGCCGATGATTGTGTCGCCCACGTGCATGTCGCGGCCTATGCCGTAGGCTGCGCCAATCTCCTCGACCTTGCAGATGGCCTCGATGGGATTGTCGTAGCGCACGCCGTTCACGGCCTTCAGTTCGCCCTGCTCGAAGGTGAGGCGCAGCTCTTCGGTGCCCTGCTTGGTCACCTGCTTCAGGTAAGCCTCCTCGGGCAGGCCCTGGGCCGAGTCGAGAATCTCGCCGCCACAGATGCTGGTGCCCCAGATGCCCACGTTGTAGGAGTACTTCAGTTTGGCAAAGTCGGCTTCGAAGCCGTGGGCATTCAGGTAGTCAACCTCCTCCTTGCGCGACAGGTTGCGGTCGCGCGTGAGCGTGATGATTTCCATGTCGGGACACATCACCAGGAAGGTCATGTCGAAGCGCACCTGGTCGTTGCCTGCGCCCGTAGAGCCGTGGGCAATGGCATCGGCTCCGATTTCCTTGGCGTAGCGCGCAATGGCAATGCCTTGGAAAATGCGCTCTGACGACACCGAAACGGGGTAGACGTTGTTGCGCAGCACGTTGCCGTACACCATGAACTTCAGGCTCTTCTCGTAATACTCGTGGGTCACGTCGAGCGTCACATAGCGGGTGGCCCCCAGTTTGTAGGCGTTTTCTTCGTTCTTCTTCAGCTGTTCGGCGCTGAAGCCGCCCGTGTTGGCGCAGGCGGCGTGTACTTCATAGCCCATTTCTTTGGCCAGATACATTACTGTATATGAGGTGTCAAGTCCGCCACTGAAGGCTACTACTACTTTCTTCTTCATGTCTTAGGGCTTTTATGTGTTGGTGAGTGTGTATATATATGTGTTGGTGAGTGTGTATATATATATAAGGTGGCGCGGGCGGTCCGCCCATGCGGCGAGGCTGTCGCGCGGAGTGGTTGTCAGGGTAGGCGGGGTCAAGCCTCGTTGTCCTTGATGAAGTCAAGCACGTCCTGCGGGATTTCAACCGGCAGCGGGGTGTTGGGATGCCGCGCGGGGTCAAACAGCATGCCGGTGCACACGCAATACTTGCGGTTGGTGCGCGCCAGCACGTCGCAGTTGATGCAGCAGGGTTCGGCGGGCGTGCCGCAGCCCTTCCAGTACTCGTCGTCCTGGGTCAGTTCGCTGAAGGGAACGGGCACGTAGCCCAGCGACGTATTGATGCGCATGACCGCGCCTGAGCTGGTCAGGCCGAAAATCTTGGCTTGCGGCCAGCGTACGCGGCTCAGCGAGAAGGCCAGACGCTTGATGCGCGTGGCCAGGTGGTGACCGCGGAACTTCGGCACCACGATGAGGCCCGAGTTGGCCACATAGTGCTTGTTCTCCCAGCTCTCAATGTAGCAGAAGCCGGCAAACTCCTCACCGTAGAGGGCGATGATGGCCTTGCGCTCCTTCATCTTGGTGGTCACATATTCGTGGGTACGGCTCGCAATGCCTGAGCCGCGCACCTTGGCCGCGTCGGTAATGGTCTGCAGAATGGTATCAACATATTTCTCGTGCGAGGCGTCAGCCACCAGCACCTGTATGCCGTCGTTGTATTCTTCCATGTTTATTCTTCTGTCAATGTGGTTGTATCTATGTTGTTAGGGTCGCAGCCTTGGAACAGTGTTAGAGCACGATGCTCTTGATGGCTGGAATGACGGTGGAGAGTTCGTCGATAAACTCCTGCCGTTCGACCGTCTCGTTCATCACCACCAGGATGGTGTCGTCGCCAGCCACCGTGCCCACTGCCGTGTGGAGCTTGTGGCTGTCTATGTCGGAGGCCAGACCGGCTGCATAGCCTGGGCGCGTGTGGAGCACGGCCAGATTGCCCGAGAAGTCAATCGACAGGAAGCCCGTGTTGCGCAGGTATTCGGGCACAATCTCTGGTTTCACCGTGCGGCGGTACAGCGGGCTTTCGGGCAGAATGTAGCGGTAGCCTTCAGCCCCCAGCACCTTGGCTGCGTGCAGTTTGCTCAGGTCGCGCGAGAGGGTGGCCTGCGTGATGTTCCAGCCGTTATGCGCCAGTTCTTTTAAAATGTCTTCGTGGCTGCTCATGCTGCTGCTCGCCAAAATCACGCGCAGCACTTCCAGCCGTTGCATCCTATTGCTCATGTTATGCGGAGTATGGTTCGGTTTTCGCAGGGGAGGGGCGATGGGTTTGCAGGCGCATTGTGTGCGCCCGTGCAAGTATGAACAAGTGAGCGCAAGGCATCAACAAGCTCCGCCCTGGCACTCACTTGCACAAACTTGCATAATTTGGCTGCAAATATAGGCATACTTCCCGAACCGGGAAGCATATATGTAATAAATTCAAAGATTTATGCGTGATTTCCTGTATAACCTGCTTTGCGGAGCTTCAGACAGGCCCATCCGTCGAGCACGTGTTGGTCTGCCAGTTGCAGACCCTGCCTTTCGGCTTCGGCCAGTAGCTGCGGCACATCGGTGTCGTAGAATCCGCTCATGTAGATGCAGGCGTTGGGCTTCATGCGCGGCACGTAATACTTCAGGTCGTTCAGCAGAATGCCCAGATTGATGTTGGCCAGTACGAGGTCGAAGGGCCCCTTGTCAGCCAGCGATTGCGCGTTGCCCAGTTCCACGTCGATGCCGTCCAGGTGGTTCAGCGCAATGTTGTCGAGCGAGTTGCGCACGCACCAGTCGTCGACATCGATGGCCACGCAGTGGCGTGCTCCGCGCATACGGGCCAGAATGGCGAGGATGCTTGTGCCGCAGCCCATGTCGAGCACTTCCATGCCGGCCACCTCATCGTTCAGCAGCCGGCTGATCATCTGCGAGGTGGTGGCATGGTGGCCTGTGCCGAACGACATCTGCGGGTTGATGGTGATGTGGTATTCAGCCTGCGGCACGTCCTTATGGAAGGTGCCGGCAATCACGCAGCGTCCGTCCACGACCAGTGGCTGGAAGTAGTTTTTCTCCCATTCCTCATTCCAGTCCTTGTCTTCGGCCTCGGCCATCGCATAGTCAATGCGCACGTCGGGCAGCGGAAAGTTGGCGAGTGTCTCGTCGAGGACTTCCTGGCTGAAGAGCTGCTGCTGGATGTAGCACCTGAAGTGGTCGGTTTCGGCCTTCTCGGCAAATTCCGGGTTCTCGGGATTGGCGGCATGGGCCACTGCGGGCCGGTCAAGTTCGTCGGTGTGGACAAAGCTGTCGAAGCCGATTTCGGCCAGTACGGCCGAGAGCACATCCTGTATAGCCTCAGTGGCAGGGTGGGTGGTGAAGGTAAATTCTAAATATTTCATGATGTATCTTGAATGTCAGACAACGCCGCAGGACATCTGGCGGCATGTGCCACCGATTGCCCCGCGGCTGCAAAGGTAAGTATTTCTGGCGTGTAAGCTGCAAAAAAAGGCTGCGCTCAGACCGTTCGGAGGTTCTGGGCGCAGCGGGA
Source organism: uncultured bacterium (assembly GCA_945869305.1). Lineage (GTDB taxonomy): Bacteria > Bacteroidota > Bacteroidia > Bacteroidales > Bacteroidaceae > Alloprevotella. The sequence goes on from CAMBOH010000014.1 coordinate 8,607, forward strand.
CGCTGAGTTCTGTGTGTGCGTCAACGTGTGTGTTTGGCGGCCCCGATGAAGAGCATCAGCAGGCAGGCACGCCAGCCCAGTCCGAAGGGCAGGGGCGACAGAATCAAGGTGAGGAGGCACTGTGCATAGAGGTAATATACGGCTTGGCGGCTGCTCACCTTGGTGTCGAGCAGGGCGGAGTAGAGTGCTGCCAGTCTGTTCATCAGTTTGGTTTGTTCCAGTCGTTCTGTGAGGCAGTCGATGAGGCTCAGCGGGGCGAAACCCGTGTTGGAGCTTGTGCGGTTCAGGGCCATTCCATTCTTTTCCATAGCAAGGAGATTTTGTAGTTGATGTTCTCGTTATCTGGTGCAAAGGAACGGCTTGTTTGTGCCAGTCTACGGCAGTCTGATTTTTTCTGTGTTAAAAAGCAAGCGGCACGCAGCCGGTGGAGAGGGCTGCGTGCCGCTTGCCGCTTGGCGGGTCGGGTCAACGTTGGGTAAGTTGCTCAATGCGTTGTTTCATGTATTGGTCGAACTCGGGCGAATCGACGATTTCGATGTCGTCGTAGAGTCCCAGCACGAAGCGGCCGATGCCGGCGTAGTTACACACTTCTGTGGCGAGCAGGTATTTCCCGTCGGGCTGCTGTTCGAGTTGTCGTTGGGCATCGGGGTATTCCTCAAGCAGGATAGAGGCCGAGAGCTGTCCCAGCCGCAGCTTGACGGGCAGGCGTTCGTCGCCGGTAAAGCCGAACAGGTCATTGTAGAAGGGCGTATGCTCGTTCTTGTGTGACCACAGCAGGTCGAGCAGTTCCACACGCTCGGCGCGGCTCACCTTGAAGGTCTTGTTGGTATTGGTGGCCAGTTCGTAGCAGCGCACTTCGGCATTGTCGTTGATGAACAGGTAAGGCTCGACAATGCGGTTGCTCACTGTGCCGCTGGAGGGGGAGTTGTAGTTGCGCAGCAGCACGACGCGCTCTGACCGTATGGCATCGAACAGCCGGGTGATGTTCTGCGCCATCTGGTTGTTGAGTCCATGACGGGCTAGCACGCCGCTGTCATACAGGTTTGACAGCTTGTCGCGCAGGGCACGCACTTGGGGCGAGCGGCTGTATATTGAGTTGACCAGCTGGCTGAGCAGTACGCCCTCATCGTCGGAGAATTGCAGTCCGCTGGCAATTTCCTGGAAGAAGGGTGACTGATGGTCGAGCCGGTATTTGTTGCCCTCTTTGATGACTATGAAGCCGAGCCCTTTGAAGGTGTCAAGATAGCGGTACACTGAGCGGCGGCTCATCGCGAGCTGCTGACAGATGTCGTCAATGTTGAGCGTGCGGTTCTGGGTGAGCATCACCATGAGCCGCAGCTGGCGTGAGAATTTTTCAAGTTCCATATAGATGAATGTATGTCCAGTTCACGTAAGTGGCTGCGAATTTACACAAAGAAATGTAATAGATGAGCAGAAATCTGCATGTTGCAGCTAAAAAACGACGTATTTAAGCCTTTTTATTGCTCCTGCTTCTCTGGCATATTGCCGAAAGGCGTACTTTAGCCGATGCGATGGTACCGCAGCCGGGCGCAGGTCCTGTCCCGAAAGCCGTCTGCTGCCATACGCCTCATCTTAAAGAAGGAACTATGCCCCGAATAGCCCGAAACATATTCATGCTGCTTGCCTCCACCTTGCTCGGACTGGGGCTGATGTGGTGGATTTACCGTGGGTTCAACGCCTCCCAGCTGTTTGAGGTGTTCACCCAGCGTTCCAACTACTTGTTTATCGTCTTGGCGCTGGCAGCCGGCGTGCTGGCCAATGTGCTGCGCTCCTGGCGTTGGCGTATGCTGCTCAGTTCGGCCCGCATCGACATTACCATGCGCCGGGCCGTCGAACTGGTGTTCATCTCCTATTTGATAAATAGTGTCACGCCCCGTTTGGGCGAGCTGACCCGTTCGCTCTTGGTGCGCCGCGGCGATGCTGACGTGTCGACGCGGGCCTTGGGCACGGTTGTAGTCGAGAAGCTGGCCGATGTGGGCTGCTTGGTCGTTGTGGCCGGCCTGGCCGTCACCTTGCGGTGGAATGCTACAGTCGGTCTGGTGCAGCGGCTGGGCGACGGCCTGACCTGGGTTGTGCCGAACTACACCTTCTATATAGCCGTGGGCAGCGCGGTCTGTCTGTTGGTGGGCATCAGCTTCCCCTTGTGGCCTCACATCCGCCGCTTTGTCCGCAACTTGTGGCAGGGCATGGCCGCCATTGCCCGCCTGCACAGTCCGTTGGCCTTCTTCTCACTCAGTGCCGGCATCTGGACGTGCAACTTCATGCAGCTCTACTGGCTGCTCCCCTGCTTCGACAGCCTGTCATCCATCTGCATGGCCGACCTGCTCCACGTCTTTGCGGCTGCCAGTGTGGGCCTGTTGCTGCCCACTCCCGCAGGTGCCGGACCTTGGCACTTTGCCATCGTCAAGACCCTCACGGAGGCCTATGGCGTAGAAAAAGTGGCTGCCCAGACCTTTGCCCTGATTTCGCACGGACTCAAGACCGCACTGGTCATGCTCCTTGGACTGATGTCCTACCTCAGCTTCTTCGCCAGCCAGTTGAGTCGTGGGAGGCATCACAGAACCGCAGAGAAGTGAAAATGAGAAATATAGGAAAACGTCAGATATGAAGAAAACACTCATCCTGTCCCTCTTGCTGCTGCACGCCTTGGCCCTTTCCGCCCAAAGCTATTCCAGCCTCTGGAAGAAAGTCGAGGCCGCCGACCGTGCCGACCGGCCACAAACGGCCCTCTCGCTATGCCGCGACCTGCGCACCAAGGCCCTGCGCGAAGGCAACGACGCCCAGCTGTTGAAGGCCACGCTGATGTGCCGCCTCTACGGCGGTGCCGTTTCGCCCGACTCAGCCCTCGTCTATATCGACCGCATGGAGACGGCCTTGGCCGCCGAAACGCGCGAGGTGACCTGTGCCCTGTGGCACGCCTCCCTGGCCTGCACCTATTTGCCGGCCAACAACCGATACGGCACAATCGGCGGCATGACAGCCGAGGAGATGCGGCAGCGCAGCCGCCAGCACTTCCTGTCCTCGCTCGCTGCCCCCGACGTGCTGGCCCAAACGTCGGCCGACCAGTACCTGCCCTTATTTCAAAAAGGGGCTGACAGCCGCTATTTCGGCTACGACCTGCTCCACGTGCTGGCCGAAACCAGTCGGCAGAGCGGTGTGCTCAGCGAGGAGGAGGTTGGCGCGCTGTATCGAAGGCAGATAGCCGTCTACGACAGCCTGGGTCGTGCCGAGGCCGTGCTGCTGCTCACGCTCGACAGCCTGCAGCTTCAGGCCGGAGCCCGACGCATCGAAGGTGCGCTGGCCGACCATGCACTGTACCGCCAGCTGGTCGACTGTGAGGCGCGCTTCGCCCATTGCGAAAACCGCTACCGTGTGTACGAGTCGATGGTGAAACTCCGCTATCGCTATGAGGCCGAATCGCCCTTTGCCGAGGCCAACGACAGCCTGCTGCTCGCCAAGGCGCAGCAGGGCTTGGCCCTGCTCGGCAAGGACAAACGCGCCGGCTGCTTGCGTGGGGAGGTGCAGGACATGCTGAATCCCACGGCCCGCCTGACAGGGTGGGGCACGCTCTACTATCCAGCCGACACGCTGACCCTGCAGCTCTCGGCCCGCCACCTGCAGCGCGTCGAACTGCGTCTGACACGCCTCTACGACAGCACGCTCGAAGCCGACAATGCCGCCGAGACGATCGAGCAGCGGGCCGAACACCTGCGCGGGCAGGCCACGAGCCAGTTTCGCGACCTGCCCATTGCGCCGCCTTACCGTTGGCAGACCGCTTCGTGGCAGGTGCAGCTGCCCGAGCAGCCTGGCGTCTATGCTGCCCAGCTCGTTGGCGACGGACAGCTCTTGGCCACACACTGCTTCCAGGTGTCGGCCTTGCGTGCCCTGACCTTTTCGGCAGGCAGCGACTACCATCGCGTCGTGGTGCTCGACAGCCGCAGCGGACGGCCTGTGCCCCATGTGCGCATCACCGCCTGCCAGCACGACATGCAGGGCAAGTTGAGACAGGTCAAGGCCTATCAGACCGATGAAAAGGGCGTGCTGGAGCTGGGCCAGACTCCAACGGGTGCGCGCAGCAGGCTGTACTATCCGAGCCTGCCCTCCGACAAGGCTTCGCCCAGCTTTGGCCTCTATCCGGTCTACTACAACCTTTCGCAGGGTGATGGTGCAGCGTCAACCTGTCAGGTCGACCTGTTTGCCGACCGTGCCATCTACCGTCCGGGCCAGGTGGTCCACTTCTCGGGAGTTGTCTATACGCGTCAGGGCGACCATTGTCAGGCTGTGCCCGGCTACAGCTGTACCGTCCGCCTCTACAATGCCAGCCGCAAGGCCGTCGACAGCCTGCTGGTCAGCACCGACCGGTTAGGCAACTTCGGCGGCAGCTTCACCCTGCCCGCCGTGTGCTTGCCGGGCACTTTCACCTTGCAGACAGACGGCGCGGGCACGCAGCATGAAGCTCTCCGGTCAGCCGGCCAGCCTCTCACGATGCGTCGCGGGTGGTTGGGCATTCAGGTCGAGGAATACAAGCGGCCCACCTTCACCGCCGAAACCAAGCCCGTGGAGCAAGCCTTCGTGTTGGGCGACACCGTGCGCGTACAGGGCGAGGCCCTGACCTACACCCGTGTGCCTGTAGCCGGAGCTTTGGTGCAGTATACGGTAAGGCGGCTGGCAGGCGGCTATGGGCCGCGCACCGACACGTCCCACACGGTGTCCGACACCACCCGCACCGACGAGCGGGGCTGTTTTGTCCTGCCTGTACACCTTTCGGTCCCTTCTTCTTCCGCAGCTGTGGTGCCTCTGTCAGGTTACCGCTATGTGGTGAGCTACACGGTGACTGCCAGCCAGGGCGAGACGGTGCAGGGTGAGTTCACCCTGCGTGCCTCGCGCCGCAAGGTATGGATCGAGCCGCAGGTGCCCAAGGTCATCTGCCGCGAACGCATTCCCGATTGGATGGTAGAACAGACCAATGCGGCGGGGCAACCGATTCTGGAGACGGGCCGTTACCGTCTGCTCGATGCCGGCGGAAACGAAGTCTGCGCCGACACGTTCCTCACGGCCCGTCCCTTCCGGCCGGCTGTGCTCGCCTCGTTGCCATCGGCCACCTACATTTTCTGCTGTTCCACCCCCTCAGGCGGAGCGTCCGACAGCCTGCGCTTTGTGCTCATGTCCGAAACCGACCGCCGCCCGGCTGACCGCCATACGCCGCTCTCTGTCTACCAGCGGCCCGGCCAGGGCAGCCATACGGCTTGGTTGCAGGTCGGCACTCCCTTGCGCGATGCCACCCTCTTTTATGACCTTGTCACCACCAGCGGTAGGGTGGACCACCGCACCTATCACCTCACCGACACGCTGTTCACCCTCCAGCTCGACTGGCAGCCGGCTTGGGGCGACTGTGCCACGGCTTGTTTCGCTCTGGTGCGTGACGGTAAGTTGCATACCTTTCAGACCACCGTCTCCCGACCCGAACCAGACCGGCGGCTGAAGGTGGAATATGCCAGTTTCCGTTCGCGCCTGCAGCCGGGCAGCAGCGAAACGTGGCGGTTGCGCATTACGCACCCCGACGGCACCCCGGCCGATGCCTCGCTGCTGGCGCGCATCTATGACGCTTCGCTCGATGCCCTCACCACTTCTCACTGGAGGTTCTCTTCGCTCGGTGTCAGTCGGCAGCGGCCCGCCTTGCGCTGGTCGTGGCAGCCAGGCGGAACAGGCTGGCCGCAGACGCTCGAAGGGGCTTTCGCCTGGCAGCGTCCGACCTGCGTGTCGCCTGTCTACATGCAGTGGGATGAACGCCTGTTTGCTTCTTCTTACGGGGGACGTATAGGGCGGGGCGTAAAGGAGAGGCTGATGCGCCGGCAGTATGCCATGGCCTCGAATGCGCCCGCCCTTGACCTGGCAGAGTGTGTTGTCGAAGATGAGGCTGGAGGTGCATCGCTGAAGAAGGTAGCCCCGTCGGCTTCGGCCGGCGAGGCCCATGAGGCAGCACCCGTGTCGACCGTGCGTTCGCAGTTTCAGGAGACGGCCTGCTTCCGTCCGGCCCTCCACACCGATGCCCGAGGCGAGGTGACCCTGCAGTTCACTTGGCCCGAGAGCGTCACGCGTTGGCGTTTCACGGCCTTGGCCCACGATGTGGCGATGAACTATGGCAGCATGGACACCACCTTAGTGGTGCGCAAGTTACTCATGGCCCAACTGGCCCTGCCGCGTTTTGTGCGGGCTGCTGACCGCGTGCAGTTGCCTGTTACGGTGACGAACCTGACCGACTCCGTGCAGCAGGCCCGCGTCTGCCTCACCGTGTCGAAGGCTTCGTTGCCCGACAGCGTGCTCTTCACCTCGGTCCAGACGGTCCGTCTGCAAGCCGGCGAAGCGCGTACCGTGTATGCCGAGTGGCAGCTTTCGTTTGCCGAGGCCTCCTTGCTTGTGTGCCGTGCCGTGGCTGAGGCCGGAGCGTACAGCGATGGTGAGGAACGTCTGTTGCCCGTGCTTTCGCCCACGGTACAGCTCACCCGGACCCTTCCCTTCAGCCTGCATGGCCGCGAAGCGGGCGAATGGCGCATAGACAGCCTCTTCCCGCCGTCAGCCCAGCCGCTCAGCCTCACCGTCGAAACCACCGCCCAGCCGCTGTGGTATGCTGTGGGGGCACTGCCCTCCTTGGCCGGAACGCCCCGCATCATCAGTGCGACCGAATGGGGCAACCGTTATTATGCCCTGGCCTTGGCACAGGCTTTGGCGAAGCAGCATCCTGAAATCCGCCAATGGTTACATGACTTCCCGGCCGAGGCCGACACGCTGGCCCGCCTCAAGGAAGCGTTGCTCACCGACCTTACGCCCTGGTGGCAGGCCGGGCAGGTCGAGGCGCAGCGCATACGTTCTCTGCGTGGCCTGTTTGACGAGGAAACAGCTGCCGCCCACCGCTATACGGCCCTCGACCAATTGCGCAGCTTGCAGTTGCCTGACGGCTCCTGGAGCTGGTATCGCGGCATGAAGGGCCATGCCAGCATTACGGTCGAGGTGGCCACCCTGCTGGCCCGCACCGGGCGGTTGGCTGGCCTTGAGCCTTCAGCCCACTCCATGCTCGAGTCGGCCTGCCGTTGGTTGCAGGGCGAGGCTGCCCGTCAGGTGAGCAGAATGAAGCAACGCGAGGCACAGCACCATGTGCAGTGTGAGCCTACCGAGTGGCAGCTGCGCTATCTGTATTTGCGTGCCTTGTTGGGACAGAAACCCGATGCCGATGCCCGCTATCTCATGACGCGCGCCCAGCCCTTGCGCCATCGCCTCACGCTCTATGGCAAGGCTCTGGCCGTCAGGGTGCTGCAACAGGCGGGCCAGAAGGACCGGGCGGCCGAGGTGTTGCAGAGTCTGCGCGAATACACGGTCAGCACGCCCGAAATGGGGTGCTACTTCGACAGTCCGCGTGCCGAATGGTCGGCCACCGCCTATCGCATTCCCACGCAGTGTGCTGCCATCGAAGCCTTTGAGGCAGCGGGCGACACGCTCATGGCACAGTCCATGCGTCTCTGGCTGTTGCAGGCCAAGCGCACGCAACAGTGGGACACGCCCTTGGCTACAGCCGATGCCGTGTGGAATCTGTTACAGCAACGTCTGCCCGCGCAAGGGGGCGCGTTGGACTACACCATCAGCCAGCAGGGCCATACGGTAGCCAACAGCTCAGAGGCCCATGTGTCTTTGCCCGCATCCTTGGGTTATGTGCGTCAGGTCTACCAGGCCGAAACGCCGGATAGCACAGTGTGGCTGCGTCGGGCGGGCCATGTGTCCACCTCGTTGCGGGTGACGCACCAGGGTGACGGTCTGGCCTGGGGCAGTGTGTATGCTACCAGCGTCGTCCCGGACGATTCTGTGCCGGTGGGTGGCAACGGGTTGCAGCTCGAGGTCCGCACCGAAGTGCAGCGCGGAACGCAGTGGCAGCCTTTGTCCGCACAGACCGTGCTGCATCCGGGCGACCGTGTCCGTCAGACCTTGTTGGTCCATGCCGACCGCGACTATGACTTTGTGAGCTTCTCCTCTTCGCGTCCGGCATGTATGGAACCCGTGCAGCCGTTGTCGGGCTACCGCCTCACAGGTTCATTGTGGGCCTATACAGCGGTACATGACGACTGCACCGAGCACTTTGTGGAGCAGCTTCAAAAGGGCGACCATCGTTTGGTCGAAGAGTGGTGGGTAGGCCGTGCGGGTCGATATGCCGCCGGCATTTCACGTGTAAGCTCTGTGTATGCGCCTGAGTTCTCGGGCACGGCGCGCGGCCAAGGTGTGATTGTTGAGGAGCGTTGAGGAGGGGCTGGAAGGTCCGGATTCTCCGGATACTCCGGATATTCCGGCTTATCCGGCCTTCCCCGCTAACTTCGTCTTGAGCACTTCAATTTCTCGTTGTTGCGAGGCAATCTTAGCTTTGAGCTGGGAGATTTCCTGTTCTTGTCGGGCTATAATCTGTTTTTGCGTGCCGCGCATATCCAGGCGGGCGGCGGTCATGCGTTCCCTGATGCCTCCTTCTTCTACAAACTCGCGGTCACGCTTGGCCAAGAATGTGGTCAGGGCCTTGTCTACCATGTGACACAGACAGATGGCGAGGTTGGCCATTTCTTCATCGCTCCACTGCGCAAAGAAGCGGCGGTAGTCGCGTTCATCGCTGTGCGTCCGGCAGTAGTCCCTCATTTTGGTGTATCTTGCCAGATTGTCCTTGGCCCATTCAGGTATACCGTGTTGTTTGATATAGTCTTGGTAGTCCTCTAACAGTTCTTTGTTGCTGCCTTTGGCAATTCCCAGCAGTTTCATCTCTACTTCAAATGACGTTTGTCCGTCAGTGAACCCTTCCACGATATTTTGTTTGACGGAGCGGGCCGCTTGTACCATTTGGTCTACGGTGCGGTCTCCATAAGGTGGCAGGAAGCGTTCGCAGAAGGCTTTTGTCAGCTGCACCAGTACATCGCTCTTGCGATAGAAGTGAAGTTCCTGGTATACTGTCGGCTTGCGCATCACACTCGGCGTGCCGTCGGGATAATGTTGCAGCGGAATGTCCTTGCTCCTGTGTTCCATGGGGTTCGCGTTAACTTTAGGCGCGAATGTATGGAGAAATCAGGAAGCAAGCGCATTCCGCTGCTGTTTTTAGGGGGAGAGGGTGGATTTTCTGGAGTTTCAGGACTTTCTGGGTTGTCTGGATAGTCCAGATTATCCGGATTATCTGGATTATCTGGATTATTCGGCCTATCCGGCCTTCCCGGCTCTCTCCGTTAAGGTGCCACCTGTACCTTCCGGCTGTAGCCCTCCACCTTGACCACATAGTTACCCGGCAGGAACGGCGCGGCATAGAGGTTGGTTCGGGCTTGGTCGCTCAGTAGGAGGCGGCCCGAAGCATCGTAGACGGCAATGCGCTCGCCGCCTGTCAGCCCTTCGATGCGGATGTAGCCTTGGCGGGCAGTTATCTGATAGAGGGCTTGTTCGCCGCTGTTACCGGGGTTTGGGGCGATTCCGCCGAACTTCAGGGTAAAGCGGATGTCGGTCGTTTCGTCTGCTTCGAGCGGAACCGTATAGGTGTTCTGCTTCAGGTCAGTCACGCGGCCCGTCAGTCGGTCGGTCAGCCACACGTGGGTAAAGGTGGCATACGTTTCGGGCGAGGGAAGGCTGAAGGTGCAGGACCCGCCTGCTCCGCTGTACAGGCCCAAGGGAATCTCAGTGCCTACAGGTGCAGTTCCCATCCAGTCCAAGTGGGCCGTACCCGTGCTGGCGGCATAAAGTTGCGGCAGTTTGGGATTGAGCGGTGCCCAATGCAGGCCGTCGCTGCCAAGGTGGAAGCCCATGTCCTCGGTGGCTTCGGCACAGGGTTGCAGTGTCACCACATCGCTCTGGCCCGAGCCGTCGGTGAAGCTCAGACACGGACGGGGTACAGCTGCAACGGGGGCGTCCGTGTAGTGCGGCAGGGTGAAAGTGAGCGTTTCGGTCGCCTGCAACGTAGCTGTCTGGGTGAAGAAGGCATGGGCCGGCGCGAAGGAACCTTCGGTGGGAGCCTTCCAGGAAGGCCATGAGGTGAATTGTCCGGCGGCATCGGTCGTGTAGACAAAGCGCGGCAGACTCATGGGGTAGGCTTCGGGGTCGAAATCGGTGGCTTCACCGTTGGCCCAGCTGACATAGTCGCTCACCAAGTAAGGACAGCCCACCAAGTTCCAACCCATGTTTTCGGGTGTCGTGTAGTCGGGCTTCGAGCCGTTGGTATTGCGGTTGTCGGCCTGCGTCAGACTGACTGTCTTTTGCTTTTCTGACGTGTCCCCATAGTAGCCTTCGCGGTATATGGGGGCGGTGCCCAGTGCGGTGACATCGGCGGCGGTGAAGCGGTAGGTGCCCGCAGTGGCGGGCTTGTACCACACGCCCATGCAGGCTTCGCGTTCGCCGACGGGCCATTCTTTCCAGCAGGGCGAATTGCTGGTCTGTGCCTCATAGCCGCCTTCAGCGCGTTGCGCTCCGTCATAATAGAAGACTTCGGTGCCGGCTCCGGGCACAGCCTGTTGTAATTGTCCGCCCGCTTCGTGATAGCTCACAAGGCGTGCCTGACTGTAGTCGAACGCATAGGGCAGGGCGACCAAAGCTCCCGCATTGGCATTGCTAATGGTGCGTTCCACACCCACATGGGGCAGGCTCACAGCCGTGCCTTCGCTGTAGAGTGATGCCCCTTCACGCAGCAGCAGGTAGCCCGGACGGAGCACCTCATTGCGTCCCGCCGCACCTGCTGATTCGGGATTGAAGTCATCGCGGCTCATCACGAGCGAGGCCCCAGCGTGCAGGTAGACCACCGAACCCTCTTGCGGGTGACGGCGGCCACCGCTCAGGCTGCCGGCGGTTCCCGTTCCGTCGTAGTGGTAAGTGGCCTGCGCCGCCGTGCCCTCAGGCACATTCCAAGTTTCGTAACAACCTCGGTCAATCAGCGCATTGTACTGCGGCAAGCGCGGATTGCCCAGCAGGTCTCGGTCGGAGTTGTAGTCTATCAGTGTCTGACGCTCCGTTTCGGTCAGGCCCAATGCGCTTTGCAGGTTGCTGTAGAGTGTCTCGTGGGTAATGCCGGTGTCTGTGCAGTCCATCTGTTTGGACATCTCTTCTAACTGATACCACAGGTCTTGGTTGCCCGTGTAGGCAGCAGGGCGTGCGGGATGATTGTCAGCCACGGGCTGTAGGTAGCGGGCAAAGGGATATCCCTCCTCGTTCGTGTTGCAGTTTTGATAGGCTGAGGCGGTCGTTCCCAACCGTGCTACGGGTTCACTGCCTGTATGGTCAGGGTTCCAGGTGATGCTGTGGAACACTTGGGGAACACTGGCCTTCGTCTCTATGGCATAGCCGTTCTCGCCCTTGCCGAGGAAGGTGCAGTTCACGGCCCGTGCCTTCGTGCCGAGCCAGGTGGCGGCCACGCCCGGCTGTGAGGCTGGGCAGTCGCGCACCAGCACATTGTAGAGCAGGCCGCCCCGCAGGCGTACGGCAGCGGCGGCACCGTTCTCCGACACCGTATTTATATTATAGGTGTCATGGACCACACTGTTGCGCACTGCCACAGGCAATGCCTTGTCGGCATCGCCCAAGTCAATCACGGGGCGGGTCACATTGGCGGCGGGGGTCACGTCGAAGCCGTCCATCAGGGCATAGACAGGGTAAGCACCCGTCGTTTGTATGCCGCTGATGCCCGTGCGTGAGTCATTGGGAGTGACGATGCCCGTGCGGTCGCCCAGCACATAAGTGATGTAGTCGTGCAGGTCCTCTTCGGCAAAGCCGCCGTCGGTGTCGTCTCCGTCATCGGTCTTTTCTTTGGTTGCTTCACGGGTATAGTTGCTGGCTATTCCGGCATACACGTTTACGCCGGCACGCGGTGTGAGCGTTTCGCCCGTCTTTTGCCCGCCCTTGCAGAACACGTAGGCGCGTTTCCCGTTGATGGTGTAGAACACGGCCGCCAGGTCAATGGCTGACTGCAGGTCGCCGTAGCCATAAGGGCTGCCCCAGGTCTCGCCTGTTCCGGTGGTCATCTTGTTGGGGTCGGTGTAGATGACACGTTGCAGTTCGCCTTGGAACTCGTAGGCTCCGCGGTCAATACCGACACTCTTGAAGCGCGGCATGTAGGCCAAGTCGGTCTCGGCCGACTTTTCTGCGTCGGTGAGTGCAGCCGCCTTGTCGAGTGCCTGCTTGGCATAAGTCAGGTCATCGCCTTGGTTAATGGTTCGGGCCGAAGGGCGCAGGTGGAAGTCGCGCAGCAGCTTGTCGTCCTCACTCACGGCTTGGGGCAGGGGATTCATGAAGTTAGGTCCGCCCAGCACATCGCTGTTCGTGCCCGTCAGCGAATGGTTGGTGGTGTTGTAGCTGCCCTTTCCCACCTTGATGCTGATGACCCCGTTGTCGGGATTGACAGTGTCATCGCCCGTATAGACACTGCCATAGATGGCATTGTGGGCCAGATAGTCGGCCGTTACGGAGGGCAGTTCGTATTCGTACGCATCGGTTGGGTCATCGTCCTGGTTGGCAGCTCCGTTGCGCCACAACAGCGAGTTCATCAGCAGCGAATGCGTGCTGGTCGTGGCTGAGCGGTCGTCCAACAGTTTCACCTTGTCGCCATTCAGCGCAAAGGTGCAGTTCACCACGCGGGTGTTATTGGCCGTGAGCGAGCGTCCCGCATTGCTGTGGAACAGCGTGTTGTAGATAATCGAGTAGCCGCCACCTTCACCGATGGTCACGGCCGGCACGGTACTGCCCGTACCGTTCAGCCGGCAAACCGAACGTCCGATCGTCAGCTTGGGTTTGCCCGCAGGTGCTAAGGCGAGCTTCTTTTCTCCGCCAGTCTCGGTGTCAATGATGTAGTTACCTTCCGTACCGAAGGGCTTTCCCGAGCTGTTCAGCTTGTATTGGTATTGCGGGGCGTAGTGTATGGCGGCTCCTTCGCCCATGTCCGAACCGCTCTCCGGCTGGTTGCCATAGGTGTTCTGGAAGGTCACACCGTCGATTTCGATGGGTATGACGCGCTGCTTCTGTTCGCCTGTAGCGGGCACGGTAGTGGCTGCGCTACCCGTGTTGTACCAGTTGTGGGCATCCGAGATGCGCAGCAGGGTTGACATCTTTTCGCTGGCCACACCCGAGCGTCCAGCCATTTCCCATACGGTGGGATAGGCTTCCACGTCGCGCACGTCCTTTACATCTTTGCTCCATCCTCCTTGGAAGGTCAGCGAATGGATGCCAAAGTCGCCGTTGGCGGTTGTGCCTCTGTGTTCGGGCAGTGTGGCAGCCGTATTGAGCGACCCCGTATTGATGGTGAAGCTCATGTAGCTGTCGATGGTGTAGATGGGCGAGTAGTTGCCCTCGATGATGTTGATCTGTTTGCGGTGGTTATTGCGGCTGGCCAGCAAGGTTTCGATAGCGCGCTGCAAGTCACTGGTTGGTTGCAGCCACGAGCTGCCGTTGGCCTCGCCGTTTTCAGGCTTCTCCTGCGTGCTCACCCACAGTATGTCAACCTCTTCGGCGGTGCTGGGTATGAGGGGCATGTGTTGGTATTCATACACGCCGAGGTCGATAAACGTCTGGTGCTGTGATGGGTTCGGGTCTTTCGATATACGGTAGAGAATGGCATCGGTGCTGGCCGACTGCATGTAGCGTTCGTCGCCGATAGGCATCTTGATGTACAGGCCGCTGCCCCCCTGTTGGGTGCGTACCTTGCGGGTGTCGGCATAGATGCCGTGGGCATCGGCCGGGAAGTTGTCGCTGGGGTCGCTGTCCACGAACTCGCAGCTGTATGCCGTGCCGTTTTCGTCGGCCGTCACGCTTTGCCGGATGCGTGTCCAGCCGTTGTCGGTCAGGTTGTTCTGGCGCGATACCATCCAGTCGGCTGAGGGCAGGTAGTTGTTTACGCCTGCACCGAGTGACGGGTTCACAAAGTTCGGGCCGTCGAGTGCGTTGTTGTCGGCAGCGAGGTAGATGTTGTTTGTAACCCATTTGTATTTGGCGTTCTCGCCGTTGTTGGTGGCCGTCTTCTGGACGATGTTTCCGTCCTCGTCGCGCTCATAGTAGGTCACGTTGGTGAATACGTCGACCGGGATGTACTTGTCGAGCGTGGGGTCTGCGGCATCCACGTCGGTGTATTCAGCGGTGCGGTAGTCAATGACATTGCGGTCGTCGAAGTGGGGCACACAGCCCAGGCCGTCCTCGTAGGCGCAGAACCACAGCATCTCGCCGATTTGCGGATTCCCATCGTCATCCGTGCGTGAGTCGGTAAATTCGAGCCGTTCGGCCACGAAAGCCTGGTTGATGCGGTTCCAGTAGTTGCAGGCCAGACTCATCTGTTTCTGTTCGCCGTTCACGGTGATGTCGTCGCCGGTGCGCACCACATTCTGCCAGAATATGGAGTTGATGACCTTGTGCGGGTTCTCCTTCCTGAGCAGTCCGCCCCGGTTGGGGTAGAGCACGTAGAGGGCGGGATAGCTCAGGGCCTGGTTGCGCACGAAGTTGCAGTTCATCAGCTGCATGCTGCCATACTGCCCGTTGGCGGCATGGAAGACAGCTCCACCGCGCGAACCGACCTCGTCCAATAGGCTCAGGTCGCCGGTCTCTTCGGCCACGCCGGCCTCGTTGTTGGCAAAGATGGTGTTGACAGCCGACAGCACGTAGGAGCTGAACACGGCTCCTCCGTTTCCGTTCGAGCGTTGAGCCTCAGCGGGAGCATTCGTTTCGGCACGCCGCTTGGCCGCATTCTGGGCGAAGTTACACGAATAGAGTTCGACCACGCCATTGCTGAAGATGGCCCCGCCGGCTCCTGCGCGGTTGTTGGTGAACTCGCAGTTGCGCACAGTGAGCGGAATGCTGCGACGGCCCACCGAGCGCGGGTCGGCGGCGCGGGTGTAGTTCTCATCGCTTTCAGGCAGTTCGCCTTCGTCCGTTCGGGTTGCCTTAAACCAGTTGCCGTCCACCAGTACACCGCCGCCCCGGTAGTAGGTGTAGGCATTGGTGACTGATGATTTGTCGTAACCCATTGCCTTGCCGTCCATGATCTGCAAACCATCGAGCACGATAGGCACACCTGTATATTCTCGCTCTGTGTCAGCGATAATCAGTGAGGAGGTCTCGCTGGTGCCCTCGGGCAAGGTGCCCACATAGTCCTCGTCGGCTATGCAGGTAATCACGTGGTACACGTTGTCGGCCGATTCTGAGTTCACGCTCTTGCCCGACAGGATGGTCTGGTTCTTCATTTCCCACGGCTCTCTGATGGAGTTGTGGTTCAGGTCCTCCAGCTCGCGCCCGTCCAGAATCTTCCGGGTGTTGGTGGCTTTCAGCGTGATGGTCTTGCCGCTGCTCGTGATGATTACATCGTCGGCATCGGTCACCCCGTCGGCCTGGTAGGAGTGTTGGGTATAGAAGGCACCGTCTTTTCCTTCGGCCTTCTTGTGGCTCACACCTCCATAGATGCTCACGCCTTCAGGCACGAGGAAGGTGTTGCCACGAGAATAGTCGTACTGTCCCGATACCGTACGGTAGGGATAGTAGGTGCCTTGGCTCACGAAGACCTCGAACTTCAGGTTCTTCACCTTGCAGGTGCCGTCGCTCTCCTTCTTGCCGATGGCTCCGGGGTCATCTACTGTGACGGCCTCTTCGCCATACAGCTTGCGGGCATTCTGTATGTAGAGCAGGGCATCATCGAGCTTCTGCAGGGGGAAGGCAAACGAGCTTCCTTCCACATAGTCCTGGTCTGCCATGATGTTGTAGATGTCTTCGTCCACGTTTTCGGGCTTCACTACAAACAGGCGGGTGATGAGCTTGGTTTTATCAGGCATGACCATCAGCGGGCCGTTGAAGGCGCGTGCGCCGATTTCAATAAAGTCCTTGTCCGTGGCAGTGATGTCGTTGCCCTCCCCATCCAGGTTGTAGGTCGTGCGCGGGTTGCCTGCCAGGTCGTGGGTTTCCAACGTAGGATAGTAGAAGTACTTTTCCGCTGCGACCGTCTTGTCTACGGTGCGCAGTTCGTTGTAGGTCTTGGCATCCATGCCCGCACGGGCCAATACCGAGTGGCGGTGCAGGTAGTAATAGGGGTCGTTTGTCAGGTCGAAGCGCACGCCCTTGCTGTCTTCGGTGTGCACCGAAATGTTGTTCATACCCGGTGCGCGCAGGTTCTCGATGGCACTATAGGTGAAAGGATAGTAGATAGAAGTCTTTGTTTCGGCCGAGGTGGAGTAGGGGTCTGTCTGTCCGCACACATTGGCCGAGTTGTTGCCTGTGTTCTGCCACACCACGCTGCTGTTTACACGCAGGTTGTTGTTGAACCACAGTCCGCCGCCGGCATCATGGGCCTGGTTCTTTACAATGGTGCAGGAGTACAGGTGGGCAAAGCGTACAATGTTCTCCCACTCCGTAGGTTTGAAGCCGGCATCGCTGTTCTGCTTCACATAGACAGCACCGCCCCATTCTGCCGTATTGTCCTCCATTACGCAGCCGCTCACCAAAGCTCCTTCTTCCAGGAAGAGAGCACCGCCGCCATAGGCAGCCTGGTTGTTCTTCAGGATGCAGTTACGCACGTGGGCAAAGTTCGTCACGATGGCCGCTCCGCCGTAACGCTGTGTGTTCTGTTCGCGGTATTTCTCGCCAGTCACCACAATCTCGCCCGAGGCATCACCGTCTTCAATGAAGAGTCCGTCCAGTATGGCTCGTGCCTGAACGTTTAATTTCTCTGAGGCGGTCGAGGAGGCTGGGTCGAGGGTAGGATCCGTTACATCGTTCCAGGAGGTCGTAGTGTGTCCCGTGCCAATTTTCTCTCCGTTCTCGTCAAACAGGTCATTGGTGAAGGTCACCACGTGATAGCAGTTCACATTCTGTCCGTCGGCGGTATAGGCGCCCGTCAGCTTGGTTTGGTTCGCAATCACATCACGTGTGGTGAAGTCCTCGGTATATCCGCCCCACACCTCTACGCCACGGGGCACCATGAGCGTATAAGTGCGCGGGTTCTCCAACTCCAGGTCATGCAGGTCGGTAATCGAGGAACGGCTGGGCGCATAGCCGCCCCCAGCTACACGTGCCAGTTTGACTATCACCTGCGTGTTGGGGTGGTCAAACTTATAGCGTCCGGCAGCATCCAGTACCTTCTGGAGCTTTTGCATACAGGCGGCGTTGGCGGCGTTGGCAGCTGATGCCGTGCCATGTCCCGGTCCTGTTACGAAGAACGAAGCCGTAGGTGTTACGCCGTCATCGGCTGTACCTGTAGTGGGACTGATGCTGTAAGCTCCGTTGAACTCATAGGCTCCAATGTCTACCGTACAGTCTTGGATGCGGGTGTCGTAGGCAGCGTCGTAGTCAGGGAGCACAATGTCTCCCAGTTCAGCTGCATCGTCCAAGCCTGCATTGATGGCCTTCGAGCCTTTTACTAATGTGTAGTCTCCGTTGTTAATGTCAGTAAAGGGGTCGTTGGCATCATATACAAATGTGCTTGCGTAGCTGCCAATGTTTTCTGTAGGAACTTTCGCTGTACTCTCAAACATGCAGTTCTTGATGACCACCGTGTTGGTGTTGCTTGAGAAGGCGTATCCGTTTCCGTTTTTGTTGTCATTATTGTAGATGAGCGTGTTGTACATATACAACTTGCCATTGCTGAACCAGTTACCCGTTTTGAGTGCGTGGTTGCCCATGTTTCGCGTAATGGTGTTGTTGTAGAACTCGCCGTTTTCAAAGAATACGGCACTTCCGTCCACGTATTCATTAAATGTGGTTAGTGCCCCCAGATACTGCACTTCATTCTGGGCAAAGCAGGTGTTGTAAACCACGCCTTTGCGCAGATACAATCCTCCTCCGAAGATATCAGTGTCGTAATATGTAGATGTACCCGGGTTGTTGAGCTTGTTGTTGCGAACAATGCAGTTGGCCATTTCTCCGTCATTGCAGAAGACACCGCCACCACGCAAGTGGTTATATTCCTTGATAATGTTGTTTTCTACAACACAGTTCATGATGCGGCCATTCTTACGTAAGGCCACACCAGCTCCACCGTCACGTTGATGGGAAATGCGTACTCTTCCGTTGCGGATGGTAAAACCGTCCCAAGAGGTCATTACGTCAAACGGATTGATGGCTGCATTTTTATATTCCATGTTATTGTCATCCCGATTGCCTCCTATGCGTGTGCCTTCATAATAGGGAAATGGCTGGGTCAATACGCGTTTCGACTTGTAGGCAGTCTGATAGTGATTCAGTTCGTACACAGGATATGTGCCTAAATCTTCCGCACTGCGGAACAGGTAGATTTCGTTGATGCGCTTGAACTTCGTTTCGCCACTGCCTGCTACGGCTACGATGGTCATACGGATGAAGCGGGCTTGGTAAGTCTGGCCGAAGTCTATGTTGAACCGCAGTTGAACGGGGGTGTCTTGGTCATAGATGGTCTGCCAGTTCATGTCGGCATCTGTAGCCGAGTAAGCAGATGCAGAACTTATCTCAACCTTCAGATGACGCATCTTGCGGTCATACTTAATATCGGGCTGACTCTGCAAAATCTGCAGAATGCGGAAATTCATCAGACTGCCAACATCCACTACTAACCAGTGAGGCAGTTCTGCATCGCCAGCCGAATTGTATTTCTTCCATTGTGAGTGCCAGTAAGTGGACTCATCGCCGTCAATAATCAAATTGGCATAACCATTCGTCCCTTCAACTCCACCCGATGCTTCACTCGAAAAAGCAGGCACACTCCATCCTTCCTTGGCGATGGGATTTGATGGAATTTGTTCAACGTTGATTCGCTTGCAGTCTTGGACTTTTGGCCCCCAACTGAACGTGTTATTTTCTATTTCTTCGTTGGTGTTGGTTTCGATGATGGTGTTGCAATCTTCCTTGCGTGGATTGCGTTCTGCCATACCGGGATTTCCTGTGGAAGGAAAACCACCGTACACTTGTACACTGTTACGCATGAAGAAACCGTCGCGACGCAAATATTCGCCAGCAGCTACCCATACTTGAACAGTCTTGTTCAAATCGACTGTAGAGAGTGTCAGAGCAGAGGAGGTAAGGGTTAAATCGGTCTCAACAGATGACATGTCGCCTCCCATATAGGCTGATTTGTCCGTGTTGTATAGGATCTTGTTGCTCTCATCCTTCTTCAGCGACCGGTAGTAAGCCTCGTCCACTGCCCACTGCAAGCCGGTGAGGGCTGCATCTTCAGCATAAAGCTCGGCATCATAGCCTTGGAAGCCATGGTCGTTGGTGTAGAGGGTGCAATTGCCATTGATGGCTTTGGACCATGAAGAGCCGTCACCGCCCTTGTCGGTAGTGTTGCCATAGTCGCGCACATAGATGATGCGGCCTTGCTGAGGCTGGTAACCTTCGCTTTCCGTGTCGTTGTTCTCTACAGCCCCAATATCGGCGGCACCACCATAGGTACGGGTGATGTTTGTGCTGATGTCCGTGCCCGACATGCTGGCATCGGCGGCCGCATTGACCATGGGGTTCATGTTTCGGGGCATGAAGTTGACTGTGCCGCCATAGTTGGTGAGGTCACCTTCTTCGGTAGCACCGATGTTCTTGGTGGGATTGACAAATACGGGGTAGGTATAGATTTCTTTCGTGATGCCCTCTGCCGTGGTCTCGCTGCGCAGATAGGTCAGCTTGTTCTCCGTGTTGGTCAGTCCTGCAGGCACGGTAGCTGAGGCATCGAGCAGGTTGTTCGTGCCTGAAAGGGTCGCACCCGTTTCTAACAGGATAGGGGAAATAAAGGCTGTGTTGGCGTTGTCGGCCAGTTCCTCCGAGCGGGCAAAAGCCTGGGTGGCATTGGCCCATATCATGGAGTTGTCGAGCTGTACCGTTGCACCGGCACCCTTGATTTGCAGGGCGTAACCCACATTCTTCAGAATGTTGCAGTGGTTGAACTTTACCTGTACCGAACCGCCTGCTTCGCTCTCGATGTAAATGGCCGAAGGCGTAGTGGCAGCCGTCTCAAAGGTTGAGGTGTTGTTGTGGATGATGCAGTTCTCAAACTCTACCTCAATCTCCACATCGCTGCGACTGCTTTGCACGAAGACTGCCGCGCCACGTTCCGAAGTACAGTTGGCAACGATGCAGTTGCGCACTTTGTTGCCAATCATCGAACCGTAGCCGCCAATCTTGTCTTGTAGCAGCACGGCACCGCCATCACGCAGAATGGGGTTGAAGTATAGCTCCGAACCTGTGCCGACAGTGTTGTTCAAGTCCTTGTTGGGCAGTGAGTAGGCGTAAGCCAAGCGGAATCCGTCGACAATCGCATGGTTCGCTCCGCCGAAACCGATTACGTGACAGGTGTTGAACTGGTAACCGTTGTCAATGATGTTGGCCGATATGGTCGTCAGGTTCTTCAGGGGATCGCGGCCCGAGAGGTCGCGGTCGGTCGCGGCATCAGGATACCCGCCGAACAGGTGGACGTTGTCCTGCATTTGCAGGTAAGAGGTACGCATACGTGTCGAGTAGTACGTACCGGCGGTGGTACAGGTACCTGCCTTCACCACGATTTGCAGGGTCGCCGTGGTGGGCATAGTGCCTGTGGTGGTCGAGCTGGCCGCTGCACCGTCGTAGTATTCTATCTCCTGACCCTTGTACGAGCTGAACCACAGCAGCGCGTCGTTGATGTTGCCGAGCGGGGCAGCCCAGCTGTGTCCCACGTGTGTTGCAGTCGAAAGGTCCATGATTTCGCGGTCGGGGTCGACAAAGAGGGTGTATGCCTTCTGTGCATTGTCCTCGATGGAAGGCAGCAGCACAGGGGCATACTTCGTGCGTTCCGACACATAGGCGCCGAGCGAGGTGCGTGGCGCGAAGCTCTTGCCGTCTATGTCGGTCGTGATGTGTGAGCGCAGGGCGCGTTCGTTAATGGCAAAGTCCACTATCTGTACGCCACGCTCACGCAGCGGCGAAAAGCCTGCGGGCTTCCAGCGGCTTTCGGGGGTGGCGGCCGCATCGGTCTCCACGCCGCAGGGAATGTCATCGACGGCCTTGCCGTCAGTGCCCGGCAGGAAGTCGGGGAATCGGCCTCCTGTACCCGAATTGACTGCTCCTACGGCCATCACTTCGAGCTTTGAGGTCGAGGTCCAGTCGGCCAAGTCGTGGTTCGACACGGCAGTGTAGTTCATGTAGGGCTTCAACACGTCGGTCGAGTTGGGCGTATAGGCGGCATACTGTACATTGTCGTTGGCATCCACCTGACCGCCCCACAGCACGGAGTTGACAATCATGGCTGCGTTGTCGACATAGACTCCGGCACTGCGGCCATAGCGTCGGCCCTGGATGATGATGTTGGGACCTGTACACTTGTTGCGCACCACCGAACAGTGGTTCATTTGTCCACCCTGATACAGGAACACACCTCCGCCTTCGGTCGTAGTCGTATTGTTCGACACCACGCAGCCGGCCATTGCGGGATTGAAACATTCCATGCCGGCTACACCTTCAGCCGAAAGGGCTGCGCCGCCGCCTATGCGGGCCGTGTTGTTGTGAATCAGCGAGTGGAGCACCTTGCCGTTTCCCTCCACACAGACACCTCCGCCGTAACCGGCCACGATGCCCAGTCCCAAGCACTGGTTGGTATGCAGGTAGCAATAGTCCACTTCACCTCCGCCGTCCAAATAGAGACCGCCGCCTCGGCGGGTCGATTCGTTCTTCTGTACGATGCAGTGTTTCAGCTGTGCCCCTTCCACCATGTAGGCTCCGCCGCCAAAGGCATTGTGCTCGCGGTCGTTCTCTACAGTGCGGTTGCCAGCACATCCGCCTTCGATGGTGAAGCCGTCCATCAGGGCCGTGCCGTTCAGCGGCTTGGCGCGTCCGTTCTCGTCAAATCCGTTGGTCGCAAACCATACCACGTGGTAGGAGTTGCCTGGAAAGGAGGTGTCGTAGACCTCCTTCTTGGCGTTCCACGTAAAGGTGGTCGGGGTCGATGAGGAGTGGTTGCCCGACAGGATGGTCTCATACTTCAGCTCCCAGGGTTTGCCTGTCGCGCTCTTCATTTCGCGGTTTTCGGGCAGCAGGTCATCGCCTGTTTCCGTACCGGCATATCCGCCATAGACGCTGATGCCGCCATAGAGCTTGAAGGCGGTGAAGAGCACACCGCCGCCCATCTGCTCGGTACTTTCGGTGGGCTTGTAGGTGCCTTGGGCCACATAGATGCAGCCGCCTTCGGTAATGCCGGCCTGCACCATGTGGTTATGCAGGTCGTTGATGGCATCTTGCAGGTTGTTCTTGGCAGTGGCCCAGCTCAGACCATCACCAGCATAAGTACCTGTAGTGGTGACATAACGCACTAACTGGGCATGCGCAGCCTGCATGATGAGACTGAGCAGCATAGTGAAGGCTATATGAAGGTAGCGTTTGCGCATGGTGAAAGGGTTTTGTTGTTTTCTATAGTTACCTATAGTTTTCTATAGCTTTCTATTTTTCTTGCTTAGTTGGTAATCTGCGTCTTGATATTCACCCCGACGGCAATCCAGGAGGTGAAGACAGGGTCGGGGGTGAAGGGTTGGCTGAAGTTCTTCTTTGTGCCCATGCCGTCGGTAATGGTTTCGCCGTTCTTTCCTAAGCGTACCTCAAAGGGATACACGCTTTCGGTGGCCGAGGTCTTGCGGTAGTGCTGCGGCACGTAGACCACACGGCGGCCCTGCCAGTAGGTGCTGGGATCCAGGTTGCCGGCAGCCGTACTGGTGTTGAGGATGCCGCGGCTTTCGGTCGCGGTGTAAGTCTGTGTGCCCTGGTCATCGACATTTTCCGTGGGGCGGAACAGATAACAGGACGTTTTCGGTAGGTTCTCTATCTCGAAGAAGGTGATGGCGTTGTCCTGACGGAAACTTTCCTCTACCTCCCACTTTACGTCTAAGCGTGCCGCCACGTGGTAGAGCACGACATCCACGTGCGACACTTTCTCTGTCGCATCCAGAATCGTGCCATAGTAGAGCTTGTCTGTCTTGTTCTCCTCGCTGGGCGGAAGCGGTTCGCCCGTGAGTTGTCCCAGCGTGCTGTTGTAGGCATATACCAGATTGTAAGGGGTGGCATAGAGGTTTTTCATGAAGGTGTTCTTCTCCTCGGGGGTGTCGCCCTGCACGCTGTAGGTCATTTGGCTCATATTCTCGATGGTAGGCGTGGCAGGCAGTTCGCTGAGTGAGGTGATTTCGCGGTCGGCCACGGCAGCCAACACGCGGCCCGACTTGATGCTGTTGGGCATGATTACGTTGATGTCGCCCGTGTAATGGTATATTTCGGATTTAACCGCGTCCTGTTGCCATTGGTCGGGATTCAGGCTCACATGTCCTTTGCCGGCAGTCGAACCGGGGTACATCAGTCTGACTGTACCCGCCTCGTTCAGCTGGTCGTTGGTAAGCACATAGATATAGGCGTGTTTGGGCAGTGTGAACTGCTCCGCTTCGCCGGGGTCTCCCGGTGTGCGGCTGTTGAGGCTGCTGCCGGTCATCACGCTCAGCTTGATGGGAACGCGCGTGCTTTGGGGCAGCTCCTCCTCATTGTTACAGCCGGCAAGCAATAGGGCTGCCAAGAGCAGCCCGCACAGTTTCGTAGCCGATAGGCGATAGGTTGGGTTCTGCATGGGGCTTAGGGTTCTGGGGGTGCCGGATTGTCCGGATAGTCCGGAATCTCCGGACAATCTGGAATCTCCGGAAATTCTGGATTGTCCGGAGTTATAGAAGCTTCTACAGTTCAGGCTCATAGATGCCGCCTTGTTTCCAGTCGAGTTCGACGCTGGCACCTACTTCGGGCTGTACAGGAGTGAGGCTGCCGTCGGCTTTCAGAGTAGCCTTGATGATGCGGAGTTGTCCGGCTTGCAGTGGGGTGGAGATGTAGAGGGTGGTTTCGGTGATGCTACCGCTCGGCAGGGTCACATAAGCCTTGATGCGCCACAGGCTTTCGAGTGCGCCCTCATTGCGTGTGGTGCGCACTTCGGCCGAGGGAAATCCCATGCCGTAGTGACATAACAGGCGGTTGCCTGTGTCCAACTTGTGCGTGCGCACCATGGGTGAGGCGTCGTAGTGGTAGATGCTGTCGTTCACCTCAAAGGACGTGGCTAAGTCGGTGAGATATACTTCCATGTGGCGGAAAACCACATCGGTAGGCTCGACCACCAAGGCTGCGGCGCAGTTCTGCATATAGAGCGACACGTCGAACACTTGGTCAATTCCTTCCACGACCTGCATGTCCCGACGGGCGGAGAACAGTCCGTAGGTGTGCGAGTCGATGGTATCGCCCTGTTGCTGTATCATGTTGAACCGTGCGGCAGGGTCATTCCCCTCCATGTTCACTAAAGGCTCGCCGCTCAGGTTGGCTACTGACAGGTGGCGGTAGTCTTCGGCAGGCAGGTAGATGGTATAGCTGGCGTATGCGCCGCCAATATAGTGGTGCTCATTGTGTCGCAGGTTCTGGGGCTGTGCCAGGTTGTAGAAGTTCAGGTCCACATCGTTGGCATATTCAGCAAAGAAATCCGACAGCGCGCTGAGCAGTTGTTTGCCCACCTCCACTTCAGTTTCGGTAGTCAGTTCGGTATGTATTTCCGTCTGCACATTGGTGGTGAGCGTCACTTGGTATTCCAGTCCATAGTTGCTTCCGCAGTCCGACAAGTCTTCGTTGATACACGAGGCCAGTGTCAGACAGCAGGCGGCGAATAGGATAGCGTATAGGCGGTGCATACAGTGTGGTTCTATAGGTTGGTGAATGGGGTACTCATAGGTTGCAAAGCTTCGGCACTGTTCCCCTATGGGGTGCCGTATATAGTGAGCTACCGTTCGTCCCCGAACGGTAGCCCTGGGGTAACACCCTCCCGCCGCGCTGCCTTGGCCCGCTTGCTGGGGAGTGGTGGGGGTGGAATTTATTCTACGCTGACATTGAAGTCCATACCAGTCTGCCATTCGAGGTCCACAGACAGACCGAATTCGAGTTTCGGAGAACGGAGGTCGGGAATGATATTGTAAGCATTCTTCAGGCTGGTTACAGTGAATTTGGCTGTAGTCAAGTAGTCCTGAAGGAATACCGTGCTCTTACCCGGATTATCCGTTACCCCTGTGCCAGCAGACGGATTCAACTTGGCCAATAGATAGAATTTCGTGCCTTTGGCAATCAACATGTGGTCCTTGCCATAGAAGTCTCCAATATTGTTTTCAAATTCGATGGCCACATTGACGGCTGTGTTAGATTGTGATTCCAGCAAGAGAGTATAGTTCTTTTTCGCCAGACTTGTAGTGCTCAATTGGGGATTAGTAGCGGCTCCATTCTCATCGTAGCAGAACATCTTGTCGTAAACAACGTATTCCGCGGAACCTGCGGCAGGTTGGAATTTCCAGTCAACATCCTTCTGTCCGCCAATGATGATACCGGTAATGGTCAATTTATCCGTAATGTTCTTGTCATCGCCCTTCTCATCCTTAAGGGTTAAAGAACTAGCCACTACATCAGTTGCCAAAGCAGCAACACCATACTGCACGGGCTTTTCCAAAATCATAGAACGGGTAGAAGCT
>CAMBOH010000015.1 GCA_945869305.1 uncultured bacterium
CATGTTTTTGGGTTAGCCTCCGTACACTCTCCCCACAGGGTTTGTCGATTGCGCCAAGACTACCTGTCACGCTGAAACTTCCTGAAGGGTTTGAAAACAAAACCCTTCAGCCAGTTCCATTCTGAGTATCAGAGAGAATGAAGGATTGGCTGAAGGGTTGAAGGGTTTTTACAAGGATAAATACGCGTATATATAGGGTGATTCAAATCAATTTTAGGGGTGTTCTATAAATCCGGCATACTGCTCAGCCTGATTTATAGAACACCCCTTAAACCAACCCGACAAACTGCGTCTTGCCCAAGTGCCGATTGGTCTTCCGGTCTTATTTGCGGGCTTTCAGATAGTCGTCAATGCGCTGGGCTGCGGCACGTCCGCCTGCGATGCAGCGCACCACGAGGCTCGCTCCGGTGGCGGCATCACCTGCCACAAAGACGTTCTCGGGGAATTGGGGCTGCTCAGGACGCAGAAAGCCCATGGCCAGGAGCACCAGGTCGGCCTTGATTACTTCCTTCTTGCCGGTTGGAACCATCAGCGGACGGCCTCCTTCGGGATTGGGCTTCCACTCCACTTCTTCTACCTCTACACCACACACCCGGCCGTCTTTCGTGCCCAGGAAATGGTTGGAGGCCAACGACCAGCGGCGTTCGCAGCCTTCCTCATGGCTCGAGGAGGTCTTCAGCACCACGGGCCACTGAGGCCAGGGAGTGGCCGGATTGTGGCCAACCGGCGGTTTGGGCATAATCTCAATCTGCATCACCGAGGCGGCTCCCTGACGGTTGGAGGTGCCTATGCAGTCGGACCCCGTGTCGCCGCCACCGATTACCAGCACGCGCTTGCCCTTGGCTGAGATGCGCTGGGCGGCAGGAATGGTCTGCCCGGCCAGCACGCGGTTTTGCTGTGCCAGCAGTTCGAGGGCAAAATGTATGCCCTTGAGGTCGCGTCCCGGAATGTTGAGGTCGCGTGCCGTGGGCGTACCCGTACAGATGCAATAGGCATCGAAGCCTTCGGGCAGGTGAGTCACGTCGACGGGTGTCGACACCTTGAACGCGACACCCTCCTGCTCCATGATACGCACGCGGCGGTCGATGACCGTCTTCTGGAGCTTGAAGTTGGGAATGCCGAAGCGCAACAGGCCGCCGACGTACTCGTCCTTTTCAAAGACCGTCACGTCATAGCCCTTGTGGTTCAGCTGGTTGGCGGCAGCCAGTCCGGCAGGTCCCGAACCTATCACGGCAACCTTGCGGCCGCTGCGCGGATAGCTCTGCGGCTGCACCAGTCCCTCGCGGAAGGCGTTTTCGATCACGGCACATTCATCCTCGCGGATGGTCACGGGCTGGTCTATGCTGAGCTTGAGCACGCAGCTCTTTTCGCACAGTGCCGGACAGATGCGGCCCGTAAACTCCGGGAAGTCGTTTGTGGCGGTCAATATGTCGTAGGCCACCTTCCACTCACCTTTATAGATGGCATCCTGGAACTCAGGGGGCCGGTTGCCCAACGGACAGGCCCAGTGGCAGAAAGGCACGCCGCAGTCCATGCAGCGCGATGCCTGCAGGCGGCGGTCACTGTTGTTCAACGTCTGTTCTACTTCGCCGAAGTCGGCCACCCGTTCGTGTACGGGGCGATAGCCGGCCTCGCGACGGGGTATATGAAGAAATGCTTTGGGGTCTCCCATAATCTTCGCTTGGTTTTATGGTTTTGAGGGGTTCAAGGCTTGTCGTCATTGCATGGGGCCGGTTGGACCACCCTTTTCCTGACAGCATGACGCCAAGCCTCCAACCGCAGAATGAAAATTGGGCCTGTGCCCGGTCTGATCAGTAGTCGCGCTGTACTTCGGCAATCTTTTGCTGCAACTTGCGCATCTGCTCTTCGGCCAACACGCGCTTGTACTCGATGGGCGTGACTTGGATGAACTCGTCGACATAGCGGCTCCAGTCGTCGAGCATGGTGCGGGCCAGACAGGAGCCTGTATAGAGATAGTGCTGGCGCACCAGCTCGTGGAGCTCCTTGCGCGATGCCGAATCCTCCAGCAGCGACAGCTCCACCATCTCCATATTGCAGAAGTAGTCGAAGTGGTGGTGCTTGTCCCACACGTAGGCCACGCCTCCGCTCATACCGGCCGCAAAGTTGCGACCCGTTTCGCCGAGCACTACGACACGGCCTCCGGTCATGTACTCGCAACAATGGTCACCCACACCCTCGACCACTGCTATGGCGCCCGAGTTGCGCACAGCGAAGCGTTCGCCCACCGTACCGTTGATGTACACCTCGCCGCTCGTCGCTCCGTAGAGCAGGGTGTTGCCCGCGATGGTGTTTTCGTCGGCTCTGAAGTTGGAACGTACAGGCGGCATCACGGCGATACGCCCGCCGCTCAGGGCCTTGCCCAGATAGTCGTTGGCCTCGCCTTCGAGCTTGAAGTTGATGCCGCGCGTCAGGAAGGCTCCGAAGCTCTGTCCCGCCGAGCCCTTGAACTTGATGTTGATGGTTTCGTCGGGCAAGCCGGCCGAGCCATACCTGGCTGCCACAGCCCCCGAGAGCATGGCTCCGACCGAGCGGTCGGTGTTGGATATGGCATATTCGAGCGACACTTCCTTGCGGTTGTCGATGGCCTCGCGGGCAGCGGCCAGTATGTCGCAGTCCTTCACGGCCTGTATGTCGTGTTGCTGTTGTTGCACATGGTGGATGGCCGCCTCCGTGTCGACCCGGTGGAGCAGTCTCCCGAAGTCGACCAGCGCAGCCTTGCTGCCCGCCGGTGCTGGCTTGATGTCTATCAGTTCGGTGTGGCCGACGATGTCGTTGAAATGGCGGTAGCCCATTTCGGCCAGATATTCGCGCACCTCCTGGGCCAGGAAGCGGAAGTAGTTGACCACATATTCATAGTGTCCCCTGAAGTGCTCCCGCAGCTCGGGGTTCTGCGTGGCCACACCCACAGGACAGGTGTTGGCGTGACACTTGCGCATCATCACGCAGCCCAGCACGATGAGCACCGTGGTGCCGAAGGCAAACTCCTCTGCGCCGAGCAGGGCCATCGCCACGATGTCGCGGCCCGTCTTGAGCTGGCCGTCGGTCTGCAGCCTCACCTGTCCGCGCAGTCCGTTCAACACCAAGGTCTGCTGCGTTTCCGACAGGCCGATTTCGGGCGAGATGCCCGCATAGCGCATTGAGGAGGCCGGCGAGGCTCCCGTGCCACCCTCGGCACCCGATATGACGATAAGGTCGGCCTTGGCCTTGGCCACACCGGCGGCAATGGTTCCCACGCCGCTTTCGGCCACCAACTTCACGCTGATCTGTGCCTTGGGGTTGACGTTCTTCAGGTCGAAGATGAGCTGTGCCAGGTCTTCGATGGAGTAGATGTCGTGGTGGGGCGGAGGCGAAATGAGCGAGATGCCGGGAATGGAGTGGCGCGTCTTGGCAATGATTTCGTTCACCTTGTAGCCGGGGAGCTGTCCGCCCTCTCCGGGTTTTGCGCCCTGGGCCACCTTGATTTGTATTTCCTCGGCGTTCACCAGGTATTCGGTGGTCACGCCGAAACGGCCCGAGGCAATCTGCTTGGTCTTGCTGTTCAGCGAGATGCCCTCAAACTCCTCGTGGAAGCGTTCGCTGTCCTCGCCGCCCTCGCCCGTGTTGCTGCGCGCGCCCAGCTTGTTCATGGCCAGGGCCAAGGCCTCGTGGGCCTCCTTGCTGATAGCGCCAAACGACATGGCACCGGTGACAAAGTGCCGCACGATGTCCTCGACAGGCTCTACCTCGTCGATGGGTATGGGGTTCTTGCGGAACTCGAAGAAGTCGCGCAGGAAGAGGGGCTGCTCCTTGTTGTCGGCCAGGCGGCTGAATTCCTTGAACTTCTTGTAGCTCCCCAGCCGGGTGGCGAGCTGCAGGGCAGCGATGGTTTCGGGGTTCCAGGCATGGCGCTCACCGTCCTTGCGGTAGCTGAACAGACCCGCATGGGGCAGCAGGTCCTTGAGCTCGGAAGGCTGGGGCGCGAATCCCTCGGCATGAAGGCGGGCATAGTCGCGGGCTATCTCTTCGAGCCCGATGCCGCCGATGGTCGACACCGGCGTGCCGAAATAGGTCTTCAGCACCTCTTCGCCCACGCCCACTGCCTCGAAAATCTTGGCACCGCGATAGGAGCGGATGGTACTGATGCCCATCTTCGACATCACCTTGTAGAGTCCCTTGCAGATGGCCTTGATGTAGTTCTTCTCGGCCGTCTCGTAGTTCATCTGCACCTCGCCGTGTTTCACCAGGTCATCGAGCACGGCGAAGGCCATGTAGGGGTTGATGGCACTGGCACCGTAGCCCAGCAGCAGGGCGGCGTGCATGACTTCGCGTATTTCGCCGCTCTCGACCACTAAGGCCGTCTCTACACGCTTCTGTACCGAGATCAGGTGATGGTGCACGGCACTCACGGCCAGCAGCGAGGGGATGACCGCGTGTTCCTCGTCGACGCCGCGGTCACTGAGAATGATGTAGTTCACGCCGTCCAGCACACTTTGTTCTGCTTCACGACACAGGTTGTTGAGGGCTTCCTGCAGTCCGGCCCTGCCCCGTCTTACCTCGAAGAGCATGGGCAGCTTCACCGTCTTGAAGCCCTTGTAGCGGATGTTGCCCAGCAGGTCGAGCTGTCTGTTGCTCAACACGGGGTGAGGCAGGCGTACCATCTTGCAGTGGCTCTCGTTGGGCACGAGGATGTTCATGCCCACCGCACCGATATATTCGGTGAGCGACATGACGAGTTCCTCGCGTATGGGGTCAATGGCAGGGTTGGTCACCTGGGCAAACTGCTGGCGGAAGTAGTTGAACAGCAGTTGGGGCCGTGTCGACAACACAGCCAGCGGTGTGTCGTTGCCCATCGACGCCACCGGCTCGCTGCCGGCGTTACACATGGGCACGATGGTGCGCTCAATGTCCTCGCGCGTATAGCCGAACACGCGCAGCTTCACGTCGTAGTCGGCCACGCTGTTGTCGACCTTTCGTCCGCTCTTGAGTGCGTCGAGCTCGATACGGTTGGTCGAGAGCCACTCGCGGTAGGGCTTGGCCTTGGCCAGTTCCTCCTTGAGTTCTCCGTCGTAGTATATGCGTCCCTCCTGGGTGTCGACCAGCAGGATCTTACCTGGCTGCAACCGTCCCTTCTCCTTGATGTCTCCGGCCTCAAAGCCGATGACTCCCGCCTCGGAGGCCACGACGATGTGGTCGTTCTTGGTGATGAGGTAACGGGCCGGGCGGAGTCCGTTGCGGTCGAGCATGCCGCCGGCAAAGCGGCCGTCGCTGAACAGCAGGGCGGCGGGTCCGTCCCAGGGTTCCATCAGGATGGAGTGGTATTCGTAGAAGGCCTTCAGGTCCTCCGAAATGGGGTTCTTGTCGTTGAAGCTTTCGGGCACCAGCATGGCCATGGCGTGGGGCAGGCTCAACCCCGACATGACCATGAACTCCAGCACGTTGTCGAGCGAGGCGGAGTCGCTCATGCCGGGCTGTATGATGGGGCGGATCTGCTTGACATCGCCCAGCACCTCGGTCGAGAGCACAGCCTCGCGTGCTTCCATCCAGGCGCGGTTGCCGCGTATGGTGTTGATTTCGCCATTGTGCGCCAGCAGCCTGAAGGGCTGGGCCAGTCCCCACGTGGGGAAGGTGTTGGTCGAGAAACGGGAGTGGACCACAGCCAGTCCGCTGGTGAAATAGGGCTGTGTGAGGTCGGGGAAGTACTCGCGCAGCTGCGTGGACGAGAGCATTCCTTTATATACAATGTTCCTGGACGAAAGCGAGCAGACGTAGAAGTCCTTGTGGCGTACGCGCTGCTCCACCTTCTTGCGCACCAGATAGAGCTTGCGCTCCAGGTTGTCGGTTGTGCCGCCGGTGATGAACACCTGCTTGATGGCCGGCTCGGTGGCCAAGGCTTCCTTGCCCAATATCTCCGAACGGGTCGGCACGGTGCGCAAGTGCATGAGCGACAGGCCTTCGCGCTCGATTTCCTCTATCAGTATGCTCAGTATGCCGCTCTGTTCGGCCTCATCCTTGGGCAGGAACAGCAGTCCAGTGCCATAGCGGCCTTTTTCGGGAACGGGTATGCCCTGTAGCAGGATGAACTCATGGGGTATCTGGAGCAGTATGCCGGCACCGTCGCCGGTCTTGTTGTCAGCACCTTCCGCCCCTCGGTGCTTCATGTTTTCGAGCACCTTCAAGGCTCCGTCCACCAGTTCGTGGCTCTTGTGGCCGTGAATGTTGACAATCATGCCCACACCACAAGCGTCGTGCTCATAGTCGGGGCTGTAGAGTCCTTGGTTAAGTCTTTCGTTTTCTTGCATTTGGGTTTCTGTAAACACGCCTTCCCGTTGGTTCCTGAAGCCTGCAAGCGCTTGCTGGACTTCCGGCCCGGTGAAAACGCAGGGTTAGATATTCACACGAATTGTCTATGTCAGACAGCATCGGTCGGAGACAAGAGGCGGCGGTGCACCGGGAGAGCTGGCAAAGGCCTGCTCAAACCGACAACAGGCCTTGGCCTGCGTGATGCCAATCTGTCCGCAGCAGTCTGCCGAACATCTGCATGACTTCTGTCTGACATCTGTGGACTGGATCGGAACAGCAGGCAGGATGCCTGCGCTCCCTGTACGGCATCGGCTCTCTTACGGTCTGTCTGCAGATGTTTGCTGCTTATCCGCAGACATCAGGCAGAACTGCGGAGCAAACCGAGAGTACAATTTTGCAGCCAATTGGCGGGATGCAGAGACTGCACGCGCGTAATTGGCTGCAAATATATCTATATATTTTCAAAATTACTCTGAATGAGCTGATTTTTTATCAAAAGGATTAAGAAAGCTCCGTTTTAGAAACTATTTTTCATCTTCTACCCTACAAAACATGCCTTTTTTCCATTCATAAGACAAATGCTTCGTACACCCTGCTGCGTCCGCCCTCTCCTCGGCCGAAAGCCCCTCCAGACCCAGCCTGCACACCAGCCGCCTGCCTTCATCGTCCCACTGCATGACAACAGGCATGCGGCGCAACACGGCCGCCAACACCTGGTTGCGGTCGTCCGACAGGTCGGGACGGGGCACGAACAGCTCTTCGAACCGGGGCTGCGGCAAGGCGACAGGACGCGACTTGTGCCACCCCAGGTCGTAGACGCCGGCCTCGCAGTGCAGTCCGTCGGCCTCCAGACACCACACTGTCATGACCAGCGTGTCGTGTGGGTTCTCCAGCAGCTTCATCTGCCACGTCCCCACCTCAGAGGTGCGCAACAGCAGGAAGTCGGCCGACTTCCGCAACAGCTCGGACTGTCCGCCATAGCAGTTCTCGGCCTTGGCCGGCAGACCGCAGTTGTACAGGTCGAGCAGGTCGAGTCTGGCCGTACGGTCAAGTACCGGCAACACCTCGCGCGGCACTCTGGCAAACATGCTGTCGGCCGTCTGCACCTGCCCGCGCATTGCGCAGGCCAAGCAGGCACACATTATTATATATAGGAGTCGTTTCATTGCCTTTGACTGGAATCAGTGACAGCCGGGAAGACTCCCGACAGGGCTGATGTGGAGGTAAAAGAAGCTAAGTGGATGCGAAAGTACACTTTTCCGACGATTCGCCGGACCATACCCCACACTTTTTCGAAGCCTGAATTTGGGAAACATGACAGCAGAACGCGAAGAGAACGGGTTCTTCACCCTGCGGCAGCAATGGCTCGCGGATTTTTCCTTACATTTGCAGCAACGTTTGCCGCTGCATTCCCACCGCAGCCTGCACGGCAGGCGGAAACACCCGACCAAGCATCCTTCTGAACCATGGACGAAAAGCAACGCATCATGCAGCTGCGCGACGAGCTGCACCGGCATAACTACAACTACTACATCAAAAACGCGCCCGTGATTTCCGACCAGCAGTTTGACGAACTGATGGACGAGCTCATGAGGCTCGAAGCGCGCCATCCCGAACTGGCTGACGACACTTCGCCCTCGGTGCGCGTGGGCAGTGACCTGAACCACGAATTTGTACAGGTGACCCACACCCGCCCCATGCTGTCGCTCGGCAACACCTATTCGCGGGCCGATGTCGAAGCCTTCTGGCAACGCACAAGCGAAGCCCTGGGCGGCGCGCCGTTTGCCGTTTGCTGCGAACTGAAGTTCGACGGCCTGAGCATCGCCCTTCACTACGAACACCGCAGGCTGGTGCGCGCTGTGACGCGGGGCGACGGTGTGCAGGGCGACGATGTCACCGACAACGTGAAGACCATACGCTCCGTACCCTTGCAACTGCCCGCCGGCTGCGGCTGTCCCGACGACTTCGAGATCCGGGGCGAGGTGCTCATGCCCTGGCAGAGCTTCGAGCGGCTGAACGCCGAACGCGAGGCCATCGGCGAACAGCTCTTTGCCAACCCGCGCAACGCTGCATCGGGCACGCTCAAAAGCAAGAACTCGGCCGTAGTGGCCCGCCGCCGCCTCGATGCCTACCTCTACTACGTGCTGGGCGAGAACCTACCCTACTCCACCCACTTCGAACGACTCCAAGCAGCCGCCCAGTGGGGCTTCAAGGTGTCGGCACATGCCAAGCTGGCCCACAGCGTAGACGAGATTTTTGAGTACATTGACTATTGGGACATTCACCGCCGCGAACTCCCCGTGGCCACCGACGGCATCGTGCTCAAGGTGAACGACCTGTCCCAACAGCTGGCACTGGGCACGACGGCCAAGAGCCCACGCTGGGCCATCGCCTACAAGTTCAAGGCCGAACGCGCCCTGACACGGCTGAACGAGGTTACCTTCCAGGTGGGACGCACCGGGGCCGTCACTCCCGTGGCCAACATGGAACCCGTACTGCTGGCCGGCACTGTGGTGCGTAGGGCCTCGCTGCACAATGCCGACATCATGGAACAGCTCGACCTGCACCTGGGCGACCGCGTGTGGGTGGAGAAGGCTGGCGAAATCATCCCCCAAATCACGGGTGTTGACCTCGATGCGCGACATGACAATCCGAATCTGGGAGACAAAGTGAAGTTCATCGACCATTGTCCCGAGTGCGGCTCGCCCTTAGTGCGCTATCCCGGCGAAGCTGCCCACTACTGCCCCAACGACACACAGTGTCCGCCACAACTCAAAGGGCGCATCGAGCACTTCATCAGCCGCGATGCCATGAACATTGATTCGCTGGGCCCCGAAACGGTGGACGACTACTTCGAGCGAGGCCTGATTCGTGATGCCGCCGACCTCTACAACCTGACCACTGCCGACCTGCAGGGAGACGGTGGCACACGCCTGCGCTCGGCCCAGAAGGTGATCGACGCGCTCGAAGCGAGCAAGCAGGTTCCCTTCGAACGCGTGCTGTATGCACTGGGCATACGCTTTGTGGGCAAAGTGGCTGCCAAGAGCCTGGCCCGCCACTTCGGTTCGATGACAGCCCTGTGTCAGGCCGAAACCGAGGCCATGCTTGAGGTGGAAGGAATCGGCGAGGTCATTGCTTCGAGCGTCCATGCCTACCTTGCCGAACCGCGCAACCGACAACTGGTCGAACGGCTGGCACAGGCGGGCCTGCAAATGGAGGCAGGCAAACAAGCCCTGGCTTCGGACGCACTGCTGGGAAAGACCATCGTCATCAGCGGCACTTTCGCGCACCACTCGCGCGAGGAATACAAAACGATGATTGAGGCACACGGCGGCAAGAACGTGGGCAGCATATCGAAGAAGACCTCCTTCGTGCTGGCCGGCGAGGGGGTTGGCCCTTCCAAGCTTGACAAGGCCACCAAGCTGGGCGTACCCCTCGTGGCGGAAAACGAGTTCCTGGCCATGCTGGGCGATGAATAAGGCCACAGACAGACGCGCCGCTCCATCCCGCCCGAGGCCCTGTTCTGAGTGGCCCGCAGCTTTAAACTACAGGGAGAGCAGGCATCCAGCCTGCTCTCCCTGTAGTTTAAACAGGCTGGATACCAGCTCTCCCTGTGCACCGTCGCCTCATAGCAGCGGTTGAAGGAGGTTTCACGACTTTCACAATCCCCTACCATTTACGCTCCATCCACCTCTCCTCAACACAGGACTTGCCCCAAACGGCCTGTAACGCTCCCTTGCAGAGATACCTCGTGCAAATTACTGTACGGCAGAGACTCCGTTGTGCACTGAAGCCTTCACCTTATCCATTCGCTGACACGCTCTCTGACAGCATTTGCCTCGCTGAGCATCTTGATGAACCGCAGCATAGCGTGCTTACGATACGTGTTACGCAGGGTGTGTACGCAGCCCTGCATCTCGTTTTCTGGCCTGTCTATCGGTATTGCCTTTATACCATCGGTATCATACGTGGTAGCCTCCGACAGGATACCCACGAGCATGCTCTGCCTGACGAGTTTCAAGAGGATATTTACCTCATTGAGTTCTATCCTCACGTGCAGGTCGTTATGGGCGTTCTCTCTGATTCTGTCAAAGGCATATCTTGCCTGCAGCCCTTTTGCCGGCAGGGCTATATCATATCTGGCAATGTCATCGAGTGTTACCTTGTCCTTTCTGGCAAGGGGATGGCCGTCGCTCACTATGGCTGACAGATGATTGTCGAAGAGGATGTGGGATTCGATGTCAGCGTATGGAGCGACAGGGCGGAAGGCCAGCACAAAATCAATTTTTCTGGCCGAGAGCATGTCCATCAGTTCATCCATCGTCTTATAGTATATATTCAGCCTCACGTGGGGATAGCGTTTCATGAAGACGACCAACGTCTCAGTGAGTATAGGGCTAAAGGAGAATGTCACTCCGATATTGAGCGTGCCTGTAAGCATTTCCTGCAAGTCGTGCACACGGTCGAAACAAAGATTGGCACTGTGCAGTGTCTGACGGGCGTAGGGCAGCATTTGCTCTCCTGCCTCCGTCAGACTCACCGTATGGCTGTTGCGCTGCAGCAGCTGTGTGCCGAATTCCTGTTCCAGTTGTTTGACTTGCTGTGACAAAGTGCTTTGAGTGATGCAGAGGTTTCTCGCCGCATCCGAAAAATTGAGGGTCTCGGCCACTTCAACGAAATATTTCAGTTGTCTTAATTCCATGGTCAATCCATTTTTGTCGCCATAAACGACATCCTTTTCATTAGAAATATGGGGATGTTAGCCCCTACCACCATGCCCAATATGATTATGGAGCACGTAAACCCGTTATAGGCAAAGTGGTAAAGATAGTGTATAAACGTGGACTCGTCCGAATGGCACAGACACAACACGAAAGCCTCCACAGTGCGATATGCATACATGCCTGGAATCATCGGCAGCAATGCAGGGAAAAAGCAGGTCTCTGCAGGACATTTGGCCACGAGTGCCAACCTTACTGCAAGGATTCCGATGGCAAATGCGGCTATGCCGCTCGCCAAAATAATGTGCACGGCAACGACATGGTTGTTCATCAAGAGATAACGCAATGCATGCCCCACTGCGGCAAGTATAGCGCAGCAGGGATAGGCCCTGCGGGGAGGGTTGCTGATACTGGCGAAGCCCACAGCGGCCATAGCCGCGAAAAAGCCGTCTTGCAACAGAATATTCATACCATCCATGTGCTTCAAATGATTTTCATACTCATCACAACCAATCCGCAGCACAAGCCCAACGACAGGCAGGCTGTCAGCACTATGCCGTCCATCAATCGGCTGTAGGCACATATATAATGTCCATCGAGCATGTCACTCACAGAGTTGATGTAGGGAATGCCGGGAATCAGATAGAGCACACTGCTCGCCAAGGCTATCTCTGGCGTGCTGCCCCAGCTGAACAAATGTCCTCCGGCACTGATGACTGCCGAGAAGAAAGACGAACAGGCAAACACAATCCTCACGTCCACTTTGTCGGCTAACATCATCTGCTTGACCCGAAAACCGCAAAGTGTTGATACAAAAACAAGAAGCATCGCCACGGCATCGCCGCCGAACAGACGGCAAAACGACGCGTTGGCCACAGAGGCCAACAGCAACACAAGCCAGGGATTGGCCGACGGTGTCTGCTTGATGTGCTCAAACATGCGCCTTGCCTGCTCGAAGTCACACCGTCCGTCTGCCAAATCCCAACTCAGCTTGCTCAGCTGCGTATTGACATCGAAACTGATGGCCGATTTGTGCATTGCGCGCACCACAGTGTAGCAGTCGCTTCTGTCGTGGCGCCACACTGTGGCATATATATGGGTGGGCATGATGCCCATGTCTATCTCCACTCCCAAGGTCTGTGCCATGCGCCTCACGTTCTTTTCCAGACGAATGCATGTGGCACCGCACCCCCACAGCCATGTGGCATATTCGGAGAGGAAATCCCCAATCTCGCTACAGGTCTTCGTCGTTGTCATATCGGTCGCCCGGACAATAAAACATTTCGGCTTCCTTTCCGAACTCGATTATACGCCGATGCTTCCTCACTCCGTTGGACGGATGTGGTTTCCTGACAGTTCTCACAACAAGGGCAACAACCATCAGCACAATGATGGAGACCCACACAATTACTGGTTCGTTCATGTCTCAACATATTTTAGAAATCCGCTGCAAAGGTAACCACGGACAAAACTCCTAAAAACAAAACATAAACGGTTCTTGCTATAGCTGCAATCGCTATTTGGAATGACAGCTGGCCGGTAAACGCCCCAAGAGTACAAACATCCCGTCCGAAGCCCTGCAAAATAGGACTTGCAGATAGGGCCTTGTTCCGAACGGCCTGTAATACCAACGACTGGGAGAGCAGGCATCCAGCCCGCTGTAGTCAACCCGGTACACCGTCGCCTCACACCCTCGGTTGACGCAGGCTGACAGCTGCAAATGTTGAACTGGACACTGCAGACATCTGTCTCAAATCTGTCTGACAGCTGCGGATATACAAGAACATCCGCGGACTGGCCCGGCTTCTATGCCTACGATACGTTTGACTACATCGAGACCCGGCTGGGCATCAAGAAAAAGCCGCCCGAGCTTTAAGGCGGCTTTTTTGCGGTATACCGAGCACGCGGCAAAGTCATACTGCCCGTGCAGCGGTCGTGTGAGAGGGCGCGGCAGCTATGCGGGATAGTAGTGCAGCAGCTGGGGCAACGAGGTGATGACGTGTGTGGGGAGCGTCTCGTCGCGCTCAGCGGGCTTCCACTCCTCGCCTTTGAACCAGACGGTCTGGCAGCCTACGGCGCGCGCGGGCAGTATGTCCTTGTCGTAGCTGTCACCCACCGCGACGCAGTCGGCCGCGGCACAGCCTGCCGCATCGATACCCAGCTGCCAAATGGCGGGGTCGGGCTTGCGCACGCCCACCACTGCGCTCTCTACGATAGTCTCGAAGTAGTGGTCGAGACCGTAACGCTCCACGACGGTGTGGAGGTTGCCGTAGAAGTTTGACACGAGTATGAGACGGTAGCGCGACGACAGCGCCTGGAGCACCTGTGCCGAACGGCTCGTCTGCCGACGGGCAAAGTCGTCGAGGTAGCGGGCTATACTGGCCACGTAGTGGGGCACGTCGGCGCGGTGCGCGGCGGGCAGCAGCTGCTCGCTGACCAAGTATTCGAACTCTGCTTGCAGCTTCTTCACCAACAGTGCGTGGAAGTCGTCGTGGGGCTGGATGGGCATTTCGCGGGCCAGCTTGCGTTCGGCATAGACGTAGGCATCGCGGAAATGGAGCTCGCTGACGGGCACGCCGGCATGGACGTAGCCCTCGAACAGCACACCTGCCCAGTGGCGGGCCGAGGTGTCGAGTGTGCCACCGTAATCGAAAAGGAAGGCTTGGGGCATATCAAATAAACTAATTCTGAAAGGGTTATGAGCTTATGGAGGGAGCTGTCCATCAGGCTGAATAACGGGTGTCAACCTATTCTGACTTCATGAGCTGCTTGTTGCCCACCTTTACCAAGCTGACCCCGATGAATATCCACACCAGTTCACGCACACGGGTGTAGAGGCTGGTGAATACACCTATGCCCGAAGCACTGAGGCCCAATATGCGCACAATGAGCAAGAGGCCGCCTTCGCGGGCTCCCAGCTGCATGGGCAGGAAGAAGAGGAGGTTGCCAATGAGCGAAGAAAAGGCCAGTACCAGCACGGCATCGAGGAAGGTGAGGCTCACACCCAACGAAAGCAAAATGAAATAGTATTCAAGGGCATTGACCACACGTGCCACGTACTCCCACAGGAGCGAAAGGAAGAAGGCGCGGGGCTGGGAGTGCAGATAGGCCACCCCATCGTCGATCTTCTGCATATCGGCCAGGTGGGCATCGTAGATGCGACGCGCCTTGTGCTTGACAAAGGGGATGTGGAGCAAAGGCTGGAACAGGCGCACGACCAGACCGCGCTTGTAGCACAGGCGGAACAAAATGAGCACCAGCAGAACGGCCAGCACAAAAAGCGCAAACAAGCCCCAAAGGAAAGGGGTCATCTTGTCGGTATAGGCCACGGCAAAGAGCACGGCGGCCGTACTCCACAGACAAATGTGGGACAGGATGTGCATCATGGAATAGAGCACCACGGAAGAAGTGGCACGGGCTATGCCTATGTGAGCACCTAACTCCATCACCCTGTACGGACCTCCGCCAAAGCCAAACGGTGTGGTGTAGCTGAAGGCGAAGCCCGAGACCGTGAGTTTGTAGGCATGACGGAAACTCAGGTGTTTGGTGTGCTGTCCGCTGTTGACAATAATCTGGAAGGCCCAGGCATTGAAAGCGTAGACAAGAACCCACACACCGATGACGGCCGGAAGGTAAAGGCCGGCACGGCCCAGATTCTGCACAAGCTGATTGTAGTCGACCTCGAACGTGCAGAGCATCACCACGATGGCGGCAATGCCGAACAACAGGAACAGGTTGCGGTAAAGGGGCTTCATGATTCTTGATAATTGCGCTGCATGAGCTGCCGGCACAGGGATTCGTGGCGACTGCGCATATAGAAGAACAGCAGGTTCATGACTACGACCTCAAACACGAAATAGGCCCAGGGGACTCCCAACAGCAGGGAGAGGTAAAGAACGATGGCGCGGGTGTTGAAGGTGAGGATGTTGGCGTACTTCATGAGGGGCAGGCTGCCTTCACGGAAATCGCTACGCAACGCCTGCGGAAGGGGCTGACCGGCAAACTCCTTGGCAAGCCACTGTCTGAAACGCTGGAAAGCGGGAGTCATCTGTTCCTGCGAACGGGTGTAATTGCCATAGAAATAGAGGAACACCAACCACATGCCATCGCGCTTCCAGCTCAGCGAACGGAGTTCGGCACGTAGTTTTTCGTAACTGTCGAGTTCACTCCCCTGTTCTCCTTTCAGAAAGTAGAGGTGGATGTTGCGGTAATAGTCGGCCAGCTGGCACTGCTTGCCATGACAAATCAAGCCTGAGAATGCGGCCAGCAACCAGATGCCTATTCCCCACTCTGTGTGGGTGCCGGGAATGAGCTCGGACTGAAGGCGCAGGCAGATGGCTGCATAGATGGCAATGAACCACAGGTCGCCTGCAAAACCGTCGAGGATGCGTCCCCAACGGGTCTTCTTGCCTGTCATGCGAGCCAGCTGTCCGTCGGCGCTGTCGTAGAGGTTGGCCCACACCAGCAGCAGAATGCCGCAAAGGGTGTGGCCCATGTCGGGGTAATAGAACATGACACCGGCTGCTACGCCCAGAATAATGCTGAGTATGGTCACTACGTTGGGATGGATGTCGAAATGGTTGAAAAGGCGCGCCCATAGCAGGCCTAAAGGACGGGTGAAGTGGATGTCGAGCCACTCTTCGGTGTCAGTCGACTTGAAGGTGCTCTGTAGCTGGGTGGAGGACATGTCGTCGAAGGATTTTGTTTTTTTCGGGGGTCGATAGTTTCGAAAGAGAGGGGCTGATGCCGCCTGGGGGCTATTCGGCAAGCTGGAGCACACGCTCCGCGATGGCCTTGGCTGCCTCACGGCGACACGCCGAGAAGCTGGGCCAGTCGTTGAAGTCGATGAGCCGGAAGCTGCCATCAGACAGGATGACAGCATCACCGCCATAGACCGTGAAGCCTGTATGGCGGGCCGCAAGGTCTGCGGCTGCCTTCAGGTCCTGCTGTGAATAGCTGTAATGTTGCGGCGCGCCGTTGTGCTGCTCCAAACCGAACTTCGAAAAGCCGGCCGACTCGGTGGGGTAATGACAGTGGAAGAAGCCTGTTCCCTCGACACCGTAGAACTTGACCAGATCGCCCGGCACATGCTGAACGGCCAGCACGCTGGCGGCTCCCTCGTCGGCAAGGTCCTGAAGGGCTGCCCGGACCTGTGGCATGTCGGTCACGAACTGCACGTCGCTGGCCTTTTGGGCACATGCGTCGGCCCGCTTGAGCCAGAACGGGAAGCCGAAGTCTGCAGGCAGCTGAGACAGGTCGGACTGGTCCGCACGCAACGACACGTAGGCCGGTTGGGGTATCTTTGCAGCATCAAACACTTCGGCCAAGTGCTGACGGGTGCCGCGCATGAGGGCTATAGGCGCATTGACCACACAAAGATGCCGCGAGGACGCGGCCCGATGCAATGTCTGCAAGGCGGCTGTGCTGCGCCCCATGGAACATACCAAGTCGAACTCGGACAGGTCGACCGATTCGAGCAAATCCTCAGCTATGGTAAAGACTTCATGGCCCTTGCGCTGCATACGAGCCACTACTGCTGCCAGAATAGCGGCATCACGATCCACTGAGTTGGGACTGAAACGCGGCGAACGACCGACGCATAAGATGTGTAACATGCAGAAGAACGGTGTTAAGATACAGATGCCAGCGCACTCAATTGCGCTGCAGGAACCGCTCAGCCTTGGCGATATCGGTGGCGTGGTCTACGTCGAGTATCTTGCTGAACGGGCAGGCTTCGAGCTTCAAGCCATCCTCGACCAAGGCGCGCTGGAAATTGCGCATACGGCTTTTGCCTTCACGCAGACAGCGGTCCAGGGTATGCAGAGCCTGCGGACGCAGGCAGTAGATGCCGCCCGAGATGTAACGGTCGCCCTCGTCGGTGTCGTGAAAGCCCGTGATGTGCAACTGGCTGTCGGTTGCTACATAAAGCGGACTCTCGTCGTCTATGTAGTCGGTGACGGCCATGCAGCCGTCGGCCTCACTCTGCAGGAAGTGGGCGATGTAGCCGGCAAATTCCTCTTCGCGAAAGATGGTATCGACCGTTGTGAGACAGAAAGGACCGTCGTGCAGATAGGGAGCCAGCTCGGCGAAGCTGTGCATGGAGCTGGGCGTGCTCTTCACCACCAAGCGCACGTCGTCGGCCTTGCCGGCTTCCTGCAAGCCGCGCAGATGACGCTCGGCAAGGGGGTTCAGCGTGTTGACAATGACTACAATCTCGTCGGCCCGGTTGTGGCGGAAGATGCGCAACAACCGGTCGATCATGGCCTCGCCGCCAATGGGTACCAGAGGCTTGGGCAGGTCAATGCCCTCCTGCTGCAAACGGGAGCCCTCGCCCGCAGCGATAATGGCATACTTCATACAATATATATACCTTGGGGTTATGAGGGGATGGGAATCGGGAAGTTACGGGAGTGTCGGGAGCCTCAGGATGGCTGTTACCGCTCCTTACGCTCCTGGTAGATTTTGGGCAGGGGATTGGCATAGGCCTCGTCGAAGGCACGACGGTTGCGCCAGATGTCGATGGCTGCATACACCGCGTTGCGGAATGACTGGGCATTGGCCACACCCTTTCCGGCAATGTCGTAGGCTGTGCCGTGGTCGGGCGAAGTGCGCACAAAGGGCAGGCCGGCCGTGTAGTTCACTCCATCGTTCTGGGCCAGCGACTTGAAGGGGGCAAGTCCCTGATCGTGATACATGGCCAGCACCGCATCGAAACGGCGGTACATGCCGGCACCGAAAAATCCATCGGCTGCGAAGGGGCCGTAGCAGGGAAGGCCGGCATCGACAAGCGACTTGACGGCGGGGGTAATCACCTCGTCCTCCTCCTGGCCTATCACACCGCCATCGCCGGCATGGGGGTTGAGAGCCAGTATGGCTATACGCGGCGAGGAAATGCCGAAGTCGCGGCACAACGAGTCGTACAGCAGGCGGGCCTTCTGGGCTATGCGCTCTTCGGTGACCGCAAAGGCCACCTCGGAAATGGGGAGATGGGTCGTAACCAACGCCACGCGCATCAGACTGTTGCACAGAATCATGAGCGGCTCGGTGCGCTCGTCGCCCAAGCGGGCCTGCAGATATTCGGTATGGCCCGGAAAGCGGAAGTTGGCGCTCTGTATGCTCTTCTTGTTGATGGGGGCGGTGACCAGCACGTCAACGCGACCTTCCTTGAGGTCGTGGACGGCCTGTTCGAGCGACACGAAGGCTGCATGTCCGGCCTCGGCTGCCGAAACGCCATATTCCACCTTTACCTCATCGTCGGAGCAGTTGACCAGATTGAGCTGCCCTTCGGCGGCTTCATCCGCATCGGCCACGATGCGGAACTGCGTGTTCAGCCCCAATGTCTTGGCATGGTAAGCGGCTACCTTGGTATGGCCATATATAATAGGTGTACACAGCTCCAGCATGGAGGCTTCGGCAAACACCTTCAGGATGATTTCCCAGCTCACACCGTTGGTATCGCCCTGGGTGATGCCAATGCGCACACGCGCAGGGCGCACTTCGGGCTGGGCCGATGTAGTATCTTTCTGTTGGTTTGGGTCAGTCATGGAGAGAAGTATATAATTGGGTTAGAGATGTTCTTAATTATCTGCAGATGCCAGAGAGCATCGACCGGAGACTGGCGGCGATGCACTGGGAGAGCTGGCATTCAGTCTGCTTAAACTGGGAGAGCTGGCATCCTGCCTGCACATTACGGGGTCATCCGCAGCCATCAGGCAGAATCTG
Organism: uncultured bacterium; assembly: GCA_945869305.1. Lineage (GTDB taxonomy): Bacteria > Bacteroidota > Bacteroidia > Bacteroidales > Bacteroidaceae > Alloprevotella. The sequence continues at coordinate 18,744 of CAMBOH010000015.1, forward strand.
CTTGGAATCTGTATGACATCTGTGGATAAAACGAGGGGAGCACCTCATTTCAGTCCGTACAGCGCGCAGGCCGCCCGGCCTGACCTGTTTCCACCCGCAGGGGCATAAGCGGTAGAGCTAATCGCCCCTTTGTCGCTCCTGCTCGGCGGTACTGAGCAGTCCGCAGGCGGCAAAGATGTCCTGTCCGCGCGAAGCACGGATGGTAGTGAACACGCCATGGGAGGTGAGATAGTCGCGCAATTGGCGCATGGTATCGTCGTCGACACCCTGCAACGGCGTGTCGGGTATGTCGTGGAAGCGAATGAGATTAACCCGGCACTCAAGCGGCCGGAGCAAGCGCAACAGGGCATCGGCATGGCGGCGACTGTCGTTGATGCCCTTAAACACGATATACTCAAACGAAAGCCTGCGCTGCCTGCTCCCTTCGGCGGGCTTCGGGCCGTCGGTACGGCGGCGGCAGAAGTCGTAACGACGCAACGCGTCGACCATCTGTGTCAGGCTGAAGGCCCGTTCGGCCGGCATCAGTCTGGCTCGTTCGGCAGGTATGGGGTGATGCAGGCTGATGGCCAGGTGGCATTGGCTCTCATTCAGGAACCGCTCGAAGCCTTTGGACAACCCGACTGTCGACACCGTGATACGCTTGGCACTCCATCCCCAGCCCCAATCGGCTGTCAGCACCTCTATGGCACGCAACACCGCATCGAGGTTGTCGAATGGCTCGCCCTGGCCCATAAACACCACATTGGTGAGGGTAGCGGCCTCAGGCAGCGAATAGATCTGGTTAAGGATGTCGGCTACCGTCAAGGAGGCGACAAAGCCCTGACGGCCTGTCATGCAGAAGGCGCATCCCATCTTACACCCCACCTGCGAACTGACGCACAGGGTGGCTCGTTCGCCATCGGGGATATACACGGTTTCGATGAAGTGACCGTCGGCCGTGGCATACAGGTACTTCACCGTTCCGTCGACCGACCGCTGCTCCCGCACCGGCCGGCTTGTTCCCAAAGTAAAATGTTGCTTCAACAACTCACGCGCGGCCTTGCCCACATTCTTCATGTCGTCGATATGCGGCACACGCTTTTGATATATCCAGCCTGCCACTTGCTTGCCCACAAAGGCAGGAAGCCCCAACGCGCGGCAAGCCTGTTGCATCTCGCCGGGGGTCAGGCCCAACAGGGGCTTCATCTGTTCCAAATGCACACGTTGACTGTTAGGAGGGTTCTATTGTTCGTAAACCTGGACTCAAACACTGGCTGGAGCCGGACTGGGGGAGGCTTCCGTTCCAGCCTTCATGCAAAAAGCCAGGAACGGGACAGGCAAGTCCAGCTGCCGGATGTCCGGCCGGCTGAGGAAGACTTGTAGCCTTGTCCTATTCCTGACTTTTCGATGCATGCTACTTGCGGTAAAGCAGCCATGCTCCGGGGTATGAGCCCTTCAGCGCATCACGGGACTGTGCTGCCGATGCCTTGTCGTCGAACGAAGAGGCAATCACGCGGAACCAACCGGTCTGTCCGTTGATGGTCTCGTTGGTCTTCACCACACGAGCATCGTAGCCGTTTCCCTGCAAGCGGGCTTTCTGACCTTCGGCATTGGCCTGGGTGAGGAAGCTGCCCACTACCACACTGTAGGTCTTGAGCGGATTGCCGCTGACAACGGTCATGTCACCCTTGATTTCGCGCACATCGCTGTGGTCGACTGTCACAGGTGTCGTTGACGGCGGAGGCGTCACTGTCACGGGACGTTCCTCAACAGGATTGGTCACTACTTGCTGCTCGCTCGGCTGAGTCTTGTCTTGGGCCATAGCCTGCTCGTATGCCTGTCGGTAAGCACTTTCACGCGACTTACAGCCGGTCAGTGCAATGGCGGCGCACAAACCGAGCGCCCACACCAAATTCTTCTTCATTTTCAAAATATGACTTTAATGAATAACTGTCGTTGTGTCAGGGCCTCCACATCGCGGCTGCCTGGACTGCCATTCCGTTCCGGCGGCAAACGTCCAGACCTGCACCTGGACAGCGAATCGCTTCGACCGTCCTGCGGGATGCCCAAGAAAAAATCGTTACAAAAATACAAAAGCCCCGCAGGGGAGAGGCATATCGGGTAGTTAAACATGATTAAATGTTAGAAATCTCGCGGTTCCGACGAAAAAAACGGCTTTTTTATGGCTGCTTTGAAATTAAAACCGTACTTTTGGAATCACAAATCACTGATTATTCACCTTCTAAAACGTAAGACTATGAAAGGACTTAGCATTCTGGCCGCCTTCTTGGGCGGTGCTGCCGTAGGTGCAGCCTGCGGTATTCTGTTTGCTCCCGAAAAGGGTGCTGACACGCGCGAACGCATTGCCGAAGCCATTCGCAAGCGCGGCATCAAGCTGAACCGCAAGGAAATGGAAAGCCTTGTCGACGACATCGCCGACGAGCTCCAGCCTGCTGAATAACCCCGTTTTGCCAAACCGGCCGGCAGTCCCCTGCCAGCCGGTTTGCGCTTTTGGCCGAATCCGGCTACCGGGCGTGTCACGCTACCACGCCCTTGATTGTTCAACCCCCTTCATTCACCTTTACGAGCCGTGTTTTCATCCGACAATCACATCAACGCCATCGCGCAACTGCTGGCCGACTTTCACCGCCACCTCGAACTGCGCGCCGAATGCTTCAAGGTCGATGCTGTCAGCAAGCTGTCCAAACTGCTCACGGTCTTGGCCCTGAGCATCATTCTCTTTATGCTGGGTTCCCTGGCACTGTGGTTCATCTCCATGATGGCAGCTACCGCCCTGGGTGAATGGCTGAACAGCCCCACCGCCGGCTATGCCATTGTAGTGGGCTTCTATCTGCTTCTGGGCTGCGTGATCTATGCTCGCCGCAAGGAATGGATCGAGAATCCCGTGACTGACTTTCTCGCCAAGCTTTTTCTGGGCGAACCCGCACCGGGAGACGCTGCGAAGCCTGAACCCGACAAGCATGAGCCCCTTTAGTTTACTGCGCCGGAACGCTTGTCCCATGCGCCGGAACGAAGTCCGCAGACTACGTCGCAAACTACTGGCCTTTAGACTTTAGACTCTACACTTTAGACTTTAGACTCTACACTTTAGACTTTAGACTTTAGACTCTATTCTTTAGACTTTAAACTCTATTCTTTAGCCTTTAACACCATACACGCCCCACCCATGAAACAAAATTGCTATACCCCCGAACTGCTACAGAAAAGGCTGCAAACGCTACACGCCCGGCTGGATGAGAACAAGGCCGCCATTGCCGAACAGTGGCATACTCTGTTTGCACCGCCTGCCGAATCTGGCGGGAAACTACAGTACTGGATGAGCCAGGCCGACCGGGCTGTCGCTGTGTATGACGGCGTGATGCTGGGCTACAAGCTGCTGAAACGATTCAACGGAACCATCAGCCGCTGGACACACAAGAACAGACGCAAACGATAAACAGGGAGGAAGGACTGTCTGGCCGAGGGTACGCAGAAGATGCCTAACCCGACCGGTCTCGTACCGTGACACGACGCGATTGGCACACTGGCCGAGGGGAAGAGGCTGGCTGCACTGCCTGCTATCGGTCTGGACAGAGGACGCAGCGCGGCCTGCGCTATACCAGCCAGTTGGTGTAAAAGCGCAGGGCGGCACTTTCCCAGGAATAGTCGACCGAACCGTCTGCCCTATAATAATGTAAAGGTTCGTAAATGGGTAGTTGCTTAGCCAAATCGCGGAGATATTCGTTGTGAAGCGTATATGGCTCGTACTCCAAATGCCCGACGATGAATGTGCGCCTCAGGTCGTCTGTGGCGACAACCCCCACCCCACTCTCTTCGCTTTCGGCCACAATATGCAGTCCTTCGGCTGCATGGCTGGCTATTTCGGCATGCCGCACCTCGGTATGCCGCGAATTGGGCATGGGAAAATCCGGGGAAAGTCCCGACACCAAGGGCGAATCCTCACGCAGCACGCGCTGCCTGAATATGCCGAACATCTTGGCCGGCAAGGCATGCTTGTCAATGCCATAGAAATGGTACAGACCAGCCTGTGCGCCCCAGCACACATACAGGGTGCGCGGTATGTGCTTGTCGGCCCAATCCATCACCCGACACAGCTGCTCCCAGTAGCGCACTTGCTCAAAGGGCATCTGTTCCAACGGTGCTCCCGTCAGAATCATCCGGTCGAACGATTCTTCCTGCAGGTCTTCAACGTCGAGATAGAACGCCTGCATGTGGGCCATGGACGTGGTCTTGAAGGTCTGTCCCTTCAGCTTTACAGGTATCAGCTGGACATCGACACCCGTATGCTGCAACGTGCGGGCGATGTCAAGCTCGGTCACCTCCTTCTGTGGCATCAGGTTGAGAAGCAGTACCCGAAGCACACCGTCGACCTGCTTCCAGCCAGACAAGCTGTAGGTCGCCGATGCCAGCGACAACGATGCGGGGAGGTTTTGGGGGAGATACAACATGGGTTATGTATATAATAAGGTATACATGACACGCCGGGGAGGACGCGTCAATCCATACGGTCGCGATAGTCGGCATAACCGAACTCGCGCAACAGCTGCACGGTACCGTCCAGGCGTTTCATCTTGATGGCGGGATGGGCTATGCCGTTAAACATGTTTGTCTTGACCGTCGTGTAGTGAATCATATCCTCGAAAATAACGGAATCGCCCACCTTCAAGGGCTTCTCGAACCGCCAGTATCCCATATAGTCACCGCTCAAGCAGCTGTTGCCTCCCAAACGGTAGACGCAGGGGGCACGGTCGAGCCCCTGCCCAGCCGCATCGGCCAATGTTTCGGCCCCACGCACCGCAGGATGGTAAGGCATCTCCAGGCAGTCAGGCATGTGGCAAGTGAAGCTTACGTTCAGAATGGCGGTCTTTATGCCATGATTCTCAACCACGTCGACCACCTCTGACACCAACGGACCTGTCTGCCACGCAAAGGCCGAACCGGGCTCGAGCACAATATGCAAATGCGGATAACGGGCACGGAAATCGCGCAGCACGCCAACCAGCAACTGCACATCGTAACCCTGACGCGTCACCAGGTGGCCGCCACCCAGATTCAGCCACTTCACCAAAGGCAGCCAAGGTCCGAACTTCGACTCTATGTGCTGCAAGGTGTGCTGGAGAGCCGAGGCGGGACTCTCACAATGGCAGTGGCAATGGAAACCTTCCACTCCCTCGGGCAGCCTCCCCGGTGTGAGCTGGGAGGCCAATACGCCGAAGCGGGAACCCGGCGCACAGGGATTGTAAAGCTCCGTCTCTATCTCGCTGTACTCGGGATTGATGCGCAAGCCTATCGACGGGGCATCGGCTCCCGCGGCCCGCACCTGTGGGCCGAAACGTTCAAGCTGGGTCAGCGAATTGAAGGTTATGTGGCTCGAATGGCGCACCAGCTCGGCAAAGGTTTCGGCTTCGTAGGCCGGCGAGTAGGTATGCGCCTTCGAACCGAACTGTTCGACGGCCAAGCGGGCCTCAAAGGGAGAGGAGGCCGTGGTATGGCCTATATATTCGCGGAATATGGGGAAGGTACGCCAGAGGGCAAAGGCCTTGAAGGCCAAGATGAACTCCACATCCGCTTCGCGCGCAATGCGGCTTATGAGACTGAGGTTGCGCCGCAGGGCTTCCTCTTCGACAAGATAGTAGGGCTGCACAGGCGTAGATGATTTTCGGGGATAAGAGAGAGGAGGTAAAACGGGGATGACGCGCGCCGGCAGATGGAGAGCCGCACGCATACATGAAAGAGCTGCAGCAATTCTTCATGCAAGAACTGCCGCAGCTCCTTTATATGGTCACTATTACATGATGCCACGTTCGCGCAGCTTCTGCTGCCAGTTCCAGGCCGAAGTCAGGGCCTCTTCGAGCGTGTGGACTGCCTTCCAGCCCAATACCTGGTTGGCCTTGTCAACATTGCCCCACACCTTCTCGATGTCGCCTGCACGACGCGGAGCGATCTCATAGTTCAGCTTCACGCCCGTGCACTTTTCGAAGGTGTTGATGAGTTCGAGCACGCTCACGCCGTTGCCTGTACCCACATTGTAGATTTCAACAGGATCAGCGTTCTTGCCTTCCACGATGCGTGCCATGGCAGCCACATGGGCCTTGGCCAGGTCGAGCACATAGATGTAGTCACGGATGCACGAACCGTCGGGCGTGTCGTAGTCATCGCCAAACACCTTGAGACAAGGACGGATGCCCATAGCCGTCTGGGTGAGATAGGGAATCAGGTTGGCAGGCACGCCGTTCGGCATTTCACCGATAATGCCCGTCGGGTGCGAACCGATGGGATTGAAGTAGCGCAGGATGATGGCACTGATGCTTGCGCCGCTGTGGATGTAGTCCTGGATGATTTCCTCGTTGATCTGCTTCGTATTGCCATAGGGGCTTTCGGCCTTCTTGATAGGAGCCTTTTCGGTGACAGGAAGGTTCTCGGGATCGGGCTGTCCGTATACGGTACACGATGACGAGAAGATGATGCCCTTCACGTCGTACTTGGGCATGAGCTTCAGCAGGTTGATGAGCGAGAGCAGGTTGTTTTCGTAATACTTGAGGGGCTTCTCGACACTTTCACCCACAGCCTTGGAGGCGGCGAAGTGGATGATGCCCGTAATGCCGGGATACTTCTGGAATACAGCTTCGAGACCGGCCAGATTGCAGCAGTCCACCTCTTCAAAGGCAGGACGGATGCCCGTAATCTGCTCGATGCCGTCGACCACGTCGGCCTTCGAGTTCGACAAGTTGTCGACAATCACAACATCGTAGCCGGCATTTTGCAGTTCAACAGTAGTGTGCGAGCCGATAAAGCCCGTACCGCCAGTTACCAGGATGGTTTTTTTCATGACACTATGTTTTAAAGTTGGATGATAAAAGGTAGTGAGGCTACAATCCCGGCCACACAAGGCTACTGGTTTGGCCTGAAGCCTGCAAGTTTGCCATTTTCCGGGGCACACTGCCCGGCTATGGCCAATCATACACTCCAACTTGCTTGCCTCTCGCTTTGTCCTCATCCGGAACCCTGCGTCCAGCTTGTAGTTTCGCTTGGCAAATGTATGGCATTTTTTTCTATTTGCCGTTGTTTTGCCGAAAAAGTTCACGGAGTGTCTGCAAATTAGGCCAGTTGGGCCGGAATGGGCGGTGAGGACCACAGAACATGCCGTAAAAGCCGGTTTCGCAAGACAGCCCCGACCGGATCGCCTGCCCAATTCTTCAAGTTTACGAATCAAAACCGCCTGTTTCCGCACAATTTTAGTCCCAACGTGCATTTTTCCCAAGGATTATTAAACTATTAAAAGGAATTATACTTACCTTTGCCGCAAACATTTGACGAAGGCCTTCAAAAAATACCATTCATTTCGAGGTCTTCAGTTACAACCAGATATATAATGGGAATTTTACAAGACAGATTAGCGAAGTACACCCTGCCGCAGGAATACCAGGCGAAAGGCGTGTACCCCTATTTCCGGGCCATCGAAGGCAAACAAGGAACAGAAGTTGAAATGGGCGGACACCATGTGCTGATGTTCGGTTCGAATGCCTACACGGGCCTCACCGGCGACGACCGCATCATCCAAGCGGGCATCAAGGCCATGCAGAAGTATGGCTCTGGCTGCGCCGGTTCTCGCTTCCTGAACGGCACACTCGACCTCCACATCCAGCTTGAAAAGGAGCTTGCCCAGTTTATCGGCAAGGAGGATGCCCTCTGCTACTCCACTGGCTTCACCGTAAATTCCGGTGTCATTTCCTGCCTCACAGGTCGCGAAGACTACATCATCTGTGACGACCGCGACCACGCCTCGATTGTCGACGGACGCCGTCTTTCGTTCTCGACCTGTCTCAAGTTCAAGCACAACGACATGGCCGACCTCGAACGCCAACTCCAGAAGTGCGCCCCCGAAGCGGTCAAGCTCATCGTTGTCGACGGCGTATTCTCCATGGAAGGCGACCTGGCCAACCTGCCCGAAATCGTACGTCTCAAACACAAGTATAACGCCACCATCATGGTCGACGAAGCCCACGGCGTGGGCGTGTTCGGCAAGCAGGGACGCGGCGTGTGTGACTATTTCGGACTTACCGATGAGGTTGACCTCATTATGGGTACATTCAGCAAGTCACTGGCCTCCATCGGCGGATTCATCGCAGCCGACGAAAGCATCATCAACTGGCTGCGCCACAACTCCAGGACTTACATCTTCTCCGCCTCTAACACCCCGGCTGCCACGGCCTGTGCCATGGAAGCCCTCCACATCATCCAGCAGGAGCCCGAACGAATCGAAGCCCTCTGGGAGGTGACACGATACGCCCTGAAGCGCTTCCGCGAAGAAGGATTCGAAATCGGCGAAACCGAATCGCCCATCATACCCCTCTATGTGCGCGACACCGAAAAGACCTTCATCGCCACGGCCCGTGCCTTCGAGGAAGGCGTATTCATCAATCCTGTCATACCGCCCGCCTGTGCCCCCCACGACACGCTGGTGCGCGTAGCACTCATGGCCACCCACACCAAAGAACAGGTGGACCGCGCCGTTGCCTCGCTGGGAAAGGTATTCCGCGAACTCGACATCATCAAATAACAAATACACGAAACAAACCCCTATTCTTTTTGTACAGCCTTATGGAAAAGAGCGCATTACAGATTGCACGTGCGGCTTACCAGCCCAAGCTCCCTGCCGGCCTGCGCGGCAATGTGAGCATCAAAGAAGGAAATGCCACCGAGAGTGTCGGCGACCAGGAAGAAATCAAGAAACTCTTCCCCAACACCTACGGAATGCCCCTCGTTGAGTTTGTACCCAGCGATGAGAAAAAGGAATATGCCCCTATGAACATCGGCATCATCCTCTCTGGCGGCCAGGCTCCCGGCGGACACAACGTGATCTGTGGCCTTTACGATGAACTCAAGAAGCAGAATCCCGCCAACAAGCTCTACGGCTTCCTCATGGGCCCCGGCGGTCTGGTAGACCACAAATACATTGAGCTGACCGACGCCCTCATCGACGAGTACCGCAACACGGGCGGTTTCGACCTCATCGGTTCGGGACGCACAAAGCTCGAAGAGGAAGCCCAGTTCGAGAGCGGACTCAAAATCATCCGCGAACTTGGCATCAAGGCCGTTGTCATCATCGGTGGCGACGACTCCAACACCAACGCCTGCGTACTGGCCGAATACTATGCCGCCCACAACTACGGCGTGCAGGTTATCGGCTGCCCCAAGACCATCGACGGCGACCTGAAGAACGAACAGATTGAAACCTCCTTCGGCTTCGACACGGCCTGCAAGACCTACGCCGAAGTAATCGGCAACATCCAGCGCGACGCCAACTCGGCACGCAAATACTGGCACTTCATCAAGCTCATGGGACGCTCGGCCAGCCACATCGCACTCGAATGCGCCCTGCAATGCCAGCCCAACGTGTGCATCGTAAGCGAAGAGGTCGAAGAGAAGAACCAGACACTCGACGACATAGTCACCTACATCGCTGACATCGTGGCACGCCGCGCAGCCAACGGCAACAACTTCGGAACCGTGCTCATCCCCGAAGGTCTCATTGAGTTCATCCCCGCCATGAAGAAGCTCATCGCCGAGCTCAACGACCTGCTGGCTACTCCCGAAGCAGCCGCCGTTGAAGCTGCCGAACAGCGCACATGGATTCTCTCGAAGCTCTCTGCCGACAACGCTGCCATCTATGCCAGCCTGCCCGAAGGCGTGGCCAAGCAGCTCACCATGGAGCGTGACCCCCACGGAAACGTACAGGTGTCACTCATCGAAACCGAAAAGCTCCTCTCCGAAATGGTTGCCGTGAAGCTCGATGCCTGGAAGGCAGAAGGCAAGTTCAACGGAAAGTTCGCCGCCCAACACCACTTCTTCGGCTACGAAGGCCGCTGCGCTGCCCCCTCTAACTACGATGCAGACTACTGCTACGCACTCGGAACCAGCGCCGCCCAGCTCGTTGCCAACGGCAAGACCGGCTACATGGCCATCGTGAAGAATACTACCGCACCGGCCGAGCAGTGGATTGCAGGTGGTGTGCCCATCACCATGATGATGAACATGGAGCGCCGCCACGGCAAGATGAAGCCCGTAATCAAGAAGGCTCTGGTCCGTCTCGATGGAGCACCCTTCAAGGAGTTTGCCGCCCATCGCGAAGACTGGGCTGTCAACACCCGCTTTGTCTACCCCGGCCCCATCCAGTACTTCGGCCCGTCTGAAGTGTGCGACCAGTGCACCATCACGCTGAAGCTCGAACAGGCATAACCCCGCAACAAGGGACTATGTAACCCAACATCACAAAGCACCAAAAAGTGGCTGCGCCCCGCAAAGTCTATTCGCAAAGGGCGCAGCCACTTTTCTGTTTACCGGTACGGCCTGTGGCTACAGCAGCCGCCAGCCTGTCGGGATTTCCTCACCAAGAACGCTCCATCAGCAGCAGCGACATGAAGCCGAGCAGCAAGGCGTAGGTGGCCAGCTTCTGATAGCCATGTGCATGGGTTTCGGGAATCATCTCGTCGGAGGTCACATAGAGCATGGCTCCTCCGGCGAAGCCGAGCATGACAGGCAGGAACACTGCCGACAGGCTGCCCAAGGCGAAGCCGAGCCACACGCCGACGACTTCGAGCAGGCCAATGGCGGTCGAAACGACAAACGTGCGCCAACGCGACACACCGGCCAACAGCAACGGAGCGATGACAACCATGCCTTCGGGCACATTCTGCAGGGCTATGCCTGCCGTAACGGCCCAGTCGGTCTGTCCGCTTCCATCCCCTGCGTGCATACTCACACCGGCCGCTATGCCTTCGGGCAGCTTGTGTAGGGCAATGGCCAACACAAAGAGCAGAATGCGGTTCAGCTTCTTGTTGTTGCGGTGTGCTTCGGCATCCAGCCCCGTCACCGTATGCAAGTGCGGCACAATCAGGTCGAGCACGTTCAGAAAGAGAGCCCCGGCCATCACGCCTACAACCACCGTCCACACGTGGTCCGTCTGTTCGAAAGCCGGCACAATCAGACCCAGCGTAGAGGCGGCCAACATGATGCCCGCACAATAGCCCAGTACCGCATCATTCCACTTGTGGGGAAGTTCCTTGATGCAGAACCCGAGCAGCGATCCCAGCAGTGTGGCCGCAAAGAGCCCCGCTGCACTCATCCATACCTCTGCCATGCTTCCGCCGGTTTTATATGCTCAGTTCGTCAAGTACCTTAATCAGCCGCTTGTCCATGGGCTTGCGCTTGCCGATGGCATCAATGAAGGGCACGTAAACCACCTCATTGTTGCGCACGCCGACCATCACGTTGCGCTGTCCCTGAACCAGGGCCTCGATGGCACCCACACCGACCTGCGAAGCCAATATGCGGTCGCGGGCCGACGGACGGCCTCCGCGCTGCAGGTGTCCCAGTATAGACACACGCACGTCAAAGTTGGGATATTCGCGGTTCACGCGTTCGGCATAGTACATGGCACCACACTGCGGACTTTCGCTCACAATGACGATGCAGCTCTTCTTGCTCTTGCGTATGCCACGCTCCATGAACTCGATGAGCTGGTCGCTGCCTGTCGAATCCTCAGGAATGATGGCAGCCTCCGCACCAGCTGCAATCGCACTGTTCTGGGCCAGGAAGCCGGCGTCGCGTCCCATCACTTCAACGAAGAAGATGCGTTCGTGCGAAGTGGCCGTGTCGCGGATCTTGTCGACACAGTCGGTGATGGTGTTCAGCGTGGTGTCGTAACCGATCGTGCTGTCGGTGCCATACAGGTCGTTGTCGATGGTGCCCGGCAGGCCGATGCACGGAAAGTCGTACTCCTCGGCCAGCTTCATGGCTCCCGTGAGCGAACCGTTTCCGCCTATCACGATCAGCGCATCGATCGACTCCTTGCGCAGCGTCTCGTAGGCCCGCTTCCGTCCGGCCGCCGTCTGAAACTCCTTGCTGCGTGCCGTGCGCAGGATGGTGCCACCCGTCTGCACGATGTTGCTCACATCCTCGGTGGTGAAGGTCTTCACCTCGTCGTTGATCAGTCCTTCATAGCCACGGTAGATGGCCTTTATCTTGAATCCGTTGCAGATGCCGCTACGGGTCACAGCCCGGATGGCGGCATTCATGCCTGGCGCGTCGCCTCCCGAGGTGAGCACGCCGATACATCTAATCTTTGCCATATCATTGTTGGATTTTACAGTTTCTGCTTCTCTGGCTCTGAGGCTCTCTCTTGGGATAATGGATTACAGGTTGGCCGCGCTCCAGGACAGTCCGTCCACGCTCAATGCATAGATGAGCCACACGACTGCTCCGGCAGCCAGTCCGGCCAGCACCTTGGGCGTGATGTGCCGCAGATACCACCCGAAGCTCACCTCCTCCATGCGCATGAGCAGCAGCCCGGCTATCGTGCCGGTCGAAAACAGCGAACCGCCCAGCGCAGCCGCATAACCCAGCAAGGGCCAGAACATGCCGCCCGCAGCGAGTGCCGGAACCGCTGCCTCGGCCCCATGGGGCGTGCCGAGCAGGCTGATGCCGCCCACCACTGTGGGCACACTGCCCAACAGACCTGAAAGGGCGGTGGCCACACCGGCTGCTACGTAGGCATTGCCGCAATACTCACACACCCACTGCCCGAAGCTGCCGGCCCACCCCGTTTCGACCAGTGCGCCGAACATGAGGGTGAGCCCCACGAAGAACAGCAGGTTCTGCAGGTTGGCGTACTGCAGGGCGAGCGGCGAGCGGCGGTTGACCATGCGGTCGCTGCCCAGCAGCTGACGGTTGCACACCTCGTGTACGGTCCACAGGAGACCGAGCACGCACAGCGCACCCACGAAGGGGGGCATTTGCGTGAGGCGGTGGAAGGTGGGAATGAACCACAGGCCGCCGATGCCCACAAAGAGCATGAGCAGCCGCTGCGGACGGGTCAGCACCGTGTCGTCTCCCCGATAGGGGGCTGTGGTGCAGGCAAATTCAATGCGTGCGGGCAGACAGCGGTACATGAGCCGCAACATCACCGCCAGCGACACCAGCAACGGCAACACCAGCACCATGGAGTAACCCGTAGGCGTGACCAGCCGGCCGTTCCACAGCGTGAGGCTGGTGAGGTCGCCTATCACCGTGAGCGCACCGCCACAGTTGGCGGCCAGCACGATTACCGTGGCATAGATGCGCCTCAAGCGCGACGTGCTGAGCAACGGGTGTACCACGCCGATGAGCAGCACCACGGTCACTAAGTTGTCCAGATTGGCCGAAAGCACCAGCGCGAGCAGGGCGAGCTTCCAGAGCAGCTTGCGCGGCTTCCGCGTGCGTAGCCACTCAGCAGCAAAGTCGAAGCAGCCGTTTCCCGACAGCACCTCAACGATGGTGGTGGTGGCCAGCAGGAAGAGCACAATGTCGGCTGCCTGCGCCACGTAGCGCAGGAAGACGTGTTGGGCAATAAAGGTCTTGACGGGTTGGGCGATGTTCGCACCCTGTGACGAGAGAAAGGCCAGATAGTCGGCCTGATGTTCCTGAAGCACGAAATCCGTGCCATAGGCAATGTAGAGCATCCAGCAGCTTGCGCCCACAAACATGGCCACAGCAGCTTTGTTGATGCGGTTGAACGCCTCAGTGGCTATAAGAACGAGGCCGATAAGCATAATGGCCAATACGACTGCTGCCATGACTCAATGTGTGGTGTCTGCTGGGGCTGTGTGAGCGGCAAACGGGGTTCGAACCCGCGACCCTTGGCTTGGGAAGCCAATGCTCTGCCAACTGAGCTACTGCCGCCTCGACATTCCCCAAAATGTGCTACATATAGGGGGAGGGGGAAAGCGCGCTCCGGCTTGGGCTGCACCGCCCCGAGGGGCAGGCACATGCGTGACGGTTCAACCGGATTGCTGCGCAAAGGTAGAAAGAAATCGGGACTATGCAAGCCCGCCGCCTCTTTTTTTGCATGCCGGGCCGGACAGAACGGACAAGAAGACGACTCATGGCATGCTCCCAACATGGCTTTGACTCGCTCTATATATACGCGTATTTACTCTTGTAAAAATCCTTCAGCCCTTCAGCCAATCCTTCATCCTCGTTGAGAATCAGAAGGAAACGGGCTGAAGGGTTTTGTTTCCAAACCCTTCAGGAAGTTTCAGCTTTGACTTTTCCTGATTTTGGTTGACCGTTTTTTGCGTTAATTCCTGCTATGGGTT
>CAMBOH010000016.1 GCA_945869305.1 uncultured bacterium
GGGCTTTCAGCCCGCACCTTGAACGCTTGCTTCCCTTTAGGGACCGTCCTTTTTTACTTGCGAAACTTGTAATAGTAACTTTATAACCTCATAACCTCATTCCTCATAACCTATGAAGGCAACCTCACACCCCATGAAAGTAAGCCGAAAGGGCGCGTGCCGTGTGTCCCTTGCCCGCGCGGACCACCTCTTCGGGCGTTCCGACGGCCACGACCTGGCCTCCTTCGCGGCCTCCTTCGGGCCCGAGGTCGATAAGGTGGTCGGCACACTTGATGACGTCGGGGTTATGCTCGATGATGACGATGCTGTGGCCGCGCTCCACCAAGGCGTTGAACGAGGTGAGGAGTCGGTTGATGTCGTGGAAGTGCAGTCCCGTGGTGGGTTCGTCAAAGATGAAGAGCGTGGGCACGGTCTTTTCCTGACTCAGGTAGTAGGCCAGCTTCACGCGCTGGTTTTCGCCGCCCGAGAGGGTGGAGCTGCTCTGTCCCAGCTTGATGTAGCCCAGACCCACGTCCTGCAACGGCTTGAGACGCGCCACGATGCGCGGCTGGCCGTGCGCCGTGAAGAACTCAATGGCTTGGTTGACCGTCATTTCGAGCACGTCGTAGATGTTCTTGCCCTCAAAGCGCACTTCGAGCACGTCGCTCTTGAAGCGCCGGCCGTGACAAGCCTCGCACTCCAGCACCAGGTCAGCCATGAACTGCATTTCGACCTTCACCACGCCTTCGCCCTTGCATTCCTCACAGCGTCCGCCGTCGGCGTTAAACGAGAAATGCGCGGGGGTGAAGTCCATTTGCTTGGCCAAGGGCTGTGCCGCCATCAGCTTGCGGATTTCGTCGTATGCCTTCACATAGGTCACGGGATTGGAACGCGTGGAGCGGCCAATGGGGTTCTGGTCGACAAATTCCACCGCCTGTACTGCATCGAGATCGCCTTCCAGCCCCGCAAACTCGCCCGGACGGTCGGCCACCTCATCCAGATGACGCTTCATGGCCCGGAAGAGGATGTCGCGCACGAGGGTGGACTTGCCCGAACCGCTCACGCCCGTCACCACAGTAATGACGTTGAGCGGAAACTCCACGTCGATGCCCTTGAGGTTGTTTTCACGCGCGCCCTTCACGCGAATGCTGCGGTTCCAGGCACGGCGCGACTGCGGCAGGGCAATCTGTTCCGTGCCAAACAGATAGTTCAGCGTGTGGGAGCGGTTTCCTTCGGGCAACTGCTCGGGCAACTTTCCGGCAAACACCACATGGCCGCCCAACCTTCCCGCCTCCGGCCCGATATCGACCAGCATGTCGGCTGCACGCATCATTTCCTCATCGTGTTCGACGACTAACACCGTGTTGCCCAGGTCGCGCAGTTCCTTCAGCACTCCGATGAGGCGCGCCGTGTCGCGCGGATGCAGGCCGATGCTCGGCTCGTCGAGAATGTAGAGCGAGCCTACGAGCGAAGAGCCGAGCGAAGTGGCCAGATTGATGCGCTGGCTTTCGCCGCCCGACAGTGAGTTTGACAGACGGTCGAGCGTGAGGTAGTCCAGTCCCACTGCCGACAAGAAGCGCAGTCGGTTGCGGATCTCCGTGAGCAGCCGCTTGGCCACTGCGGCATCATGCTCGTCGAGTTCGAGCTGTTCGAAGAAGGGCAGCAGCTCCTTGATGGGCCAGCGCACCAGCTCCGTAATCGACCGTCCGCCCACCTTCACCCACTCGGCATCGGGTTTCAGCCGCGAACCGTGACACACGGGACAAACCGTCCGGCCACGGTAGCGCGCCAGCATGACGCGGTACTGTATCTTGTATTGGTTGCGCTCCAGCATGTCGAAGAAGGCATCGATGCTCACCCTCTCCTCCTCGGGCAGGGCCATCTCCTCGGCATCGCCGTGCCAGAGCAGGTTCTTCTGCTTCTGCGTCAGCTTGTAGTAAGGCTCAAACACAGGGAAGTCCTTGTGTGCGCAGCGGCGTATGAACTCGTCCTTCCAAGCTCCCATCTTCTCGCCGCGCCAGCAGACTACCGCCCCGTCATAGATGCTCTTCGACGAATCGGGCACCACCAAGTGCTCATCGATGCCTATGACGCGTCCGAAGCCCTCACAGCGTTCGCAGGCCCCGACGGGAGAGTTGAACGAGAACATCTGGTCGTCGGGTTCGCGGAACTGCCGGCCGTCGGCCTCGAAGCGGATGCTGAAACGGTGGAGCATCTTGGCGGGATAGAAGCGCAGCAGGCATTCGCCGTCGCCCTCGAAGAAGGCCGTTTCGACCGAATCAGCCAGTCGCGACAAGGCATCCTTTTCGCGGCTCACGCTCATGCGGTCGATGAGCAGGTAGACCTCCTTCTGCTCCAACGGCTCGTCGAGCACGTCCTCCATGCGCACCATTTCTCCGTCCACCTCCAAGCGCGACAGGCCCTGCTGCAGGTCTACGGTGAGCTGTTCCCTCAGCGAGCGTCCGGCCCTCACGCGCATCGGTGCCAGCACGGTGAAGCGCGTGCCTTCGGAGTAGCTCAGCGCGCAGTCCACCACGTCCTGGACCGTGTGGCGCCTCACCTCCTGACCGCTCAGGGGCGAGAAGGTATGACCCACACGGGCAAACAGCAGGCGCAGGTACTCATAGATTTCAGTGCTGGTGCCCACCGTACTCCTCGGGTTGCGGCTCGTCACCTTCTGTTCGATGGCGATAGCGGGCGGCAACCCTTTGATATAGTCACATTCGGGCTTGTGCATACGCCCCATAAACTGGCGCGCATAGGCCGAGAGACTCTCCACATAACGCCGCTGCCCTTCGGCATAGAGCGTGTCGAAAGCCAGCGACGACTTGCCCGAACCCGAAAGGCCCGTTACGACCACCAAGCGGTTGCGCGGTATTTCGAGGTCTATATTCTTCAGGTTGTTCACCCGTGCGCCTTTGATCAAGATGCTATCGTTCATGTGCAACTAATGTTCTTGTTGGAATAGGTGGCAAATGTAGATAAAATCCGCGAGCTTCTACACTGGCAGAATAAAGAAGTCGTTTTTCTTTAGAGGAAAGATAGTGCTTGGCCTCCCTGTGCATTATCGCCTCGGGCGGGCCTTTGCCACGCCCTCCCAGTGCACCGTCGCCTCAATTTGGCTTGATAACCGCCGGCTTGAAGCGCTCAAACTGGGAGGGCGGACAAAGGCCCGCCACATAAGATGAGAGCGGGCGTTAGCCCGCTTGTTTTCATTGTATGATAACAGATCTTTGTCCGCTATACCCTCATTTTATACGCATTTTTAAAGCCGCAAAATTCGTTCAACCCTTCAGCCAACCCTTCATTATCGCTGATTCTCAGAAGAAAAATGGCTGAAGGATTTTGTCTCCAAACCCTTCAGGAAGGTTCAGCCGTGCAGCCACGATAAGGTCCGGGTATATGCAAAGAGTCTCTTCGCAGGAGTCCAGACTTTGGCAAAACAGAGGCTGGCCCAGGCGTGACAACTCGGCGAGTTGTCGCACCCAAGCCTGAACTTGTTTGCCCGAAATCAGAGGGAACAGGATTACAGGCTTATGCTGAAAGGAGAAGTCAGGCTGAACCTTCCTGAAGGGTTTGGAGACAAAACCCTTCAGCCACTTTCCTTCTGAGTCTCAACTATAATGAAGGGTTGGCTGAAGGGTTGAACGATTTTTCAGCGGGTAAATATGCGTATATAAAGAGGGAGATCAGTGCAGAGCAAGCCCGAACCCTTCGAGCAGAAAGCGGCGCAGGTGGAGGTGGATGATGCCGTCAGCATCGCTTCGCGTGACAAGGGGAGTCATGGAGATAACGTATTTGGGGGACTTTATCTTTTATAGAAGACAAAAACCGGGAGTTTGTGTTTTTCATCCATTATAGAAGACGGACGGGGGCAGGTATTGAAGGCGTGACAACGCATCACGTGCTTCCCCCAAAAGGGCGTGCAAAACCCGCTTACATAACAACATTTTTAACCTATCGTCTATTTTCTGTTGGTTTTCAATCATTTACCCCCCGATTTCCAAATTTTTTCCTTACATTTGCCCACGGAAGGTTATGCTTCCCTACAGCGCAGAGGCAAACCGTGCAACCCGCCCCTTTGTCTTTGCTCTTGATTATGCCATTACCCTTGAATTTTTAACCCTAAATTTTTACTATCTATGACGAAACGTTATTTATTTCTCACGCTCCTCCTCACAATCTGGGGAGTAGTCTCGGCGTGGGCAGTAGAGCCCCCTGTCTCGGGCAAGATGTACTACATCTACTGCCACCAGAAAAACGGCTCGGACCAGTGGTTCTACATTAACGGCAGCAACTCCTTGGCTGTGGCTGGCAGCTACGTGCCAAAGAGCAACGACTACCTGTTTCTGTGTACAACTACTACCGCAAGCGACGGCGTAACCACACAGTACCAGTTCAAGAGTCTGAAGGGCAATTACTACCTTTGGCATGGAGGCTTGGGTAGTGGAAACACCTTTACGTTGGAAACAGGAAATACCGTTACAACTGGAGAAGAACCTTACTACAGCCTTAAGTCTACAGGCAACAACAAATACTTCGTCATGAAGAAAGATGGAGGCTTTGACCAGGCTACAAGTAAGTTTTACAATGACAATCATTCTTCCAACTTCCAGTTTGTAGAGTATGAGTTCCCCAAAGCCGGTGAAACCTACTACATCTACGCTGACACCTATGTGAACGATGCGTTTGTACCCCGATTTGTCTATCATGACAGCGGCACCACTACGCTGGGCAATACCACAAGTGTGGCGGATGTCACTTCCAACGACAAGTACAAGTGGCTCTGCGAAGCAAGCTCGACAGACGGACAATGGTATTTCAAGAACGCGGCCACGGGCAAATACATGAAGCATAAAGGTGTGCAGGATGCTGCCTATAGCTTTGATATCCGAAAGGGTAATGCCCAACATGCCACATCTACGGCCATTTACTCCGTAGATGACAGACGCTATATGGTAATAAACAAGGGCAATGGAAACTGGGACCAGAGCATGAACACCTATGCCCTGACGGATGGCAACTGGTGCTCCGACTACGCATTTATCTCCACCTCCGAGCAACTCAACATTCTGCAAGTTGGCTCTAACGTGTCAGGCGTGCAGGCCAGCGTGACTTGGAACGGCGAAACGAAGTCGCTACCCGCCACCTACATCAAGACGGGCGACGAAATCACAGACAACAACCTGAGCATCAACTATACATCAGACGGCACATGGACCTACCTCGGCCTCTATGACGAAAATGACACACAGGTGCTCGCGCCAGATGCCACATCCCCGATAACCGTGGACTTCTCCAGCAATGCCACCCGCAACTATACGGCCAAATTCTCTCCCGACCTCTTCAGTGAGAACTATGGCGACAAATGGGTACGCTTTATCTTTGCCAACTCCACTGGCTACACTTTAGTTTACGATGGCACGAACGTGAAGACAGCCACTGGCGACTACAGCGAAGCCAGCCTTTGGTGCTTGGTAGGCGATGCTTCCAGTTTTAAACTCTACAACCGCGCGGCTGGACAGACTCTGGCTTTGACGGCAGCAAGCACCACTCCTGGAGATGGTACAACTGTGAGCATGGGAGCAGTAGCGGATGCTTCCACATGGCAGGTGGTAGACTACCTGACAGCCGGAAAACCTGGCTATGCCATCACGCTGGCTGGTTCATCTGGATTTGGACTGAACTCCTACGGCGGAGCAGGCCAACAAGTCAAATTCTACAACAGCAGCGACAACGGCTCCCATTGGATGCCCGTGCGCACCGAGAGCGAGTCCATGACCTACAGCGTGGAACTCACCGGCACACAACCTTATGCGCTCAACACTAAGGTGGCCAATATGCAGTTCACCATGGGTGGCAGCACCTCGACCGTAGCAGTTAACGGTGCTGTGGCCGCCAAGACCTATTTCGCCAACATCAACCAGAACTTCACCGCCTCGTTTGTGATGTACCGGGGCTATAAGTTAGATGGCTTTGTGGTGGACGGCACTACGCAGGATGCCCTCACCAACTTCACTCCCCAAGCTGGCGGCAGCACGGTAGTGGCCAAGCTGAGCGTTGACACTGACAATGAAGCGCAATATCTGGCCTACAGTCCCAGTGCTACCGGCAAGCCTTACCGCATCCCGGCCATTGCCAAAGCTCCCAACGGCGACTTGCTGGCCTTCTACGATCACCGTCCCTGTGGCTCTGATATCGGTTACGGCGAAGTGGACGTGATGTACCGCATCTCGAAGGACAACGGACAGACATGGAGTGCCGAAAAGATTCTCGCCGACGGCGTGGGTAACCCCAAGGCATGGAACACGGGCTTCGGCGATGCTGCCGTGGTGGCCGATGCCGAAAAGAACGAGGTGGTCATCTTCATGGTGTGCGGCAAGACAGTCTGCTGGAGTGGCAACTACACCACCGACCCCTCTACCAGCGACCCCAACCGTGTGGCACGCGTTAAGGGCAAGTTCAACACGGTTTCCCAGCAGTGGGAGTTCACCGAACCCGAGGAGGTGACGGAAAGCATTTATCCCCTCTTTGTCGATGCCAGCAACAACGTGACCGTAAGGTCGCTCTTTATCGGTTCGGGTAAGATTGCCCAAAGCCGCATCGTCAAGAAGAAGGACTACTACCGTCTCTACTGTGCCATGTGGACAAGAGACGGAGGAAACCGCGTGATTTACTCCGATGACTTTGGCGACACCTGGAATATTCTCGGCACGATTACCGACCGCCCGGCACAAAGCGGCGATGAGCCTAAGTGTGAAGAGCTTCCCGATGGAAGTGTATTGCTGAGCAGCCGCAAGGGAAGCGGACGCTACTTCAACATCTTCACTTTCAGCAATGAGGATAAGACAGAAGGCTCGTGGAACACTGTGGCTTCGAGCAACGATGTAAGCGGCGGTCTGACCACAGCGGACTCTGGCACCAACGGCGAAGTGCTGTTGCTGAAGAATGTGCAGAACGCTTCTGGTGAATTGAAGGACATCATGCTTCAGTCTGTTCCTGCCGGCTCCGGACGTAATAATGTGTCCATTTACTATAAGGAAGTGGATGCCGGCACAACCTACACGCCCGCTGAGTTCTCTACTGGCTGGACACGTGGTATGCAGGTGAGCTTCCGTGGCTCAGCCTACTCTACCATGGTGCTACAGGATAACAACCGTCTGGCTTTCTTCTTCGAGGAAGAACCTAACGGCTACTGCTTGGTTTATATGCCTATCGACATTGCCACGGCCACAGGCGGTGCTTACAGCGTTTCTAATGTTGGTCTCAACGAAGAAGCCTTGAAAAAGGTGAACCGCGCACTTGAACACAAGGGTGTGGGCTATCCCACAGCAACAGCTTCGGTACGCACAGCTCTCGAAGCTTACAACAGCTACGATGCAAGTACGCTCACTGCTGATATGCGTAACCAAGTTGACGGTCTTGTTTCGAGCTTCAAGAGTGAGACAAGTAACATCGAAATGCCGACCGAAGGCAAGGCATACCGCTTTGTCAATGTACAGAAGAACGGCACACGCCAATATTTCAAGCAAAATGGAACCAGTCAGCTTGAACTCTCTGCTGACGCCGCAGAAGCAACAACCTATGTGGCGCGTAATATTGACGGTAAATGGATGTTTGTAAACAATGATGGCAAGTATCTTATTTTCCGTACGAATGATGGAAATGCTACATCTGGCTACAACAGCAACAAGGGATATGTTGATGAATACAACGCTACTACAAAAGCAAAATGTCAGCTGAGCATTACTAAAATGGTGTACACAGATACCTATGTGTCAGCTACGGAGCAGACCCCTCTATTTGGTTATGTAGTAGTTAAAGGACAAAGATCGAATACCACTGATGGATATTTCGTATTAACACCCAACTGTGGTTTCTCTGCAGCAAACGATCCCTTCTTCAACGACAACTACTCCTCCGCCATCCTCATCGAAGAAGCCACCTATCCCAACAACGTGAAGCTCACGGAGTTAAGTGCCGGAGACACGAAGGTGACAGGATTGGCAGAAGGTGCTACGCTCGGCACGTTCAGTGCGCCCTTCCCCACGGTGATTCCCGAGAATGTAACGGCTTACTATGCTAAAGAAGGTACGGGGAGCGTGACGCTCAAGGCCATCACCGAAGCTGCTTTGCCCGCTAACCAAGGCGTGCTGCTCGTAGGCAACACAGGTGTTACCTCGGCCTGCATGGTGCCTGCTGCGGACGAAACGCCGGCAAGCATCGATGCCAACTTCCTCCAGCATTCTGCCGGAGAAGCACACACTATCGTTGACAACGACTACATCCTGGCCAAGGGATCGGAAGGCATCGCCTTCTATCCGGCCAAAACAGGCACCACGCTGGCCATGAACAAGGCTTACCTGATCGTTTCGAGCACGTCTCCCGCTCTGAAACTTGACTTTGGCAGCACGCAGACGGGTCTGGCCGAGACAGTCGTGACGCTCGACAGCAAAGCACCTATGTACGACCTGCAAGGCCGCCGCGTGTTCCAGCCTGCCAAGGGTAGCCTCATCATCCAAAACGGTAAGAAACTCATTGTAAAATAATCAGCATAGCATCTATTCGACATGAAAAAGACCTATCAAAAACCTACTGCGCTTAGCATAGCCATGCACCTCGACACGCTCATTGCCCAATCTCCCGCTATCGGATTCGGCAGAGAAGAGCAGGATGCTGAAAATGCAATGAGCCAAGAACGCGACTTCTTTGAACATAGCTGGGGCGAAGAGGAATAAGCCTCGGGCCGGAGACTCCGGGGTAGTCCGGAGTTTCCGGGGTTCCCCCAACGACAAAGACACGAGCAGGGCGTTTGCCCTGCTCGTGTCTTTGTCGTTGGTCAGTAAGATGTGACGGTTTAATACTCGTCTTCGTTGAAGAGGAAGTCCTCCTTGGTGGGATAGTCAGGCCAAACGTCTTCAATGGTTTCGTATATTTCGCCTTCGTCCTCCAATTCCTGCAAGTTTTCAACTACCTCCATGGGCGCACCCGAGCGCATGGCATAGTCAATAAGCTCGTCCTTGCTCGCAGGCCAAGGAGCGTCTTCCAGTTTCGAAGCCAGTTCAAGAGTCCAATACATAGTTTTGAATTATTAAGGTTTACTGATGTGTTCGTCCGCGGCCGCACGCGCCCACGGTGGGGCACTGCGCTTTTCGGGGAGGCAAAAGTACACTTTTTCTGCAAAAGGCAGCCTTGCCTCAGCGTTTTATTTCGTCTGTGCCCGACAAAGCGTTGATTTTGCGGGCCAAGACGAATAAATAATCTGAGAGACGGTTGATATAGGCTAACAGCGCGGTGTGTGCTGCCCACTCGACGGCGCCAGCCGCCAACAGGGCACGTTCGGCACGGCGGCACACGGTGCGGGCCACGTGGGCCTGGGCCGCCGCCAGATGTCCGCCAGGCAGCACAAAGCCGTCGAATGCAGGCATCGGGGCGCAGTCTATGGCTGCTTCGAGCTGCCGCGTGCCGACGGCGAAGTCTGACCCGCTGTCGCAGCCTGCCGCCAAACTACCTGCATCGAACAGGCTGCGCTGCACGGCAAGCAGCAGCTCCGAATCGTCGGCGGCAACCGCCGGAAAGTCGCGAAGCAAGAAGGCACGCAGCAGTCCGATGTGGCTGTTCAGCTCATCAAGCTCGCCCAAGCACACCACCCGAGGGTGCGTCTTGGACACAAGCTGGCCGTCGGCCAAGCGCGTACGGCCTTGGTCGCCCTGCCGGGTATAGACGGTGTTGCGGAACATAGTTATTCTGGAAGAAGGAAGGGGATAGAGAGATAGAGAGAGCTATAGCGCGCTATAGATAGTTAATCACATAGTGCTGCCTTTGAAGCTCGGGGCGGAAGAAGACGATGCCCCAGTCATAGAGGTCGAAGCTCACCTGCGCCTGCGGCATCTGGAGCAGTTCGCGCCAGGCGGCACGGCGGGCGGCAGTCGAGCCGATGTCGCGCAACACCAACATGCCGCCCCGACGCAAAGGGGAGAGCAGGCGCGTGCCCAGCACGGTCCAGTCGGCCGCAGCAAACACCCAGTCGGCCTCCCCGGCATCGTCCGAGAAGGCGGCATAGTCCGTGTGCTGGCTGCCGGCACGCATACAGGCCAGCTCGGCACTCTCGACATCCACACCGTAGGTCAAGGCCCGCTGCGGCCGGCCAAAGTTGGCCAGACGGAACAGCAGGCGGCCATCCTTGAGGCGCATGGACGTTTGTACGCCACGACGGGCAGCAGTACAAGCGCGGTCAACAGCCGGATAAGCGTAGTACATGCCACTTTCATACACCACACCCGTCACAAAGTTGAAAGCGAAGGGAGAGTGTATGCCATAGCCCTGGCGGCAGCGGAAGCGGCAGCACCAGCGCAGCCAGCGCCAGGACACCTGATAGGGATGAACGAGCAGCAAGGGGAGCAGAGAGATTAGTGGACAGACAATTCGTTACACGCTGAGCTGGCGGCCCAACTCGCGCGCCCGCTGCAGCACATCGGCATCGGGGGCCTGCTTCCATTCGAGCGGATGGCCCACGACCTCCATCTTCATCTTCTCGTTGTAGGCGGCAATCTGCTTCACGGCCTGGCCGCTCCAGGTGAAGCCGCCGAAGAAGCCGAGCTTGTGGCGGCTCACATTGCGGGCTGCCAAGCGCTTGAGCAGGTCTTCGACCACGGGGAAAAGCCCTCCGTTGTAGGTCGGGCCGCCAATGGCCAACGAACCGTAGCGGAACACGTCGGCCAGCACGAACGAGGGCTGCGACACGCTGAGGTTGTGCATGATGATGCGCCGTTGCCCGGCCATAGCGGCGCCTTCGGCCACAGCCTCGGCCACGCGTTGCGTGTTGCCATACATCGAACCGTAGCAGATGACCAGTCCCGGACGCGTCTCGCCGGCCGAGAAGCGGCGGTAGGTGTCGATAGCCCGCGGAATCTCATTGACCCACACAGGCCCGTGGGTGGAGCAAATCATCTGGATGTCGAGTGCGCCCAGCTTCTTCAGTCCCGTCTGGACCGGCGTGCCGAAGTTGCCCAGAATGGCGGCATAGTAACGCTCCATTTCGGGCCAATAGCCCGACGTGTCCATCTGCGTGTCAACGACATTGCCGTTGAGCGCACCGAAGCAGCCGAAGGCATCGCCCGAAAAGAGGATGTGCTCGGTCAGGTCGTAAGTCATCATGGTCTCGGGCCAGTGGAGCATGGGGGTGAGGTGAAAGCGCAGGCAGTGGTGGCCCAGGTCGAGCGTGTCGCCCTCCTTCACCGTGAGGTCGGTGTCGCAGGCAGCGTGGTAGAAGCCCTTGACCATGTCGATGGTCTTGGCATTGCCCACCAGCTTGATGCCCGGATAGTACTTGCGGATGAGAGCCAGCGAGCCCGAGTGGTCCGGCTCCATGTGGTTGATGATGAGGTAGTCGATGGGGCGGTCGCCCAGCACGGCCCGAATCTTGTCGATATACTCGGCAAAGAAGGCCACATCGACCGTGTCGATCAGGGCTACAGCCTTTTCGTCGTCGATAAGGTAAGAGTTGTAAGACACACCTTGGGGCAGGAACCACAGTCCCTCGAAGCGGTGCTTCACGCGGTCGTTCACGCCCACGTAGTGTACTTTCGCTTTAATCTGCATAGGGTTCGTTTAGTTTGTTGTCGTTTTCAATCAGTTCGAGCAGCTTGTCGACCGCCTGCTCAGCGGGAATGTTCTTCTCCACACACTCCTTGCCGCGATAGAGGCTCACCTTGCCGCGCGCCGCACCGACATAGCCATAGTCCGCATCGGCCATTTCGCCCGGACCGTTCACGATGCAGCCCATGATGCCAATCTTCAGCCCTTTGAGGTGCGCTGTGGCCGCCTTGATGCGGGCTATGGTGCCCGGCAGGTCGTAGAGTGTGCGGCCGCAGCCGGGACAACTGATGTACTCGGTCTTGGTAGTGCGCAGGCGGGCGGCCTGCAAGATGCCGAAGGCCGTGTCGTGTTGCACCTGGGCGGACAAGGGCCTTTCGCCGTGGCGGGCTTGGCAAAAGAGCATGATGCCGTCGGTCAGCCCGTCGAAGAGCAGTGCGCCCAAGTCGGCGGCGGCATAGAGCTGGAACTCCTCCTTCTGCGCCTCGCCCAGCAGGTAGTGCTCGAAGAAGACCACGGGGGTCTGCAGCCCTTCGCGCCACAGCTCGTGGACCAGCGCACGCTGTTCGCCCAGGCGGTTGGCATGGTTGCTCTGGGCAATGACCACCACCTTGGGGTCTCTGTGCAACAGGGCTTTTGCCTCTTCGTCCAGCCCCAGATAGGTCAGGAAGAGGAACTTCACGGTAGCCGGACAGGCGGGCATGAACATGAGCTGCTCCTTGGTGAACACGGGATAGGTGTCGGGCTCGCCAGTCCAGAGGTCGGCATCGACGAGGTAGCCCGGTCCTTGGGGACGCTGCGAAGCCTCAGGCAGATTGCGCCCCACGTAGTAATAATCGGGGCAGAGACAGCCTTCGGCCTTCGGCTCGATATGGCCCGAGAGCTCGGGCGCAATGACTACAGGGAGCTGGTTGCCGCCAATGTTTCCCACCGCACGCGTAGGCCGCCTGGCGGGTTGCGTGTAGTTGAAGTCGGGAGCTGCCTGGGCGGGAATGCCGTCGTGTCCGGCGCGGCGCACCACGTATTCAGCCAGCTTGTAGGCCACGGGGATTTCGACTTCGGGCGGCTCGCTGAGGCTCACGCGCAAGGTGTCGCCTATGCCGTCGGCCAGCAAGGCACCTATGCCCACGGCACTCTTGATGCGCCCGTCTTCGCCCTCGCCCGCTTCGGTCACGCCCAGATGCAGCGGGAAGTCCATGCCCTCGCGCTGCATGGCTTGACACAGCAGGCGCACGGAGCGCACCATGACTTGCGTGTTGGAAGCTTTGATCGAGATGACCACGTCGGCGAAATGCTGTCTGACGCACACGCGCAGAAACTCCATGCAGCTCTCGACAATGCCTTCGGGCGTGTCGCCGTAGCGGCACATGATGCGGTCAGACAGCGAACCGTGGTTCACCCCAATGCGCAGGGCGGTGTGGTGCTGGCGGCAGATGTCGAGCAACTGCACGAAGCGTGCCTCCAGACGTGCGAGTTCGGCAGCATACTCCTCATCGGTGTAGTCTATCTGCTTGAACTGCCGGGCCGGATCCACATAGTTGCCGGGGTTGATGCGCACCTTCTGGACAATGCGCGCCGCCACGTCGGCCACGTTGGGATTGAAGTGTACGTCGGCCACTAACGGACGGTCGTAGCCCGCCTTTTGCAGGGCTTCGCGAATGGGGCCCAGGGCTTCGGCCTCACGGGTGCCCTGGGTCGTGAGCCTCACGTAGTCGGCACCGGCATCGAAGATGGCCATGCACTGCTTCACCGAAGCCTCTATGTCGGTGGTGACGGTGGTGGTCATGCTCTGTATGCGCAAAGGCTGGTCGCCTCCCAGCGGACGGTTGCCGACATTGACCTGATGCGATGCCCGGGGATTATAGTTAAACAAATCCATAGTCTGTCAGTTCGTCTTGAAGCGGTACTTCACGTCGGCCAGCTCCTGGTTGGCCTTCACTATCTTCTGCTTCAGCCCTTCCTTGTAGGCAGTCAGCTTTTCAGCCAGCTGCGCATCCGAGAGCGCGAGCATTTCGGTAGCCAGAATGGCGGCATTCAGTGCACCGTTCACACCCACTGTGGCCACAGGGATGCCCGGGGGCATCTGTATGATAGAGAGCATGGCATCGAGTCCGTCGAGCATACCCTTGATGGGCACACCGATGACAGGCAGGGTTGTTCCGGCTGCAATGACGCCGGGCAGGGCGGCAGCCATTCCCGCTCCGGCAATGATGACACGCAGACCGCGCTCAGCGGCAGTGCGGGCAAACTCGTCGACCTCCTGCGGGGTGCGGTGGGCCGACAAGGCGTTCATTTCGAAGGGGATTTCCATTTCTTCAAAGAAGCGGGCAGCCTTCTCCATAACAGGAAGGTCGGAAGTGCTGCCCATGATGATGCTGACGATGGGTGACATGAGTTTGTTAGAATGAATGGTTTTTGGAATCAGATTAGATGAATAAGATGCTGCCCAAGCCACAGACCAGACCCACGGCCACTCCCCAGCCCAGTTCGCGCAGGGTGTGCTGCCTGAGTATAAAGCGGGCCGTGCAGACCATGCCGCTGAGCAGCACGGTGAGACAGAGCCAGCCGGTGGGGTCGAAGGCAAATATCATGGCAAAGGCCATGATAGCTCCTACCACTCCGCCCGAGGCTGCGGCATGGGTGCTCACCTTGATGCGGCTGTTGAGCATGGCACAGATGATCTGAATGGCCAGGGCGCCGGCTATGATGCCCAGCGTGAAGCGTGGCATGTGGAGCGAACGCAACAGCTGGAACAGGGCCGCATAGCTCACGATGCTTACGGCATAGGGCACGTAGCGGCGCTCGCGGCGGCCGAGCTGGTGACGCGTCCAGCCGTTGAACCTGCGGTAGAGAAAGATGAACAGGTGGGGCAGGGCTACCGTGAAGAAGTAGACAATGAGCAGCAACACGAGCTTCGTGACCAGCGGAAGCATGTTGAGATAGCTGAACATGAACAGGGCTGCAAAGGCTATGACCGGCAGGTAGAAAGGCGAAAAGAGCAGCGAAACGACCTGCGAGGTGAGCACTAACCAACTGATAGGGTGACGGGACATGATAGGTGGAGTAAAGTGTGAAGTGAGAGCCTAAGGTCTAAAGCGCAGGCCAAGCTACGCTCCGCTCTCCCGGCGCAGCCTGGCGGTAGGGAATCCCAGCAGGTCGCGATACTTGGCCACCGTGCGGCGGGCCACATTGTAGCCCTGCTCCTTGAGGCGTGACGTGAGGGTTTCGTCGGTGAGCGGATGAGACTTGTCTTCAGCCTCGATCAGTTCGCGAAGGGCGGCCCTGACCTGTCGGGCTGACAGTTCGTCGCCTTCGGTGGTGGTGAACTGCGAGGAGAAGAAGAACTTGAGCGGATAGGTGCCGTAGAAAGTCTGCACGTATTTGTTGCTCGTGACACGCGACACGGTCGAGATGTCCAGTCCGGCATGTTCGGCCACCTCCTTCAGCGTCAGCGGCCGGAGCAGGGTTTCGTCGTCGTCCTCCAGGAAGAAAGGACGCTGAAAGTGGACGATGCCCTGCATCACAGACAGCAACGTGTGCTTGCGGCGTTCCAGCAGGTTCAGGAAGGATACCGCCGCATCAACCTTTTGCCGGGCATACGTATAGGCATCCTGCTGCTGGCGCGTGAGTCTGGACTTGGCTGCGCCATATTGCTTCAGACTGTCGCGGAAGGCCGGACTCACGCGCAGCTCGGGAGCTTCGCCGTTGTTCAGCGTCACCTGCACCTCGCCCTCTTCGGTCGTGCGGACATAGAAGTCGGGCACCACGGTGGGCGCACTGTATGCCGCCGTTTCGCTCAGTGCACGGCCGGGCAAGGGGTTCAGGTGCGTCAGTTCGTGCCTCACGTGTTGCAGCGTTTCGCTGTCTGCGCCCAAACGTTCGCCTATCACGTCCCACTTCCTGCCTGCAAAGTCCTTGAAGTATTTGTCCACCACCTTCAGTGCCAAAGGCGTGTAGGGCGTGCGTCGGTCGGGGTCGGTGAGCTGAATGTGCAGGCATTCCTGTAGCGAACGCGCTCCAATGCCTCGCGGCTCGAAGGTTTGCAACACAGCCAGCAGCCGCTCCAGTTCGTCGGGGGTGGTTTCGGTGTTGTGGTAAATGGCCAGCTCGTCGGCCAATGCGCGCAAGTCCTTGCGCAGGAATCCGTCCTCGTCGAGCGAGCCGATGAGATAGCCGATGATTTCCTTTTCGTGTTCCGACAGGTTGTGCTCCCCCATCTGGCTTTGCAGTTCGTCGTAGAAGGAGGCTTGCCCCGCCATCTGCATCTCCGTGCGATCGCGCTGCTCTTCAGCCCGCTGCTGCAGGTAGTCGGGCACGTCGTCGGCAGTCAGGTAGTCGCTGATGGCATCCGTCTCGGTCCCATATTCATCGGCAGTGTAGTCCTCATTGTCTGTAGTCACCTCCTCTTCGTCGTCGGCTCCGCTTTCTGCATCGTCGGCCTCCAGCTCGCGTTCGTCTTCGCTGCCGGCAGGTTCAAGGTCGTCCGTGTCGCCGTCCTCCCTTTCCTCCAGTGCCGCATTGTCGACCATCTCATCCTGTATGCGCGAAGCCAGCTCCGTGATGGGCAGTTCCACCAGTTTGGCCACAGCCACTTGCAGGGCCGACAGCTGCTGCACCTGTGCGGTAGTCTGGGTTTGTTCTAATCTTTGGGCCATGCTTTTGCGGTTTTTGCAAGCAAATGTATGCAAAATCCCCGACACGTCACAGCAGCACCCTGTTTTTTCATACTCTTTCTGTTTGGTTAAGCGAAATGAATGTGGACCTTCGGGTCGTCGCCCTCCAAGCCATCTTTCTATAAGACAGGCTGCGTTCGGCAAAAAGCTCAAACAAGCCTGGCTCTTTGCCCTCACTTGCACTATCTTTAGATAAGATAGGCTGCGTTCAGCAAAAAGCTCAAGCAAGCTTGGCTCTTTGCCCTCACTTGCACTATCTTTGCCGCCGCGAACAAAATTGTTAACCATGAATTGGTTTGCAGAAACCATCCTACAACCTTCGGCCATTCAGGCCGTCATCATCATTTGTCTCATCTGTGCTGCCGGCCTGTCACTCGGCAAATTACGCTTCCGGGGCATCAGCCTCGGCGTGACCTACGTGTTCTTCTTCGGCATTCTGGCCGGTGCGGTCGGCCTGCGTGTTGACAGCCAGATGCTGGGATATGCCGAGAGCTTCGGACTCATCCTTTTTGTCTATACCCTGGGCCTTCAAGTCGGTCCGGGCTTTGTCAGTGCCTTCCGGCAGGGGGGCACGCAGCTCAACCTGCTTGCAGTGGGTGTGGTGCTGCTGGGAACACTCATGGCGCTGGGTGTGGCCTGGGCCGGGTGGCTGCCGCTACAGGACATGATGGGCGTGCTGTGTGGTGCCACCACCAATACGCCGGCACTCGGTGCTGCCCAACAGACACTCAAGCAGCTGCAACAGCCCGCCTCGGGTGCTGCACTCAGCTGCGCCGTCACCTATCCGCTGGGCATGGTGGGGGTGATTCTGGCCCTCATCATGGTGCGCGGCTGGCTGTCGCGACACGAAAAGGAACAGAAGGATGGCAAGGCTGACGAGCCTTTCATCGCGTCGTTCACCGTGTGTAATCCGGCCGTGTTCGGCCACACGCTGGGCGAAATCAGCCACATGGACGACGGACGCTTCGTGGTGTCGAGGCTCTGGCGGGGCGGCAAGGTCATTCTGCCCAACGCACAAACACTGCTGGAGAAGGGTGACCGCATGATGGTCATCACCACCGTGAAGCAGCTCGACCACCTCACACTCTACTTCGGCCAGCGCGATGCCGAAAACTGGAACCGTGAGGACGTGGACTGGAACGCGCTCGACTCTAACCTGGTGTCGCAGCGCATACTCATCACGCGCCCTGAGATAAACGGCCGGCATCTGGGCTCCCTGCAGCTGCGCAACCGTTATGGCGTGAACGTCAGCCGCGTCAAGCGTGCCGGCATACAGCTTGTGGCTACTCCCGACCTCACCTTGCGTGTAGGCGACCGTGTCACCGTGGTAGGCGAGGCCGAAAGCATCAAGCATGTGGCAAGCGAGCTGGGCAACGTGGTCAGGCAGCTCGATGAGCCCAACATGGTCACCATCTTTATCGGCATCGTGCTCGGACTCCTGCTGGGCAGCATCCCCCTCTACTTCCCAGGCATCAGCTATCCCGTCAGACTGGGCTTGGCCGGCGGACCCATCGTCATGGGATTGCTCATCGGCGCCTACGGCCCGCGCTTCCACATGGTGGCCTACACCACTACCAGTGCAAACCTCATGATCCGTTCGCTCGGACTGAGCATGTATCTGGCCTGTCTGGGGCTCGATGCCGGTCGAGACTTCGTGAGCACCGTCATGCAGCCTGCCGCCTTGTGGTGGATTGCTATCGGCATGGTCATCACGCTCCTGCCCGTAATGGTGATGAGCGTGGTCAGCGTGGTGTCGGGCAAGAACAGCTATGCCGCCACGGCGGGCATGTTGTGCGGTGCCATGGCCAACCCCATTGCCTTGAACTACGTGAACGACTCCCTGCCGGGCGACAAGGCTTCGGTGGCCTATGCCACTGTCTACCCCCTGTGCATGTTTCTGCGGGTCATCATTGCCCAGCTCATCATCATGTGCTGGTTTGGATGAACGCTGCGCGCCACGTGATGGCGTGTCGGGGGCGACCCTGCTGTCCCGGCGAACCTATGGCAGCCAACAATCAGGGCTGACACTTCTTGCGAGGTGTCAGCCCTTCTGTTTTGTGGCTTCGGTCAGTTCATCGACTGGTAGACCAGCGCATACATGCGCACCTGCCTGATCATGGCGAGCAGGCCGTTGGAGCGGGTGGGCGAGAGGTGTTCGGTCAGTCCGATGCGCTCAATGAAGTAGAGCGGTGAGTCGAGTATTTCCTGCGGGCTGTGGTGCGTGACGGCACGTATCACCAACGACACAATGCCCTTCACGATCAGCGCATCGCTCTCGGCACGGAAGTCGAGCAGTCCGTCGTGTTCTTCACACACTATCCACACGCGGCTCTGGCAACCGTCGATGAGGTTCTGGTTGGTCTTGTCGCTCTCGGGCAGCGGTTCGAGTTCCTCCCCCAAGTCTATGAGCAGTTGGTAGCGGTCCATCCAGTCATCGAGACCGCAAAACTCTTCGATGATTTCTTCTTGTATTTCGTTGATTGTCTGCATGAGTGTCAAGTAAGCTGAATAACGTCATTGGATTATCGGATTCTCTGCGAACAGCTGCAGCAGGGTCTGGCCCACGCCTTTCAGCGTCTCGCGCGAAATGTTCTCGGGCGTATCGCTCACCGTGTGCCAGGTTGCGCCAAAGCTGTTTTCTCCCTCGACATAAGGGATGATGTCGAAAGTGGGTATGCCGGCCACCTCGTTGAGGGGCACATGGTCGTCCTGGGCATAGCCTCCTTCCTGCTGCACAAACAGGTGGGCGGCACCGGCGCGCTGGGCAGCATCCCAGGTGCGCACCATCCATTCTCGGGCATAGCGCATGGAGAACCCTTCGTAGCAGAAGCGTGCATCGCGGCCTCCCACCATGTCGAGCAGGATGCCGAAGTGTGCCTTGTAGCCCGGCACGTGCGGATGGGCCGCCCAATACTGTGAGCCTAAACACCAGTCGCTCCCCGCCTGTTCGCTCTGGCTCTCAGCCCAGTAGGGCATCCCGTAATCTTCGGCATCGAAACAGATGAAGTCTACGCCAAACGCCGGATTGAGCTGCGGCAGCAGGCGGGCCAGTTCAAGCATCACGGCCACACCGCTGGCTCCGTCGTTGGCAGCCATCACAGGCTGGCGGTGCTTGGTGCTGTCGGGGTCGGCGTCGGCCCACGGCCGGCTCTCCCAGTGGGTACACACCAGGATGCGGTCGGCCAGTTCGGGCCGGTAGGAAGCTATCAGGTTGCGGGCATGGAGCACCGTCCCGTCCCAAGCCGTCAGGTCGGCGCGCTGCTCGCTGACGGCCAGCCCCAGTGACTTGAAGCGCGCCATAATGTAGTCGGCACATTGGGCGTGGGCCTGCGAATTGGGCACGCGCGGCCCGAAATCACATTGCGCCACCACCGTGGCATAGGCCGAGTCGGCATCAAACTGCACCTGGGTCACGGCGATGGTGTCGGAGGCTGTGTCGGAGGCAGTGGAATTCTGGTTTTTACAGCCCGTCAGCAGCAGGGCTATCAAGCCGAGCAGGAGGGGCCAGTCGAAGGGTTTCATCGGTTATGTGGTTTATCGGTTGATTGTATTGTCCAGCACGCAGGTGCACGGCTAAAAGGCGGTACGGGCCTGTTGGCACTGTTGCATGACGCGCAGGAAGTTTCCGCCCCAAATGCGGGCCAAGTCGGCTTCGGTCAGCCCCTCAAAGAGCAGGAGGCTGGTCAGGTTGGGCAACTGTGAGGCGGAGGCCAGACCGGGCACACCGCCATCGCCGTCGAAGTCGGTGCCTATGCCCACATGCTCCACGCCTGCCACCTCAATGGCGTGCAACAGGTGGCGCGCAGCATCGTCGAGCGTGGCCGTGCCGTCGCCTTCGGCCCGCAGGAATCCAGCATAGAGGGTGATTTGGACCACTCCGCCCGCCTGGGCCAAGGCCCGAAGCTGGTCGTCGGTAAGGTTGCGCGGGTGGTCACACAAGGCCCGGCACGAAGCGTGGGAACACACAATTGGCGTGCGGCTCTGCGCCAGGGCGTCGTAGAAGGACGATTCGGCCGCATGGCTCAGGTCGACCATCAGGCCGCAACGGTTCATCTCTGCGACCACCTGCCGCCCGTAGTCTGACAGGCCACCGTGGAGCTGCTGCGAGCGGCGGGCCGAATCACAGATCAGGTTATCGCCGTTGTGACACAGTGTGATGTAGACCAGGCCCATCCGCGCAAACCGCTCCACCTGTTTCAGATCGGTGCCCAGTGCATAGCCGTTTTCTATGCCACGCATCACCGAGAGCAGTCCCTGCCGCTTGTTGGCAGCCAGCTGGGCCGGTGTCTGTGCCAAGGCCACGCCCGGGGCGGCCTCCACGCGCTGCGCTATCTCGTCCAGCAGGCGCACGGCCTGCATGCCTGCCTGATGGTGGCCTTCGTCGGTGAGTTCGCCCTGAGGCAGGTAGGCCACCATGACGGTGGCATCGAGCATGCCCTCACGCATTTTCTGGAAGTCGACCAGCAGCTGCGGGTCGCGGCGGGTCAGGTCTACTCCCTTGTCGAAGAACATGGGGGTGTCACAGTGGGAGTCGAGCGTCAGGGTGTGGCGGTGAAGCATTCGGGTGCGCCTGAACTGGGCTGCCTGCTGTACAAAATGCTCGAACAGGGGCATCATCTGGCGGTCGCCTTCGAGCAGGAAGCATTCGGGATGCCACTGCACGCCCATGACCGGCGTGAAGTCGGTGCTCTCGATGGCTTCGACAACGCCGTCGGCCGACCGGGCCGTTACGCGGAAGTTCGGTCCGGGCTGTGCCACAGCCTGGTGATGGAAGGAGTTTACGGCAAAGCGGCGGCCCAACAGCCGGCCCACGATGGAGTCGGCTTCGGCGCTCACCCAGTGGGTGGCCACTCCGCGCGGAGCCTGCTGCGAATGCTTGATGAGGCTTTGTCCGGGATGGCAGGCTGCCAGGTCCTGGCTCACCTTGCCGCCCAGGGCAGCTGCCAGCACCTGTATGCCGCGGCAAATGCCGAACAGGGGCATCTGCCGGTCATGGGCCAGACGGGCCAAGGCCAGCTCGAAGGCGTCGCGCTCGGGTGATATGCCGCCCAAGGCGGGAATGGGGTCTTCGTTGTCGAAGAGCGGATTCAGGTCGGCACCGCCGGTGAGCAACACGCCGTCTACCCTGTCAAGCAGGTCTATGAGCGAAGCGTCAGGATGCAGGCGCGGAGGCACTACGACGGCCACGCCGCCAGCCGCTTCGACCGACCTGAAATAGCCGGGGAGCAACTGCAGGCGGCCTTCGTCGTAGTTGCCGGTAAGGGCAATGAGCGGACGGCTGCCGGCCTTTTCGCTGCTGCATTGCCTGATGTGGTTGAGTTGTGATTCGATGTCAAAGGGCGACATGGGGAGGGGGGGATGGTGCGCCGGAGCGCAGTTTGAGGATAAAAACGGTGGGATGACGCAGGGCTTTGGCTGTAGGTGCAGGCCTGCGGCCCGCACTCCCTGTGGGACTACTTTCCGTGGCCCGGCCCTTTCGGGAACCATCCCTTGCGCACCCGTTCGCGCTGTTCGAACAGCTCGTGGATGGACCACAGACACGAAAAGCCGGTTATGCCGAGCAGCGCACTGCCCAGCACATGGTCTATGAAGCAGGCACCGACTATGGCGCCGATGCCTGCTATGAGAAAGAGGTACCACGGCTTGGTGCCGAAGTAATACTCTGTTTTGATGACAATGGGATGGAACAGCCCGATGATGAGGAAGGTGGCTAATCCGATCAGGAGACTTGTATAGTTCATGGTCGCGTGTTTGGTTTCGGTCGGGAATCGTCAGTGCCGCCCGCCGCCTTCAAGGAGGGGGCTGCATCCCTGTCCTTGAGTGACCTATTCGATGCTCTCTATCACCACGGGCACCGTACGGCTGATGCTCTGTTCGAGCGAGATGAGCGTTTCGGTCGAGATGACCCCCTGTATTTCCTGTATGCGGTTGTTCAGCAAGTCCATGAGGTGCTCGTTGTCGCGCGAGTAGAGCTTGATGAGCATGGTGTAGGGGCCGGTAGTGAAGTGACACTCCACAATTTCGGGTATCTTTTCGAGCTGGGCGGCCACATCTTTGTACATCGAGCCGCGTTCGAGCTTGATTCCCACATAAGTGCAGGTGCTGTAGCCTATGCTTTTGGGACAAACGTTATAGCCAGAGCCTGTAATCACGCCGGCTTCGATGAGGCGTTGCACACGCTGGTGGATGGCGGCACGCGATACGCCGCACACGGCTGCCACGTCTTTAAAGGGAATGCGTGCATTGACCGAAATGATTTTGAGTATTTTCAGGTCAAGCAGGTCTACTTTTTCCATGATGGTTTGATGAGTGTTTTTATGTTTAGATTGCGCAAGCAAAGGTAGGTCTTTTGAACAATCTGACAAACAAACAGGCAAAAAAATGGCTATTTATCTATATCCCATTCCCATACGGACATAAAGCAGCCTGTTTCTCTGGGCACTATGATAGCTGGCATCGCTGTGCCTCGCATCAGTCGTTGCCGTTTTCGTCGGCTTCGCGGGTCAGCTCGTCGGGCAGGTTGGCCGAGGGGGTCAGCCCTTTCTTTTTCCACCCCTCCAGTTGGCTCACGATGTTGCCTCGGCCCGCGGTCAACTGTCCGTGTGCCTCGTCGTAGGTGCGTTGTAGCTGGCTGAGCGAATGTCCGATCTTCACGAAGTTGCGGGCGAAGAGGCTGAACTTCTTGTAGAGCTTTTCGGCCGATTGGTATATCTCCTGGACCGAACGGCTCTGCAGCTCGCTCTGCCACAGGTTGTAGGCCAGCTGGAGGGCCATGAGCAGGTTGGTAGGGTTGATGAGGATGATGTGGGCCGCATAGGCGTCGGCGGGCAGCTGCGGGTCGGCGTTGACTGCCGCCACATAGGCTGCCTCGCCCGGAATGAACATCAGCACGTAGCCGATGCTGTCGGGCACGGTCTTGGCGTAGTTCTTGGCCGAGAGTTCCCTGACATGCTGCCTCACGCTGCGCACGTGTTCCTTCAACTTCTGTTCCTGCACGTCGGCCTCGTCGGCCGCCACATACTCGGCATAGGCCTTCAGCGACACCTTCGAGTCGATGACCACGTTGCGGTGTTCGGGCAGGTGTACGACCACGTCGGGAATGAGCCGGCTGCCCTGTTCGCCTTGGTGGTGCTGTTGCAGCGTGTAGTCGCGCCCTTCGGTCAGCCCGGCCGTGGCCAGCAGGTTGGCCAGTACAGCCTCACCCCAGTTGCCCTGCAGCTTGTTGTTTCCCTTCAGTGCCTTGGCCAGGTCGTCGGCCTCGCGTCCCAGGGCCGAGGTCTGCTTGACCAGTTCGCCGATGTAGCGGTCGAGCGAGGCGTGGCCCGCAACGAATTGCGTGCGGAACTGCTCAATGTTGCGCCCCAAGGGGGTGAGCAGTGCCTCCAGGCTGTGAAGGTGCTGCTCGCGCAGCTGGTCGCCCTGAGTGCGCATCATCTCGACCGACATGGCCTTGAACTCCGTGCGCAGGGCGGCCGCCTGCCTGCGCATCCCTTCGTCGCTGTGCCTGCGTTCGGCTTCGAGCAGGACCTTGGCCCGAACGGCTTCGCGCTGCGTGCGCAGGGTGGCCAGGGCATAGCCTGCCGCAAAGGCCAGAACCACACATATTATAATAAGGAGCAAATTCATGGGGAGAGAGGGGGAGGGAGACGTGATTCAGATGATTTGGGTGAGATAGGCCACCAGCGGAATGCTGGCCACCGAAAACAGGGTGGTGAGAAAGAGCCCCTGGGTCATCACGCGTTCGTCCTTGCCATACTGGAGACACAGCATGATGCCATTGGTAGCCACAGGCATGGCACTCAACACCATGGCCACGTCGGCCGCCATATCGTCTATACCCATCAGCTTCAACACCAATCCCACCAGCACGGGCAGCGCCAACAGACGCAATACGGCGATGCTGTAGATAAAGCGGCTGCCCATCATGTCGCCCACCGGTATGTGGCTCAGACTCGACCCGATGATGAGCAGCGCACAGGGCGTGGTGATGTCGCCCAACATGTGGAAGAACTGTCCCACAGGCTGCGGCACCTGCCACCCCGTGAGGGCGATAAGCACCGCCAGCAGCGAAGCCGTCACACAGGGCGACAGGATGAGCTTGGGCGAGAACGCCGAACGGGCTTTGCCTCCGTTGATGAACGACACGCCCACGGTAAACACGAGCAGGTTGAAGGGTATGTTCAGCACCGAAGCGCAGAACACGGCTTTCGGTCCGAACACGGCATCACACACGGGGTAGCCTATGAAGCTCACATTGCCGAAGGCCAGCATGAAACGGGCCAGCCCCCGACGCGAAGTATGGGTACGCATCAGGGCGGGCAACAGACAGGCCATGCCTATGAGCACCACGTAGCTTACCACCGACACAATGCCCAACGACAGCAGTTCGCTGCGCTCGAAGGCCAGACCCTGACCCATCACCGAAGCCAGAATCAGGGCCGGCATCGACACGTTCAGGATGAACACCGACAGCTTGCGGTCGAGTTCGCCGGCCCACAGGCCCAGCTTGGCGGCTGCAAAGCCTACCAACACCATGCCGAATATCATCAGCATCTGTATGACTATGTGTAGAAAATCCATTGTATATATATTTCTCTGGTTATGAGGTTATGAGGGATGAGGTTATGGGGTTATGAGGTTATGAGGTTATGAGGTTATGGGGTTATGAGGGATGAGGTTATGAGGTTATGGGGTTATGAGGTTATGAGGGATGAGGTTATGAGGTTATGGGGTTATGAGGGATGAGTTTTGAGGTTATGAGGTTTGAGGTTATGAGGTTATGAGGGATGAGGTTATAAGGGATGAGGGATGAGGTTATGAGGTTATGAGGTTTGAGGTTATAAAGTTACAGTTGTGACGCTTGAACATCGTCCGCTCAAACAGTAATATTATAACCTCTTCAACCTTCAACTCTTCAACTCTTCAACCTTTAACTCTCAACTCTTCAACTCCTCAACGAACGTATTCTCCCCAATCCACCAGCCTCATGTCGCCCTTGCGTCGGTAAGTGTCGTGGAGGGCAAAGGCTGCACTAAGCAGGTGATGGGTGTGTCCCCCGCACTTCGAGGCCAGCCGCATGTATTCGCGCAGGATGGGGCGGTAGTCGGGATGGGCTATGGCAATCAAGGCCTCGGCGCGCTCCAAGGCCGACTTGTTGCGCAGGTCGGCCACACCGTACTCCGTGACTATGGCGTCGACATAATGCTCCGTGTGGTCCACATGCGAACAGAAAGGCACAATTGAACTGATACGTCCCTCCTTGGCTGTCGAGCAGCAGGTGAAGGTAGCCAGCATGGAATTGCACGTGAAGTCGCACGAGCCGCCCACACCGTTCATCATGTAGGTTCCGCCCACCTTGGTCGAGTTCACGTGGCCGTAAATGTCGGCTTCGACCGCCGTGTTGAGCGAGCAGATGCCCAGTCGGGCGATGATTTCGGGGCAGTTTGATATTTCTGACGGACGAATCAGTAGCCGTCCGCGGTAGTCGTTGATATTGGCATACAGATTCTGAAGGCATTCGGGGCTCAGCGTCAGGGCACCCGTCGAAGCCGCCACCACCCTGCCTTCGGCAATGAGCCGCATGGCCTCTTCCTGCAACACCTCGGTATAAATCTGGAAGTCGGGCACCTCCTTACACCGCCCCAATGCGCCCATCACGGCATTGGCCCCGCTGCCCACGCCGCTCTGCAGGATGAGCTTGTGTGAGGCGATGTAGCCCTGCTTCATGTTCCACACCAGAAATTCGGCCATGTGCTGCCCTATCCGGTCGGTCTCGGCCGAACCTTGGTTCATGGTGCGGGCCTCATCCGGCAGGTTGGTGTGTACGATGCCCTTAATACGGTCGGGCGACACCTCTATATAGGGCAGACCGATGATTTCAATCGGGTGGGTGATGCGAATCGGAGCACGGAACCAGGGGTCCTCAATTTCGTAGATGTCATGCATGCCGATAATCTTGCTCGAATGCCAGGCGTTCAGCTCCACGAAGACCCCCTTTTCGGACATGCGGCAGATGGTGGGGGCAATGCCGATACCCGCAGTCAGATACAGGCGCACCTTTCCCTGCACCTCCTGTACGTCACAGGCTTCGATGATGCCCCAGCTCACGCGTCCGGTGAGCCCTTGCCTCAGGTGGGAAGCATTGTCCGAAAGGTTCAAGTCGTTGTAGCGCACCTCGCCTTGGTTATAGGCACGTCGCATGTCGGCATTGACGCTGAACGGCAAGCGTCGGTCGACGGCCTCAGCCTTTGCCAGTTCGCCGTCGCAGCTGGCACCAATCGAAGCACCAGTCACCACACTCACCTTGAAGGGCCTTCCCGCTTCGTGTTCCTTGCGTGCCCGTTGTGCCAGCGCTGGTGTAATCAATTTAGGCGAGCCTGCAGGTCCGAACCCTCCCACTGCCAGGAGGTCACCGTGTTGGATGAGCGAAGCCGCTTCGACGGCAGTTATTTCGGGTATGTTCATCTGGTTTAGTCGTTACTTGCTTGTCACTTTTCTCGGCCCAAAGGGCCTTCCTCTGCTTTGAGTGGGCAAAGATAGTGCAAGTGAGAGCAAAGAGCCAAGCTTGCTTGAGCTTTTTGCCGAGCGCAGCCTATATTATCTAAAGATAGTGCAAGCATGGCTCTGCTCTCACGTGAGCAATCGCTGTCCCTTCTTCAAGCGCCTTGAACGCTTGCACTTATTCCCTGATTGAACTTGCGGAACTTGGATTTAAATTTTATAGTGTCGGTGTTGAATCTTGGGATTTTTTTCTACATTTGCGAGCAAAAGTGGGACATGGCAAAATACATCAATCCTTTCACCGATATCGGTTTCAAGCGAATCTTCGGACAGGAGCTGTCGAAACCGCTGCTGCTCGACTTCCTCAACAGCCTGTTTGAGGGAGAGAAACATATGGCCAACCTGACCTTTCTCGACAAGGAGCAACCCGCACTGTTCGAAGAAGACAGGTCGCTCATCTACGACATATATTGCGAGACCGACGATGGCGAGAAGATTATTGTTGAGATGCAAAACAAGTCGCAGCCTTTCTTCAAGAACAGGAGCATATACTATGTATCAGAAGCGATAGCCCGCCAAGGCGAGCGGGGGTCGGTCTGGAACTATGCGATAGATTCGGTCTATCTGGTGGCCTTCCTGAACTTCTGCCCGTTTGACTTCAAAAAGCAGTTCCGCACGGATGTGGTCCTGTCCGCACGGATGTGGTCCTGTCAGAGAAGGGTACGGTGGAACAGTTCTCCGACAAGCTGCGGATGATATACCTCCAGCTCCCGTTGTTCGAGAAGGAGGCTGATGAATGTAACAACCAAGTGGAACGCTGGATTTATTTGCTAAAGAATATGGATACATTAAACAGACTGCCCTGGGCGGCGCAAAGCGCCGTGTTCAGGAAACTTGAGAGCATAGCTGACGTGGGAAGCATGTCCCGCGCCGAACGGCTGAAATACGACGAGGCTCTCAAGAAGTACCGCGACACCATCAGCGTGTTTGAAGGCGTACGTATGGAAGGACGTATGGAAGGACGCATGGAAGGACGCATGCAAAACATGATTGAAAATGCCCGTAAGATGAAAGCCTACGGATTTGCATTGGACATGATAGCCGACATTACGGGCTTGAGCATAGACGAAGTGAGAGCCCTGGAACAGGCGCAACTGACGGGCAGACAAGACCGGAATATTCCTTCGAACGGCACAATTATGAACTTCGGGCGGCAGACTTTAAACTAAAAACGCTATCTTTGCCCGCCAAAAGGCCCTCATAGTTCAATGGATAGAACACCGCTCTCCTAAAGCAGTGATCTGAGTTCGATTCTCAGTGGGGGTACTTCTTTATTTTTCTCTAAAGGGGAAACAGTCAATCAGGCCGGGGTAAGTGAACAGACCTACCACACCTCATT
The DNA here is from genome assembly GCA_945869305.1 of uncultured bacterium. GTDB lineage: Bacteria > Bacteroidota > Bacteroidia > Bacteroidales > Bacteroidaceae > Alloprevotella. The sequence goes on from CAMBOH010000016.1 coordinate 28,147, forward strand.
GACAGGATGCCCCTAAAGCCTTCAAGGGTTCCGAGACGGTGTTTCGGAACCTTTGAAGGCTTTAAGAGGCCCGGCTGCCGTGGCGCAGTCACCGAGAGCGCCCTCCCACCCTCGCTCTACAGCCTTTCTTTTTACATTATCCTTCAAAACCTCCCGCCATCCAGTGCAAATCAAGCAGGCATCCTGCCTGCTCCCCCCAGTGCAAAGACATGTCAACGCCCGAACTCACTCCCATGATGAAGCAGTTCTTCGACCTCAAGGCCAAGAACCCTGATGCCGTGCTGCTTTTTCGCTGTGGCGACTTCTACGAAACGTATTCCTCTGATGCCGTTACGGCTGCCAAGGTGCTGGGCATTACCCTCACCCGGCGAAACAACAAGAACCAGGAATCGACCGAAATGGCCGGATTCCCTTATCACGCACTCGACACCTACCTGCCACGCTTTATCCGTGCCGGCTATCGTGTGGCCATCTGCGACCAGCTCGAAGACCCGAAGCTCACCAAGAAGCTCGTGAAGCGGGGCATTACCGAACTGGTCACGCCTGGTGTGGCAATGACCGACAATGTGCTGACAGCCAAGGAAAACAACTTTCTGGCTGCCATCCACTTCGGTGCACACGCCATCGGCATTTCGCTTCTTGACATCTCGACCGGAGAATTTCTGCTGGCCGAAGGTACTGTAGAGTATATCGACAAGCTGTTGGCCGGCTTCGCGCCGAAGGAGGTACTGGTGCAGCGCGGACTGCGCTCCCGCTTCGAAGGGCTGTATGGCACCAAGAACTTCCTGTTCGAACTCGACGACTGGGCCTTTACACCCCAAACGGCCCACGAAAAGCTCACCCGCCACTTCCAGGTGCGCAACTTCAAGGGCTTCGGCATCGACCACCTCCACGACGGACTGGTCGCCGCCGGGGCCATTCTCACCTATCTCGAACTCACACAACACACACAGACCTCCCACATCACGGCCCTGCGCCGCATCGAGGAAGACAGCTACGTGAGGCTGGACCGCTTCACTACCCGAAACCTCGAACTCGTCAGCCCCATGGCCGAGGGCGGCACGTCGCTGCTGCAGGTCATCGACCGCACCCTCACCCCTATGGGAGGGCGCATGCTGCACCGGTGGCTCATCTTCCCCCTGCGCACTGTCAAGGCCATCGGCGAACGGCTCGACAGCGTGGAGCACTTCTTCAAGCATCCCGACTTTCGCGAACTCTGCGAGATGGAGCTACCCAAGATCGGCGACATGGAGCGCATCGTGTCGCGTGTGGCCGTAGGCCGCGTCAACCCCCGCGAACTCCAACAGCTGCGCATGGCCCTCGAAAGCACCGCCCTGCTCAAGTATGCCTGCCAACACGCCGACAACGAAGCCATCCGGCAAATCGGCATCCAGCTCGATGCACTCACCGAACTGCGCAACTGCATTGGACGTACGCTGCGACCCGACCCACCTCTCATGGCAAACAAGGGAGGTGTCATTGCCGACGGCTTCAATGACGAACTCGACGAGCTGCGACACATCTCCACTTCGAGCAAGGATTACCTGCTGAAAATACAGCAGCGCGAAATAACCGAAACGGGCATACCAAGCCTGAAAATAGGCTTCAACAACGTGTTCGGCTACTACATCGAAGTGCGAAACACGTATAAGGACAAAGTACCGGCTGGCTGGGTGCGCAAGCAGACGCTGGCACAGGCCGAACGCTACATCACGCAGGAACTGAAGGAGTATGAGGACAAGATTCTCGGAGCCGAAGACCGCATTCTCGAACTGGAGGCCCGTCTCTTCCTCGAACTGGTGAACCAGGTGGCCTGCCACGTCACGCCCCTGCAGGCCGATGCCGCCGCGCTCAGCCGCCTCGATGCGCTCCAAAGCCTGGCAGCAGTGGCCCGCGAACGACACTACGTGCGCCCTGTGGTCGACGAAAGCCTCGTCATCGACATCCATGCCGGACGCCATCCGGTCATCGAGACACTCATGCCTCCGGGCGAGGAATACACGCCCAACGACGTGCTGCTCGACACCCGGAAACAGCAGATTATCATTGTCACCGGTCCCAACATGGCCGGTAAGAGTGCCCTGCTGCGCCAAACGGCCCTCATCACGCTATTGGCCCAGATTGGCTCCTTCGTACCTGCCGAGTCGGCACGCATCGGGGTGGTCGACAAAATCTTTACCCGCGTGGGGGCCAGCGACAACATCTCTGTGGGCGAAAGCACATTCATGGTCGAGATGAGCGAGGCGGCCAATATCATGAACAATCTGTCGGAGCGTTCGCTCGTGCTGTTCGACGAACTCGGACGCGGCACATCGACCTACGACGGCATTTCCATCGCCTGGGCCATCGTGGAGCACATCCACGAAAACGAAAGGGCCCATGCCCGCACCCTCTTCGCCACCCACTACCACGAGCTGAACGAAATGGAGAAGCGCTTTGAGCGCATCAAGAACTGGAATGTGTCGGTGCGTGAGGTGGACAACAAGGTGATATTTCTGCGCAAGTTGCAGCGGGGAGGCTCCGAACACTCATTTGGCATCCACGTGGCACGCATGGCCGGTATGCCTGCCAGCATTGTGCGCCGTGCCGAACAGATTTTGCTCGATCTGGAGGCTGCCGGATCCAAAGCCGGTGTCACCGTACCGGCCGAACGCGAAGTGCGCACCGACAAGGCCACGCAGCTCAGCTTCTTCCAGCTCGACGACCCTGTGCTCTGCCAGATACGCGACGAACTCCTCCACCTCGATGTGAACAACCTCACCCCGATCGAAGCACTCAACAAACTCAACGACATCAAGCGCATCCTCAAGGGGTAGCCGGCCTGTTGTCCTTCGTTCCCACATTTCTTCCTGCCGGAGTTTCTTCTCTTTCACCTCCTCTTCGCTTACGAAACTTTCCTCCATACGCTTATCCTGATTCCAAAGTTTCTGAATGTAATCCATCCCTTGCTTAAGGGTGGGGACAAATTGTCACCCCCCTTTCTGTACAGACAGCTGGAGGAAAGCAAGACAGGCAAGTCGGCTATCTCGTCAGCAAAGGCAAGCGACTATCTGTTGCCACCAACAGAGGACAATGAGGACTAAGCAGTATGAAACGATACGATACATATAAGCAATAGTTCGTTAAAATTTGAGATAAAGGCTAAGCAGTTTTACGCTGCCAGCCAA
>CAMBOH010000017.1 GCA_945869305.1 uncultured bacterium
TATGCCAGCCCGGGACGTATCAACCTGATCGGTGAGCACACCGACTACAACAATGGCTTTGTATTTCCCGGTGCTGTAGAACAAGGCATGATTGCTGAAATCAAGCCCAACGGCACACGCAACGTGCGCGCCTACTCTATCGACCTGAAGGACTACGTGGAATTTTCGCTTGACGATGAGGCCGGACCTTCTGCAACCTGGGCACGCTACATCTTCGGTGTATGCCGTGAAATGATGGCACTCGGTGTTCCCGTTGAAGGCTTCAACACTGCATTCGCAGGTGATGTTCCCCTCGGTGCCGGCATGTCGTCGTCGGCAGCCTTGGAAAGCACTTATGCTTTCGCCCTCAACGACCTGTGGGGTGACAACAAGATTGAAAAGATGGAACTGGCCCGCGTAGGCCAGCGCACGGAACACAAGTACGTAGGCTGCAACTGCGGCATCATGGACCAGTTCGCCTCTGTCTTCGGCCGTAAGGGCAGCCTCATGCGCCTCGACTGCCGCAGCGGCGAATACGCTTACTTCCCCTGGAACCCGAAGGGCTACCAGCTCATCCTCGTGAACAGCTGCGTAAAGCACATACTCGCAGGTTCTCCCTACAACGAACGCCGCCTCCAGTGCGAACATGTAGCTGAAATCATCAAGCAAACCCATCCCGAAGTGGAGAGCCTCCGCGATGCCACCATGGAAATGCTCGATGAAGTAAAGGGCAGCATCACTGGCAACGAATACAAGCGCGCACGCTACGTGATCGGCGAAGTTGAACGCGTGCTTGCAGTCTGCGACGCACTCAAACACAACGACTACGAGATGGTCGGCAAGATGATGTACGAAACCCACTATGGCCTCAGCAAGGAATACGAAGTAAGCTGCGAAGAGCTCGACTTCCTCAACGAAGTGGCCAAGGAAGCCGGTGTAACCGGTTCGCGCATCATGGGCGGCGGCTTTGGCGGTTGCACCATCAACCTGGTTGCCGACGAACTGGCCGACAACTTCAAGAAGGTTGTCGTTGAGAAGTTCAACGAGAAGTATGGCAAGAAGCCCATCGTCATCGACGTAGTGATTGGCGACGGTTCGCGCAAGCTGTGCTAAACCATACCGACCCCTACACTTTCATACACTCCGGTTTCCGCCTAAGGCGTGAAACCGGAGTTTTTCATATCCGCCAATACAAGGGAAAACGGATCAGTCAGCCCAATATAAAAGCTCTGGCACGCCACTGACAATGTGCCGGGCTATACACAATTTATGGACCGGACCGTTCTTCCGAAGTGCCGCTTGAAAAAAATCCATGTGCCGAGCTGTAAAGCCCAAGCACAGAGTTGCTCTATTTTACCCATACAGAAGCAAGTCGGAATGCTTTTCTTATAAACAATAGCAGGAATGTCACAGATTATCACTACTTTTGCAGGCAAAACAACTCAGCCCCATAAACAATAACGAATATAGCAATGTCTACTGAACATTCAAAAGAACTCATGAACCTTGCTGCCGACAACATCCGCGTGCTGGCTGCAAGCATGGTTGAACGTGCCAAGTCCGGACACCCTGGCGGAGCCATGGGCGGTGCAGACTTCATCAACGTGCTCTACTCAGAATTTCTGAACTTCGACCCCGACAATGCCACCTGGCGCTGCCGCGACCGCTTCTTCCTCGACCCGGGACACATGTCGCCCATGCTATATTCACAGCTGGCCCTTATCGGCAACTACACCATCGACGAGCTCAAGCAGTTCCGTCAGTGGGGCTCGCCTACTCCCGGCCACCCCGAGGTATGCCCTGAGCGCGGCATTGAAAACACCAGCGGCCCGCTCGGCCAAGGACACACCTATGCCGTAGGTGCCGCCATCGCCGCCAAGGCTCTCTATGCCCGTACGGGCAATCCGGGCTTTGCCAAGGAAAAAATATACGCCTATATCTCTGACGGTGGCATCCAGGAGGAAATCTCGCAAGGAGCTGGCCGCATGGCCGGACACCTGGGCCTGAACAACCTCATCATGTTCTTCGATGCCAACGAAATACAGCTCTCCACCGAAACGGCAGCAGTCATCTCGGAAGACACGGGCATGAAGTACCGCGCATGGAACTGGAACGTGCTCGAAATTGACGGAAACGATGCCGACCAGATACGTGAAGCACTCAAGGCTGCCAATCAGGAAGAAAACCGCCCCACCCTCATCATCGGACATTGCGTGATGGGAAAGGGATGCCGCAAAGCCGACAATACCTCATACGAACGCAACTGCAAGACACACGGAGCACCGCTCGGAGGCGATGCCTATGTCAACACCATCAAGAACCTCGGTGCCGACCCCGAAAACCCCTTCGTCATCCGTCCCGAAGTGAACGCCATGTATGAGGAGCGCAAGAACGAGCTCCGCACCTTAGTGGCAGCACGCAAGGCCGAAGAAGAGGCTTGGGAAAAGGCCAATCCGGAAAAAGCGGCCCAGCTGAACGACTGGATGGCCGGCCGCCTGCCTGACATACCTTGGGGAAAAGTGCAGCAGAAGCCCAATTCGCCCACACGAAACGGCTCATCGGCCTGCCTGTCGCTGCTGTCAGAATATGTGCCCAACATGATTGTGTCGTCGGCCGACCTCTGCAACTCGGACAAGACCGACGGTTTCCTGGCACACACTACCGAAATCACCCGCACAAACTTTGCCGGAGGCTTCCTGCAGGCTGGCGTGTCAGAGCTCACCATGGCCTGCGTATGCATGGGCATGATGCTTCACGGCGGCATCATTACCGCCATGGGCACCTTCTTCGTGTTCTCCGACTACATGAAACCCGCCATCCGCATGGCTGCCCTCATGGAACTCCCCGTGAAGTTCGTATGGACACACGATGCCTTCCGTGTAGGTGAAGACGGTCCCACGCACGAACCCGTCGAACAGGAAGCCCAGATTCGTCTCATGGAGAAGATGAAGAACCACAGCGGACGCGACAGCGTGCGCGTGTTCCGCCCCTGCGACGTACACGCCACTACCGAATGCTGGCGCATGGCCATGGAGAACATGGACACCCCCACCGCTCTCATCTTCAGCCGTCAGAACGTAAAGGACCTGCCCGCCAACACCGACTACAAGGCCGGCGTGCAGCGAGGTGCCTACGAGGTGGTAAGCGAAGCCAACCCCGACGTGATTCTCGTGGCATCCGGCTCTGAAGTCAGCACCCTGGCCGACACGGCTGCCCTGCTGCTGGAACACGACAACATCAAGGCACGCGTGGTAAGCTGTCCGAGCGAGGGACTCTTCCGCCGTCAAGACAAAGCCTACCAAGAATCGCTCCTGCCTACAGGCGGCAAGATATTCGGACTCACAGCCGGCCTGCCCGTCACCTTCGAAGGCCTTGTGGGAACCAGCGGTAGAGTATACGGCCTGGAAAGCTTCGGCTTCAGTGCGCCCTACACCGTACTCGACGAGAAACTGGGCTACACGGCCGAAAACATCCGCAAGGAAGTGCTGGCCTACCTCCATGAGTGACCCCGTCCTCCTATTATAAAGGAGTTGCTTCTTCGATTACGAGGCCATAGGCAGAAAGTCTAAGGGCACGGCTAACCTGAGGCTGAAAGAGGCTACGAGCTTACAGGGGTGTCACGTTACGCTTGCAGCGGCTTTTCCGATTGCACTGACAGTTATATGACACCCTCCCGCCCCTCCCCATCCCCAAGTCCTAACGCAAACCCGAAGACCAACCTCACAGCCCCAAGCCCCGCAAGCAAAGAAGCAGCCCTCACCCATGTTTCATCCAGCCAACAAATCAATATGGAAACCATCGGTTTAGCCTGCGACCACGCAGGATTTGAACTCAAGCAATACGTCATTGACTACCTGAAGGAGAAGCAAATCTCCTTCAAGGACTACGGCACCTACAGTACCGAAAGCTGCGACTACCCCGACTTTGCCCACGCACTGGCCTGCGGCATTGAACAGGGCGAAGTGAAACAAGGCATAGCCATCTGCGGCAGTGGCGAAGGCATTTCGATGACCCTCAACAAGCACCAAGGCATCCGGGCCGCTCTGGTATGGGACCCCGAGATAGCCCACATGACCCGCCTGCACAACGATGCCAATGTACTGGCCATGCCCGGCCGATACATCGACACCGAAACGGCCCGCAAAATCATGGATGAGTTCCTCAACACACCCTTCGAAGGAGGCCGACACATCCGCCGAATCGAAAAAATTCCTGTAAAAGCTTAGTTCCAAGCAACAGGCCTGCTGCAAAAACAAGCCGTTTTTTTCTATAAACCAACAGAAAATCATATCTTTGCAGCCGCTTTTAGCCCCAAGCCCTCCACCTACCGCGTGAGTCGGGCCGCCCTTCGGGCTGGGTCGGAAAGCCAGAATGCCTTTAAACATCAACCAATCATTACACATAGACATGACTAAAACCGACATCATCAAGTGTGTTTCAAAGCAAACAGGTGTTGACAGAGAGACCGTAACAAGCGTCATAGAGTCGTATGTAAACACTGTAAAGAGCACCTTGATCGAGGGAGAATCCATCAACTTCCGCAACTTCGGAACCTTCTACCTCAAACGCCGCGCTCCCAAAACCGGACGCAACCTCATGACCAACACGACCATCCTCATTCCCGCTCACAAGGTGGCATTGTTCAAGCCCTCAAAGGAATTTGCCGATGCCATTGCCAGTGCAACCACTGAGGAATAAGTGCAACAATTCATAACTCACATCATTAACCATAAAACGTAATAGGTATGCCTAACGGAAAGAAGAAAAAAAGACACAAGATGTCGACGCACAAACGTAAAAAAAGACTGCGCAAGAATCGTCATAAGAGCAAATAAGCCCGGCACGATTGCCCAGACTTTTTGGGATATGTTCTAAGCAGAAGTCTGCACCGACTCCTTGTCGAAGCATTCCGAAGCGGCATGAAGACAGCACAGAATGGGTACCATCCTCTGTGGAATCCAACTGAAACGGCACAGGCATCCTGACAACTGGATAGCCGCCATCCTACTGCCAAACGCCACATGCCGCTGTGACAGGCAACCGCATGAGAACACCCCGACACACACGACGAGTAAACGAGCAAGGCCGGCCCCGCTGCGCGAGGGAGCATCCTCGTTTACTCGCCTTTTTAGCATTCCTGCCTGTGAGAATAATGGATCTACAGTCACCCCTGAATATACACACCTGTCACGGCCCTGCTCTCACATGCACAACAACAACAAGACATGACAAGCGAAGTAATTGTAGATGTGTCTGCCAAAGACATATCCATCGCACTGCTGGAAGACAAGCGACTTGTCGAATATCAGCGCGAAGGACGAACCGAACATTTCTCGGTGGGCAACATCTATCTGGCTAAGGTCAGAAAGCTCATGCCCGGACTCAATGCTTGCTTCGTAAATGTCGGTTTCGAACGCGATGCCTTCCTGCACTATCTCGACTTGGGCACGCGTTACGCTTCATTGGAAAAATACTTGCAGCTCATCGGCGACACCGGGAAAGGCAACCCCACCCCCGACAAAGTGCTGAAGCAGCCCGAACTCGACAAGGACGGCAGCATTCAGAACACACTTAAAGTGGGACAGGAACTGCTGGTACAAATTGTCAAGGAACCCATCAACACCAAGGGACCGCGCCTCACTTCCGAACTCTCGTTTGCAGGCCGCTTCCTGGTGCTCATGCCCTTTTGCGACAAGATTTCCGTGTCCACCAAAATCAAGTCGGCTGCCGAACGTGCACGCCTCAAGCAACTGGTGCAAAGCATCAAGCCCAAAGGCTTTGGCGTAATCATCCGCACCGTGGCCGAAAACAAGAGGGCTCCCGAACTTGACGCCGAACTGCGTCTGCTGCTCGAACGCTGGGAAGAAGCTATTCGCCGAGTGAAACAAGCACGCAGCAAGAAACTCAAACTGCCACAACTGGCCTACGAAGAAACCAGCCGCACCGTTGCGCTGTTGCGCGACCTGTTCAACCCTTCCTACGAGAACATCTATGTCAATGACAAGAACGTATGGGCCGAAGTACGCGACTATGTTTCACTCATCGCTCCCGAATGCAAGGACATTGTCAAGCTCTACAAAGGCAATGTGCCCATTTTCGACAATTTCTCTGTAACCAAGCAAATAAAGACCTCGCTCGGACGAACCGTCACCTACAAGCACGGGGCTTACCTCATCATCGAACAGACTGAGGCACTCCACGTGGTCGACGTGAATAGTGGCAACCGCTCAAAAAGTCCTGATGGACAGGAGACCAACGCGCTCGACGTGAATCTGGGTGCTGCCGATGAGCTGGCACGCCAACTGCGACTGCGCGACATGGGAGGCATCATCGTGGTAGACTTCATCGACATGAACCTGCCCGAAAACCGCCAAAAGCTCTATGAGCGCATGGTCGAAAACATGAAGCAGGACCGTGCACGACACACCATCCTGCCGCTCTCCAAGTTTGGTCTGATGCAAATCACCCGCCAACGTGTTCGGCCGGCCATGGATGTGAATGTCGAAGAAACCTGCCCCACCTGCGGCGGAACGGGCAAGATTAAGCCCAGCATCCTGTTTACCGATGCGCTTGAAACGAAAATCGACGCACTCGTCAACCGCTTCGGCATCAGGCGATTCACGCTCCACGTTCACCCCTTCGTGGCAGCCTACATCAACCAGGGCATCGTGTCGCTGAAGCGCCAGTGGCAGATGAAATACGGATTCGGCGTGAAAATCATTCCCAACCAGAAACTCGCCTACCTGCAATACGCCTTCTACGACAAGCACGGCGAAGAAATTTCCATGAAACAGCAAAACGACATGAAGTAAAGCATCTCCCCCATTGGGAAGCTACTACTACAGAAAAGGAGAAACCGAAACGGCCTCACCACCGCCCGGTTTCTCCTTCTTATATATATGCCAGCAGATGGAGAAGAAAGGACAGGCCGCTCACCCGATGGGCCACCACGAGGCACAATGATGCCCGGAAGAAGTGGACAATATAGCCTGACGGCGAAACTTCCGTGAACAGTGGTGCATTATGCAGTGATGGTGATAAGGGTGTCTGGACTCCCTTGCTGCACAGACATAGAATACATGGAAGCAAGCATTCTGCAAACTTTTAGAGCGAAACATGAAGGCTCTGAAAAATTATGTGTACTTTTGCCAAAACCTTACATTCCCTACAGATTGCGGAAATACATTAACCAATAAAAATACAATGGAATCATTACTTAAAATCATTACGAACCCTGCTTCCATTGCCCATCTGGTAGTCATCTATGCGCTGGTCATCAGTCTGGGCGTGAAATTGGGCAAGATCAAGTTCGGAGGCGTATCTCTGGGCGTGACCTTCGTGTTGTTCGTCGGTATCATCGTAGGGCATGTCTACAGCCACTACATCATTGACCCGGCAACAAGTGACTACATCACCCATGCGGCTCAAAAGGAAGTCATCGACTTTGTCAAGGAGTTGGGACTGATTCTCTTTGTCTACTGCATCGGCCTGCAGGTGGGCCCAGGTTTCTTCGCCACCTTCAAGAAGGGCGGTGTGGGCATGAACCTCATTGCGGTAGGCATTGTGCTGCTGAACATCGCCGTGATGCTGGGTCTCTACTTCCTCGTGTTCGACACCAACAACTACAACCTGGCCATGATGGTCGGCACGATGTATGGTGCCGTGACGAACACGCCGGGTTTGGGTGCCGCCAACACCGTAGTGAAAGACTTTGCTGGCGATTGGGGTGCCGCGGGTATGCCCGACCTTGCATCGAGCTACGCTTGCGCTTATCCCTTGGGCGTAGTGGGCATCATTCTCGCCACAATCCTCATCAGGGTGCTGTGTAACATCAAGCTTGAGAAGGAACAGGAAGCCATCCGCCTCGAACAGGAGCGTAACCCTCACGCCACACCCGTTCATTTGGTCATCAAGGTGAACAACTCCTCTGTGGTAGGCCGCAGCCTGCATGAACTCCACTCCTTCCTGAACCGCCAGTTCGTCATTACCCGTTGCATCAAGGACGGCAATATGTTCATCCCCAACGGTGACACAAAACTCGAACTCGGCATGGATGTTCACCTGGTATGCGCCGAAGACGAAGCCGAACCTATCTCGGCTCTCATGGGCGAGCAGATAGAAGACCGCGAGTGGAAGGACGACATCGACCAGTCGAAATATGTGAGTCACCGCCTGGTCATCACCAAGCCCGAAATCAACGGCAAGACCTTCGGCCAGCTGCACTTCAGCACCATCTATGGAGTGAACGTGACCCGCGTGACCCGTAACGGCATGGACCTCTTTGCCGACCGTAACCTGCGCCTGCAGGTGGGCGACCGCATTCTGGTGACAGGTAGCGAAGAGAACATCGAACGACTCAAGCGTGTTATCGGCGCATCGGTGAAGCGGCTTGACCATCCCAATGTGGGTGCCATCTTCTTCGGCATCATGCTGGGTATCATCTTGGGACAAATTGACTTTGGCGGCGGCGTGAAGCTGGGTCTTGCCGGCGGTCCGCTGGTAGTGGCCATTCTGATTGGTGCATTCGGCTACCGTTACAAGATCAACACCTACACTTCCACCTCGGCCAACCTGATGCTGCGCGAAGTCGGCCTGCTGCTCTTCCTGAGCAGTGTAGGCATACAGGCTGGCGCCAAGTTCTGGGACACGATCATGAACGGTGGCTTGCACTATGTGTGGACAGGTTTCCTCATCACTGTTGTGCCCATCCTCATTATGGGTATCGTTGCCCGCAAGACGCTCAAGCTCAACTACTTCACCCTGATGGGTCTGATTGCCGGTTCGAACACTGACCCCCCCGCACTGGCCTTTGCCAACCAGACTGCTGGAAACGATGCGCCTGCAGTGGGCTACAGTACCGTCTACCCCTTAGCCATGTTCCTGCGCATCCTCATGGCACAGATTGTACTGATGATTTTCCTGGCATAGACCTGCAAACACACTATACGCTGACAGCGTAACAGTATGGAAAAAGGTTATGAAGCTTCAGCAGAAGCTTCATAACCTTTTATCGTATGCGGCACTGTCATTTGGACTGTGTGCTGCCAAGCAAGGATGAATCAGCCCAACGACTTGTAGAGCTGTTCGTAGCGACGAGCCACCTTCAGATAGTCATGATGGCGCGCTATGTACTCCACGCTCTGTCGCTGCAATCGGGGTACGCGGTCGGCACGGTGCTCAACCAGGCTGCACAGCGCGTTGTAGACACTCTCCTCGTTGGGCTCGACATTGACAATGGGACGCAGCTCATCCTCATTCAAGATGGCGTAGTTCTCAGGTTCGCCGCCCCCCACCACAATCATACCGCGCGCCATGGCTTCGAGCGAATTCATGGCCGGCGTATAGGAGTAGAGCTGGTCGAGCTGCACGTCAGACTCGTCAAGCAGTCTGACGTATTGCGCAAAAGGCACATTCTCGGCCACCTGCAACACGCAGTCCTCCGGGTAACGCGCAGCAACGCGGCGGGCGGCACGCAGCATGATGTCGGTACCCTTATAGCTGCTGCGGCTACGCTGTATGCCGATAAACATTTTCAGAGGTCCGGCTGCATCGGACTGCGAAGCAATCCGGCACACCGCATTGTCAGAGGGAACGATGGGAAAGGGAATGTAGTGCAACTTGTCCGCCGCCCAAGGGCAATGTGCCTGATAGCTGGCATGGTATTCGTAAAGCCCTGCTACAATAGCATCGGCATCGGCTGCCACCAGCTTGTTCAGCCTGCCCTTCGGACCTGTCAGCCAGTCGGTCTTGAACTGGTCGTTTTCGGCAGAATGACGTTCGGCTTCACCCATATTGAAATCACTGTAGCGAAAGGTCTGGAAGTCCAAGCACGCCTTTATATAATAATGGTCCATGCCGAAAGCTCCCATCACGATGTGCCGGTTGTGCTTGCGCAGATAGCGGTAGAAGGGGGGCAGCTTCTCGGCACGCAGCGGCATGAACACGGGATTGATGAGCTGCACCACATCGAAGCCCCGGAAATGGCGGAACTGGCGCAGCACACGGACCATGTAGGCTACGCTGTCGAGCGGGCGCAGCGAAGGCCGCCGCATGTCGATGTCGCGGGGATAGTTCTTCCAACCGTCGCCATCAGATGCCACCACCGCTTCATGCCCCAACTGCCGCAAGCCCTTGGCCAGGGTGTTGTGTACGTTGCTGTAATCTCCGAGCAGCAATATCCTCATGTCTGCCTGACTATTCAGTTCTGTTTTTCAAATAATCCGCAAACAGGCGCGCCGCTGTTTCGACCATCTTGACGCACGGCCGCTTCTGGTAATAGCGTTCTGTGCGGGCCTCTGCCTGAGGCGTACCTTCGGGCGCTTTCAGTCCGAGCAGTTCGGCACAGATCAGGCTGCCGTTCTCCCGTTTGAAAGCTTCGGCCAACTCCTGAACCACTGCATAGTTATGGCTTTTGCCTTCACGGTCGTCGGCTTTCACCGCGCCACAGTCCAGCCCGGCCAACTGAAACAGGCCACAGGCTGCGCCACATGTCTGGCGCATACGGCCAATGCCGCCTCCAAACGAAGCCGACATGCGCAGAGCCTGTTCGCGACTGAAACCATACAGGTTGGCAAATGCTGCCACCACGCTTTGTGAACAGTTATAGCCTGACTTGAACAGGGCCACGGCCTCTCCTACCCGGCTCTCCAAAGCCTCTTCGGTCAGGGGCGTATGTGTTGTTTCCATATTGTCTACTCTTTTTTTACTTGTTGTTTGTGCTGTCTTGGCTGCACCCGACACCCAAGCCCAGTGAGGCTTGGCTTTTGTGCTTCCATCTGCACTATCCTTACGCTGCAGGCACTGAAGCTCGCGGGTTTTGTATACATTTGCAGCGCATTTCTTCAACCTCTCAAACCTCAACCTGACATGAAGCCACTGAGCCTTGCGGCATGGGCCGCTATCTGCATGACATCTGTCCTGACGTCCTGCCACGAGAATTTTGACAAACGGCTGGAACGTGAGGCACGGGAATTTACCGAGAACCGTTGTCCGCAGGAACCGGAGCCCGGAACGCGCCTCGACAGCACGACCTACCATCCCGAACAGCACGTCTACACCCTGTGGTATTCGCTGGCCGCGGCCAACGAGGCTGCCATGCGCGAACAGACAGCACTGATGCACCGTCTGCTGGTGCGCGAACTGGTGGGCGATGTGAACTACAAGATGCTGAAGGATGAGGGCATCACCTTCCGCTACGTATACCGTTCACAGGCCACAGGGGCTGTGGTGTATGACACGCAAGTCAAGGCTGAAGAATACCGCGTGCACTGAAGCCTTTTCTGTGTCAGCGAGCCATCAGTTCCTTGATGGCACAACACAATTGGTCGGGGCATGAAGTGGCCTTGCTTCCGCAGCGTATGCCCTGCAAGCGTTTCACCACATCCTCGGCCGGCATTCCCTTCACCAAGGCGGCTATGCCCTGCAGGTTACCGTGGCAACCGCCGGCAAACTGCACTTCGGCCACGCGGTCTTGCTCGTCGAGCACAAGGTGTATGCCATAGGAGCATACTCCCTGTGGAATGAAATCAATCTGCTTCATAGGTCTGAGTACTTTTAACGAGTTGGCGAACACGAAGGCACAGGCATCCGTTTCGCCAACTCGTTTGTATGTCAAGCAGCCCGCGGACTTAGTCCTCAGCAGGCTTCATGTTCGTGTAGACCGTCTGAACATCGTCGAACTCTTCCAGACGCTCTACCATCTTGTCAATGCTCTCGCGCTCCTCGGCGGTCACTTCCTTCAGGTCGTTAGGAATGTAGGTGAACTCGGCACCGATCACCTCGAAGCCGTTTTCCTCCAGATGCTTCTGGATTTGGCCGAAGCACTTGGGGTCGCCATACAGGGTGATGCTGCCTTCTTCCTCGTCCTCATCGTATTCGTCTTCAACGCCAAAGTCGATGAGGTCGAGAATCATCTCGTCCATGTCGAGTCCGTCCTTCTTCTTGAAGGTGAACACACACTTGTGGTCAAACAGGTAGGCCAGCGAGCCCATTGTGCCAAGGTTTCCGTTGAACTTGTTGAATACCGAGCGCACGTCGCCCACTGTACGGGTGGCGTTGTCAGTCAGAGTGTCAACGAAGATAGCCACACCATGGGGGCCATAGCCCTCGTAGGTCATGGTCTTGTATTCGCTCTGGTCCTTACCCATGGCATTCTTGATGGCACGCTCAATGTTGTCCTTGGGCATATTCTCGCGCTTGCAGGTGGCGATGATGGCACGCAGCGTGGGGTTGTTTTCGGGTTCGGGACCGCCGGCTTTCACAGCTACGGCAATCTGTTTGCCAAGTTTGGTAAAGGTGCGGGCCATGTGACCCCACCGTTTCATCTTAGCGGCTTTTCTGTATTCAAAAGCTCTTCCCATTGTATTCTTCTGGTTTTATGTGTGGATTTTGAGATATTTCGTTGCTTTGCTTTCCAGCTGCGGTGGACGAAAGTCAGCGCAGCTTGGCTCCCAGCTGCTTTTCGAGGCTGGCAATGATTTTCTTCATCACGGCCTCAGTCTGCTTGTCGTTCATCGTCTTGGTGTCGTCCTGCAACACGAAGTTCACGGCATAGCTCTTCTTGCCCGGCTCAAGGTTCTTGCCTTCATACACGTCGAAGAGCTCCACGCGCTTCAGCAGCTTCTTCTCGCAGGCATAGGCTATCTTTTCGATTTGGGCAAATTCCACCGCCTGGTCAACCAGCAGGGCGAGGTCTCGGCTCACTGCGGGGAACTTGGATATTTCCTTGAACGACACCTGGTTCTTCCTGACACGCTTCATCAGGAGTGTCCAGTTGATTTCAGCATAGTAGACTTCCTGCTCGATGCCTAACGGTGCAGTGAGCGACTTGGCCACCAAGCCCAGCTCGACCAGCACCTTTCCGTTCCGGTCGGCAATGCTCAGGCTCTTGGCGAACAGGTCGTTGGTGCCTGCGCCAATCTGCAGTCCGCCCAGTTCACAGCCCACGCGCTTCAGCAGGTTGGCCACATGGGCCTTGAGCTGGTACACCGAAGCCGGCTCGTCGGCGTGTGCCCAAGATCCCTCCACGCGGTTGCCCGTCAGCCACAGGCCCATGTACTGCGCCTCGGAGTAGGCCGACAGCGTGTGCTCGGGGGTGTGGCGCGCTGCATCGTAGAAGTAGCAGTTGCCACTCTCGAAGAAGCGCAGGTTGGCATTTTTGCGATTGGCATTATGGGCAATGCTCTCCAGACCGCCGAACAGCAGGGTCTGGCGCATCACGTTGAGGTCTGAGCTGAGGGGATTCAGCACGCGTACCAGATGGTCGGGCGCATAGGTCTTGAGGTTGTTGTAGTAGGCTTCCTTGGTGAGCGAGTTGTTCAGTATCTCGCGGAATCCGGCACCCACAAGCTGCTCGGCCACCAGGTTCTCCAGCTTGTTCGAGCGGTCCACGTCGCCCTTGATGGTCAGGCTCGACCTGACGGCAGTAGGAATCTCCACATTGTTGTAGCCGTAAATGCGCAGGATGTCCTCGACCACATCACAGGGACGCTGCACATCGACGCGGTAGGCCGGCACCGACAGCTTCAGTCCTTCGGATGTCTCTTCGAGAATCTGCATTTCAAGCGAAGTGACGATTTCCTTTATCACCTCGACAGGCAGGTCCTTGCCGATCAGGTCGTAGACGTACTGGTAGTTGAGTTCGACCTCAAAGCGCTTCTTCAGCCCTTCGGCTTCTACGTCCTTTATTTCCATGGAGATGGTGCCCCCAGCCAGTTCCTTCACCAGCAGGGCAGCTACCTTCAGGGCATAGATCTGTCCGTCGGGGTCCACGCCGCGCTCGAAGCGGAAGGAGGCATCGGTGCCCAAACCGTGGCGGCGGGCACTCTTGCGAATCCAGGTCGGATTGAAGTAGGCACTCTCCAGCAGCACGTTGCGCGTGGTATCGTAGGTACCCGAACCGCGTCCGCCGAACACACCGGCAATACACATGGCCTCACAGGTGTTGCAGATGGCCAGGTCGCGGTCAGAAAGCTCGTGTTCCACGCCATCGAGCGTCACGAACTTGGTGCCTTCGGGCATGGTGCGCACCACCACCTTGCCGCCTTCAATCATGTCGGCGTCGAAGCAGTGAAGGGGCTGTCCGTAGGCCATCATCACATAGTTGGTGATGTCAACGATATTGTTGATGGGGCGGAGCCCGACGGTTTCGAGTTTCTCTTTCAGCCACTTCGGGCTCTCCTTCACTTCGCAGTCTTTCACGCTGACGGCGCAGTAACGCGGGCAGGCTTCGGTGGCCTGCACCTCGATGTCGATGTCCAGGTCATGGTTGTCAATGGCAAAGGCCGACACATCCATGCGGTGGAGCGCGGTGGTCTTGCCTTGGCGAACGAGCCAGGCATAGAGGTCGCGTGCCACACCGTAGTGCGAACAGGCATCGGCGCGGTTGGGCGTGATGTCCACTTCGATCACGAAGTCGCTTTCCAACCCGTAATACTCGGCGGCCTTCATGCCTACCTGCGTGTCGGCAGGCAACACGATGATGCCGTCGTGACTCTTGCCCACACCTATTTCGTCCTCGGCGCATATCATGCCCAGGCTTTCCACGCCGCGCAGCTTCGAACGCTTGATGGTGAAGCACTCGTCGCCTTCACCGTAGAGTTTGGTGCCCAGTGTGGCCACAATCACCTTTTGTCCGGCAGCCACGTTGGGTGCGCCGCAAACAATCTGCACAGGTTCGCCTTCGCCCAGGTTCACGCTGCACACGTGCATGTGGTCGCTGTTGGGGTGTGCTTCGCAGGTGAGCACTTCGCCCACCACGAGACCTTCGAGTCCACCCTTGACGGCCTGCACTTCGCTCACGCTGCCCACTTCCAGGCCTTCGCTGGTGAGTGCCTCTGCCACTTCGGCGGGAGAGAGGTCGAAGTCAACGTATTCCTTGAGCCATTTGTATGAAATATTCATAAGTCTGAATGTATTTGATATGCTTAGTTTGGGCTTATCCGCTTCCTCGCCAGAGCGGCAGGCGCATGCGATAAGCGGCGCAAAATTAGCGCAATTTTTATGAACAGCCAATCTGCGACACTTCAAAAATGAGGGTTACGGCCGTAAACTCCCCACTTTTCCCCTTACGCAACGACACCCATCCCATACTATACTATATATAATATGGAGTGGGTGTTGCAGGTAGGCTGGCCCCGGGGCTTTCGCACGGCGGTCCATGTCAGGGTGTGGCTGCAAGCCGCCCGCTACATCATGACCTGGCTGAGAGAGTAGTTTCCCATGATCTTCGAGCGGTCCACATGTCCGCGTATGCCGGGTATGCTGCCCGTCGAGGTATACTGCCACATGATGTAGTCCTTGCCATCGTTCAGGGTGGGACTGTCGGTGCGGTATCGGGCAATCATAAAGTGGTAGTCGGTAAACTCCCCCGTGAGGTAGCGGTTGTAGAAGTTGTGGTAGGTGTAGAGCAGCGGCTTCTTGCCGTAGTGTTCCGTCACCTTCTCGATGAAGGCGCGCAAGTCAGAAATGAAGGCTTCGGCACTCACTGCCCCGCGGTGTTCGATGTCGATGATGGGCACGAGGTCCTGTTCTTCGGCTTTCACCACGGCCACCATGTTGTCAAACTGTTGCCGCCAGTTCACGTTCGGACGGTAGAAGTGGTAACTGCCCACGCTCAACCCTACCCTGCGGGCTTCGGCCAAGTTGCGGGCATAGGTCTTGTCGACCAGCGAAGCACCTTCGGTAGCCTTCAGGTAGACGTACGAAATGGGGGTTCCGCCCACTACCTCGTCCCAGTCGATGCTACCTTGATAGTGCGACACGTCGATGCCTTCCTTATATTTGGAGTTGATGCGGGCGTTCGAGGTGCGCATAAACACTGCGGCGGCATGTTCCATGCGGCGCTCGCCCTCTGCCTTGGCGGGCAGTGCATCGGGTGCAACGGCCATATAGGCTGCGTTGCGCCCCTCCTTGTCCTTGTCTTTTTTACGGGCCTCAGCGGTTTGGGGCACGAAGCACGTGGCAGCCAAGGCTGCTATCAATAGATGACGAAAATTCAAGCTCACGTTCATGCTGTTTGAGAAGTTGACAGACAGTTCAAATGCAACCAGACCACAACCGCGCTGGCCGTCGCGGCCCGGCGCACCTGAACAGTGGGCGACAAATACACTTCCACCCCTTTCTGCACAGTCTTGATTGCATAACGGGGGCGAAATTAGGCGTTTTTCCTCACATGTACAAGCTTCAGGTGCAACTTTTAAGGCTTATTATCACGATTCGGGGGATACGCTTCTGGCCCCGTCCGGGTCGGATGGCAGAGCATGCCGTTCCGTTTCAGCCGGATGACGCCTCGCCGAAATCTACATGCCGAGTTGTTTTTCCTACATGCCGAGTTGTTTTTCCTACATGTCGAGTTGTTTTTCCTACATGTCGAGTTGTTCTTCCTACATGCCGAGTTGTTCTTCCTACATGTCGAGTTGTTCTTCCTGGGTGGCATGGCGGTTTGCTGACATGGCGTCCGCCTCTCAAGGGAGCATACTCCGGGGGATGAGTGCATGGGGCCCTCACATGGCTTTCAGACCGACCACCTACAAGCGGGAGCCTTGACTGCCCAGCAGGTAGCCTTGCGACCTTACCCCCTCATCACCTCATCCCAGACAACCCGAGAGAACGACTGCCGTCTGCCGAAACGCCGCGTGCCCGCGAGCTTTTTCCACCTCATGGGCTGCCGCTCACAGTTTTTTTGTAGCTTTGCAGCCAAAACCCAACGACATGCGCAACCTGAACCACCTTGCAGCCATCCTGCTGCTGTGCTGCCTGCTCTGTCCGCTTTCGCTGAATGCCGAAAAGTGGACGGCCGAAACCCTGCCTATGGTCTACCTGCAAGATGCCCGCCGCCATGTGTGCAACCCTGACGGTGTGCTCGACGAAGCGACCGTCAGCAGTACAGACAGTTTGCTGACCGCCCTCGAAAAGGACAAGGGCGTACAGACGGTGGTGGTGGCCGTAAAGCAGATTGAGGGAGGCGACCCTTATGAGTTCGGCATGTTGCTGGCACGCAAGCACGGCATCGGTTCGGCCAAGCAGAACTCGGGTCTGATTGTCGTGTTGGCCACCGAAGACCGCGCCTACCAAATCCTGACGGGCACCGGACTAGAGGGTACACTGCCCGATGCCATCTGCAGCCGCATCGAACGCCGCGTGATGGTGCCGCGTCTGAAGCGCGGAGAGTGGGGGCCGGCCATCAGCGAAACGATGAAGGCCATCGACGGTTACATCCGCGGCGACGAATCGCTGACCGCCGAAGAGGACGGAGAGGACGACAGGAGCCTGGCCCTAGAAATCTTGTGCGGTCTGATATTCGTTGGGTTCTGGACCTTCCTTTTCGTGGCGCTGTCCGTACAGCAGAAGTGTCCGAAGTGCAAGCAGGCCCATCTGCGCGTGGTGAAGCGCCAACGCGTGAAGATAAGCAACCGCCCGGGCTGGCACATGTGCGAAACGCTGCGCTGTCCCCGCTGCGGCCACGAGAAGGTAGTGTATAAAGAGGAGAACAACAACAACTTCGGGGGCGGAGCGATGGGGCCCATCATTCTGGGCGGCGGACGCTCTTCGGGCGGTTCGTTCGGCGGCTCCTTCGGCGGTTCGTTTGGCGGCGGCATGTTTGGCGGCGGCGGTGCCGGCGGCCGGTTCTGAGCAGCCCACACCGCGCAGCTTCATTCTCCCTCCCGGCTGCCCGTCGCCCACGCCGCAGCCTTTCACCTGAACAAATCACAACACAACTCTTACATTTATGTCAAAAGGTACTATCTCTCTGATTGTCATTGGCGTGGTTATCCTGCTGCTCGTAGGCGGCGCCCTGACATCGTACAATGGTCTGGTGCAAAAGGACGAGGCTGCCGCCACGGCCTGGAGCAACGTGCAGTCACAATACCAGCGCCGTGCCGACCTCATCCCGAACCTCGTGAACACCGTGAAGGGCTATGCCAAGCACGAAAGCGGCACGCTCGAAAGCGTGGTGGCCGCCCGCGCCAAGGCCACACAGCTCACGGTGAACGCCGACGAACTTACACCCGAAAAGATGAAACAGCTGCAAGCCGCACAGGGAGAACTCTCCCAGGCACTGGGACGGCTGCTGATGATTACCGAAAACTATCCCGAGCTGAAGGCCAACGAGAACTTCCGCGACCTGCAGGCCCAGCTTGAGGGCACCGAGAACCGCATCAACGAAAGCCGCCGGCAGTATAACGAAGTGGTGAAGAACTACAACGTCGGCATACGCAGCTTCCCCGCCAACATCGTGGCCGGAATCTTCGGCTTCGAGAAGCGCACGCCCTTCGAGGCCGAAGCCGGAGCCGAGAAGGCTCCTTCAGTAGAGTTCTGAACCTCATTTTAGCTCAAAACCAGCCCAATAAAGCACCTTACTTTAACCAGCATTTCAACATAGCATGGACAGCAAACAACGCTACATGATGCGCGGCGTGTCGGCCATGAAGGAGGACGTCCACAACGCCATCAAGCACATCGACAAAGGCATATTCCCGCAGGCCTTCTGCAAAATCATTCCCGACATACTGGGCGGCGACCCCGAATACTGCAACATCATGCACGCCGACGGGGCAGGCACGAAGTCAAGCCTGGCCTACATGTACTGGAAGGAGACGGGCGACCTCAGCGTCTGGAAGGGCATCGCCCAGGATGCCCTCATCATGAACACCGACGACCTCCTCTGTGTGGGCGCGGTCGACAACATCCTGGTCAGCTCCACCATCGGACGCAACAAGATGCTCATCCCGGGCGAGGTCATCTCGGCCATCATCAACGGTACCGACGAACTGCTGGCCCAAATGCGTGACATGGGCATCGGCATCTATGCCACCGGCGGCGAGACGGCCGATGTAGGCGACCTCGTGCGCACCATCATTGTCGACTCTACCGTCACCTGCCGCATGAAGCGCAGCGAGGTGATTAACAACGCCAACATCCGTCCGGGCGATGTCATTGTCGGACTCTCTTCGAGCGGACAAGCCACCTACGAGACGGAGTACAACGGCGGCATGGGGTCGAACGGACTGACCTCGGCACGCCACGATGTGTTTGCCAAGTATCTGGCCGAAAAATACCCCGAAAGCTACGACAAGGCCGTACCCGACGAACTCGTATACAGCGGAAGCTACAAGCTCACCGACACGGTCGAAGGGTCTCCGCTCTGCGCCGGCAAGCTGGTTCTGTCGCCGACCCGCACCTATGCCCCCGTGGTGAAGAAGTTGCTCGACGAGATGCGCCCCCGCATTCATGGCATGGTACACTGCACGGGCGGCGCACAGACCAAGGTGCTCCACTTCGTCGGCGAGAACTGCCGCGTGGTGAAGGACAACATGTTCCCCGTGCCCCCGCTCTTCAAGGCCATCGCACAGGAAAGCGGAACGGACTGGGCCGAAATGTACAAGGTGTTCAACATGGGCCACCGCCTCGAAGTCTATGTCGACCCCGCCGATGCGCCGCGCGTCATCGAGCTGTCGAAGAGCTTCAACATCGATGCACAAATCGTGGGCCACATTGAAGAAGGCCCCCGCTCGCTCACCATCCGGAGCGAGTTTGGCGAGTTTCACTATTGATAGCGAGAGACATGGCTGACAATAACACGCTGTTGGAAAAGCTCGACGGACTGCAAGCCCGCTTCGAGGAGGTTTCAACCCTCATCACCGACCCCTCGGTCATTGCCGACCAACCCCGCTACGTGCGGTTGACCAAGGAATACAAAGACCTGGAGGACCTCATGGCCGCCCGCAAGGAGTATGCCGACACGCTGGCCAACCTCGACGAGAGCAAGCTGATTCTGCTCAGCGAGGACGACCCCGAAATGAAGGAGATGGCACGCGAGGAGGTGGCTGCCTGCGAGCGCCGCATCCCCGAGCTCGAAGAGCGCATCAAACTCATGCTGGTGCCGAAGGACCCCGAGGACGGCAAGAATGCCATACTCGAAATACGCGGCGGCACGGGGGGCGACGAAGCCGCCCTCTTTGCCGGCGACCTGTTCCGCATGTACACCAAATACTGCGAGCGCAAGGGCTGGCGGTTGGAGGTGTCGAGTGCCAGTGAGGGTGCCGCAGGCGGCTTCAAGGAAATCGTCTGCTCGGTGACCGGCGCTGATGTCTACGGCACGCTCAAGTACGAAAGCGGCGTCCACCGCGTACAGCGCGTACCCGCCACCGAAACGCAGGGACGCGTACACACCTCGGCAGCCACCGTGGCCGTGCTGCCCGAAGCCGAGGCCTTCGACGTGGTGATCAACGAAGGCGAAATCAAGTGGGACACCTTCCGCTCCAGCGGGGCCGGCGGACAGAACGTGAACAAGGTCGAATCGGGCGTGCGCCTGCGCTACAACTGGAAGAACCCCAACACGGGCGTCGTCGAAGAGATTCTCATTGAGTGTACCGAAACGCGCGACCAACCGAAGAACAAGGAACGCGCCCTGGCCCGCCTGCGCACCTTCATCTACGACCGCGAACACCAGAAGTACGTCGATGACATCGCTTCGCGCCGCAAGACTCTGGTGTCGACCGGCGACCGCTCGGCCAAGATCCGTACCTACAACTATCCACAGGGACGCATCACCGACCACCGCATCAACTACACCATCTATAACCTGCAGGCGTTCATGGACGGCGACATCCAGGACTGCATCGACCACCTGATTGTGGCCGAAAACGCCGAACGCCTCAAGGAGGCTGAAATGTAGCCTTCGCTGCGCGTGGGCTTCCAGATGCAAACCCAAGTAGCCAGCCCTCATGAAAACCGCACTTACCCCTCTGTTGCTGTGTCTGCTGCTCGCCACCGGCGGATGCAGGCAGCGCGAGCCCCAAACGGGGGTGGCCCGCAACGGAGCCTTTGCCAAAGCCAAGAACCACACCGGGCCGAACCTCCAGCGCATCATCGACTCGGGCGAACTCATCGTGACCACCGTGAGCGGCCCTGACACCTACTTCGACTACCAGGGCGCGCCCATGGGGGTACAGTATGCCTTGGCCGAGCATTTCGCCTCGACGTTGGGCGTAGCCGTGCGTGTACTGCTCTGCAACGATACTACCGAGGTGGTACAGCAGCTGAAGTCGGGCGAGGCCGACGTGGCAGCCCTCCAGCTGCCCGACGCACTGTGCCAGACACAGCAGCTCCACGCCGCAGGGGCCTCCCATGCCCAGCAGCACACCTCCTGGGCCGTAAGGCAGGGAGCCGACGACCTGGCCGAGGCACTGGACGAGTGGTACGCACAGGACATTGAGCAGAACGTGGCAAAGCAGGAACGCAGCCGGCTCGAACACCGCCACACCGTGCGGCGCACGGTGCGCTCCCCTTTCATCTCGCGCGAAAAGGGCATCATCTCCACCTACGACAACCTGTTCCGTCAGGCGGCCCACACTACGGGCTGGGACTGGCGGCTCATCGCGGCACAATGCTATCAGGAGTCGGGCTTCGACCCGAATGCCGTTTCGTGGGCCGGTGCCAAGGGACTCATGCAGATTATGCCCGCCACCGCGCACCACCTCAACCTGCCCCCCGAACGCATCTTCGAAGCCGCGCCCAACATGGAGGCAGCAGCACGCTACATCCGCGAACTGCAGGGACACTTCACCGACATCCGCGACCCCGAAGAACGGGTGAAGTTCGTGCTGGCCTCCTACAACGGCGGCGTGGGCCACATCAACGATGCCCAGGCACTGGCCCGGAAGCACGGCGGCTCCCCCCACCGCTGGGCCGATGTAGGCCACTACGTGAAGGGGCTGAGCAGCGCCCGCTACTACCGCGACCCCGTCGTGCGCCACGGCTACATGATAGGCAGCGAGACGTTTAACTATGTAGAGAACATCATGCTGCGCTGGAAGCAGTATGGCGGCGACGTGCGCTCCATCACCTCACCCGCCGGAACACCCCTGACCGAATCGGCCGCCGCGGCACGGCACGAAGGCAACGAGCGGAAGCCGCACAAGAAGAACCGGTACAGCCGCGAACACAAGATTCTGACACCCGAGGAGATGAAGGAAACGAACCCTTAACTTGTAGCTGGGAGAGCAGGCCATGGCCTGCTCTCCCAGCTACTGCCTAACCCGAGAAAGCCCCGTGCCATGTACGAAGAACTGCTGCAAATCAGCCGGCTTCCCGGCGAACCCCGCATACGCTACGCCCGCCTGTGGGGCCTGCTCCGCCGCATCTGTCTGGAACAGTCGGAAGACTTCAAGAGCGACTACGCCACCCTGTTCTCGCGGCTGGTGGCCGTGTGCCGACACCTGCACATCGACCATCGCCCCGCCGACCGCTTCAGGCAACACGCCCGCCGCGTGCTCCACGAAGACTACCGTCCGACTGCCGAAGCCGAAGAAGCCGACCTGGCCGACCTGTGCCACTTCGTGATGCAGGTCTACGGCCAGCCCGTGCCTCCCACCCTGCCCCAACACATCCGGCCGTTGCGCGTCAAGGCTGCCGGCAACGGTGCGGGCAAGGCCCTACGCGGCGTGGTCCTGCACATCACCTCGGCCCATAGCTTCAACTGCCTCCTCGACGGCCACGACCAGCCCTTCCACATCGAGTTCTTCGAGACCGAAGGCACCGCGCCCGACGAACAGCCACACACGCGCTACCTCAGCGAAGGGGCCAACGTCATGCTGCTCGACGCTGTGCCCGTCAGCGGCAAGACACAGACGCTGCAGGTCTACATGGCCATCCTCGAACCCGACTACCTGCTCGATGTCACGGCCCTCACCAACTGTCTGAAACCCTACGGCCACTCCCCGCTCAACTATCTCATCGACGCCTTCCGGCCAGCACAGCCGAATCCCCACATCCTCTTGGGAAACATGGCCAACCAATTCATGGACGACTGCATCAACGACGGCAGCCAGGCCACCTTCGAAGCCTCGGCCCGCCGCAGCTTCCGCGACAACGTGCTCCTCTACGCCTGCCTGCCCGATGAAGTCATGCCGGCCAGCTTCTTCGACGAAGCCCGCCGACAGTTCCGCCACATCAGCAGCTCCGTGGCCGAACGCTTCCCGGCCGACGATGTGGGCATCATCCCCGAACAGGCTATGCTCGAACCCTCCTTCATCTGTCCCGCGCTGGGACTGCGCGGCCGGCTCGACGTGATGACCGCCGACTGCCGCCGCGTGCTCGAACTCAAGAGCGGCAAGGCAGAGACCTGGCGGCTCGAACACCCCAAGCCCAAGGCCGCCCACCTCATGCAGATGTCGCTCTACGGCGAAATGCTGCGCCGCAACTTCAACCTCGACTGGAACGACCTGCAAACCTACCTCTTCTACTCCGCCTACCCGTTCTTCTTCAACGAGCGCCGCTCGGCTGCTGCCATCCGCCAGACACTCAGTCTGCGCAACGGCATCGTCTGCCTGCTGCGCCGTCTGGCCCAAGGCGAGTTCGAACGCATCCTCCCCCTGCTCACCCCCCAGCGGCTCAACCAGTTCAACCTGCGCGGCAAACTCTACAGCCAATACCTGCTGCCACAGATCGAGGCCGTGACACAGCCGCTCCAGGAGCTGAAGGCCGACAGCCGCCTATGCAGCTACTTCACGGCCTTCGTCCGCTTCACCTTCGGCGAACTCTTCCTGAGCAAGACCAGCGACAACCGTCCCGACTCAGTGCGTGGCTTTGCCGCCACCTGGACTGCCGACACTCGCACCAAACTGCTGTCCGGCAACCTGCTCCACCACCTGCGCCTCGACCACACCGACACCGACAGCCAGGGAGCCGTCACTGCAGTCCACTTCAGCCTCCCCAGTGATGACAGCGACTTCATCCCCAACTTCAACGCGGGCGAAATGGTACAGCTCTATGAGGCTGGCACCCCCGAGGCCAACGTCACCAACCGGCAGCTGCTGCGCGGCACAGTGACCCACATCAGCCCCTCCTCAATCAGCATCGAACTGGCCTACAGACAGCGTAGCCGCCTGCTCTTCGACCGGCAGAAACGCTACAACGTGGAGCACGACACTACCGACAGCCCCTCCATGCAGCAGGTACAGAACCTCTTCGCCCTGCTCACGGCCACCCGCCCAAGGCGCGAACTCCTGCTGGCCCGCCGTGACCCCGAGGCCGACACCTCGTGCCAGCTCCGGGGAGCCTGGCCCGAAGCCGTGAGTCACATCGTGCTGCAGGCCAAGCAGGCGCGCGACTATTATCTGCTCGTAGGCCCGCCCGGCACCGGCAAGACCAACCTCGCCCTGCGGTGCATGGTCCACGAATACCTGCTCGAACGGGCCGCACGCACTGCCGCCGGACAACCCTATGGCGCACTGCTCCTCACGGCCTACACCAACCGCGCCGTCGACGAAATCTGCGCCATGCTCGACATGCTGGGCCGGGAGTTCCCCTTCGACTATCTGCGACTGGGGAACGCCGCCACCTGCGCGCCAGCCCACAGGAGCCACCTGCTCTCTGTCCGTGCCCAAGCCCTGTCACGCCGCAGCGAAGCGCAGGAGCTGGCAGGCAGTGTGCCCATCGTGGTAGGCACGGTCATCACCCTGACCGGCAGCCAGGTGCTGTTCCGCCGCCAGCGTTTTGAGGCTGCCATTATAGACGAGGCATCACAGCTGCTCGAACCCCAGGCGCTGGGTCTGCTCTGTGCGCAGGCCGACGGATGCGACGCCATCGGCAAGTTCATTCTCATCGGCGACCACAAGCAGCTGCCCGCCGTCGTACAGCAGCCCGAGTCGCGCACTGCCACCCACTGCGACGAACTCCTCCGCATGGGCCTCTCCGACGTGCGTCACTCGCTCTTTGAGCGGCTCCACCTGCTGGAGCGTCAGGCTGGCCGCAAGCAGTTTGTCGGCATGCTCCACCGGCAGGGACGCATGCACCCCGACATCTGCCAGTTCGTCAACCGCCGCTTCTACCACGGCCTGCTGCAGGCCGTCCCCCTGCCCCACCAGACCGAGCAGCTCCCCATTGCAGCGGGTCGTACCGCCTTCGAGCAGTTTGTGGCCACCACGCGCATGGGCTTCTTCCCCGTCGCGACAGACAGCAACCACGAAAACCTGCGGGCCAACGAGCCGGAGGCCCGGGTAGCCGCCCGCGTGGTCGAAGCCCTCGTCAGCCTGTACGCCACGCAGACTCAGACCAGCTTCCAGCCAGAACAGGCCATCGGCATCATCGTGCCCTTCCGCAGCCAGATTGCCTGCATCCGCAGCATGCTGCGCCGGCTCGGCCTGACCTGTGCTGAGGCCATCACCATCGACACGGTCGAATGCTACCAGGGGAGCCAGCGCGACTGCATCCTGTTCAGCACCACCGTGTCACAGCCCTACCAGATGCAGCTGCTCTCAGAGGTACACAACGTGGACGGCGTGGCCGTTGACCGCAAGCTGAACGTGGCCGTCACCCGCGCCCGCAAGCAGTTCTTCCTGATTGGCAACCCCCGCCTGCTGTCCGAAAGCGACATCTACCGCGACTTGATGTCCACCTGCCACACGTTCGAAAGGGATTTTTTTGCCAACTGAAGTAGTAAAATTCGCCGATAATACATACCTTTGCCCCGATAACCTACTCACCCTAACCACAGCCAATCATGGAAATCAAAGGCAGATTCGACCATTTCAACATCAACGTGACCAACCTCGAGCGCAGCACGGCCTTCTACAAGCAGGCCTTGGGCCTGATGCCCTGTGGCGAAATCGACGGTCCCGAGGGAGCATTCAAGATACTCTATCTGAAGAATGACAGCAGTGACTTCATGCTCGAACTGACCTGGCTGCGCGACCATCCCGAAGCCTACGACCTGGGAGAATGCGAGTTCCACCTGTGTCTGCGCGTCCCCGGCGACTACGAGGCGACCAGAGCCTTCCATCAGGCGATGGGCTGCGTCTGCTTCGAGAACCACGACATGGGCCTCTACTTCATCAGCGACCCCGACGGCTACTGGATAGAAATACTGCCCGAGAAGAACATGTAGCTTCTTCCCCTTCGCCCGTACACACCGGCTGGAGGACAAGTGCTGAATGCACGCCCCCGAAGGGACACCCCAGCCACCATGCGACAAACATCCCTTGCACACTCATTCAGAATCATATATGGACAACAATCAGAACCTCATCGCCCAGTGCGAACAAGTAGCCAAGCAGTGGATGACCTCCAGCTGCTATGATGCCGAAACCCAACAGGCCGTCAAGGCCATGGTCGAAAACCCCGACAAGACGGAACTCATCGACTCCTTCTACCGTACGCTCGAATTTGGCACGGGCGGTCTGCGCGGCATCATGGGCGCAGGCACCAACCGCATGAACATCTACACCGTGGGAGCCGCCACGCAGGGCCTCTCCAACTATCTGAACAAGAACTTCAAGGACCTGGAACAGATCAGCGTCGTTGTAGGCCACGACAGCCGCAACAACAGCCGCCTCTTTGCCGAAAGTGCAGCCAACATCTTCTCGGCCAACGGCATCAAGGTGTACCTCTTCGACGACATGCGCCCCACGCCTGAAATGTCGTTTGCCATCCGCCACCTCGGCTGCCAGAGCGGCATCATCCTCACCGCCAGCCACAACCCCAAGGAATACAATGGCTACAAAGCCTACTGGGACGATGGCGCACAGGTGCTCGCCCCGCACGACAAGGGCATCATCGAAGAGGTGAACAAGGTGAGCGTCGAGGACATCCGCTTCGAGGGCAACCCCGCTCTCATCGAAATCATCGGCAAGGAAGTCGACGACATTTATCTCCAGAAGGTTCACGAGCTGAGCATCGACCCCGCCTGCATCGAACGACAGAAAGACCTGAAAATCGTATACACCCCGCTCCACGGAACCGGCATGATGCTCATTCCGCAGTCCCTCAAGCTCTGGGGCTTCGAAAACGTACACACCGTGCCCGAACAGATGGTCAAGGACGGCAACTTCCCCACCGTGAAGAGCCCCAATCCCGAAAACGGAGAGGCTCTCAGCATGGCACTCGACCTGGCCAAGCAAATCGACGCAGACATCGTCATGGCCTCTGACCCCGATGCCGACCGCGTGGGCATGGCCTGCAAGAACGACAAGGGCGAATGGATTCTGGTCGACGGCAACCAGACCTGCATGATCTTCCTCTACTACATCATCATGAACCGCCAGGCTCAAGGCAAGATGCAGGGCAACGAGTTCATCGTCAAGACCATCGTAACCACCGAACTCATCAAGTCGATCGCCGACAAGAACCACATCAAGATGTACGACTGCTACACGGGCTTCAAATGGATTGCCCGCCAAATCCGCCTCGACGAAGGCAAGCTGCAGTACATCGGTGGCGGCGAAGAGAGCTACGGATTCCTGGCCGAGGACTTCGTGCGCGACAAGGATGCCGTATCGGCCTGCTCGCTGCTGGCCGAAATCTGTGCCTGGGCCAAGGACCAGGGCAAGACGCTCTACGATGTGCTCATGGAAATCTACCTCGAATACGGACTCGCCGTAAACAAGACCATCAACGTGGTGAAGCCGGGCAAGTCGGGAGCCGACGAAATCAAGGCCATGATGGAAAACTTCCGTCTGCACCGCCCCACCGAGCTGGCCGGTTCACCCGTGGTATGCACCAAGGACTATGGCGTACTGAAGGCATACGACGCACAAGGTGCCGAACAGCCGCTCGACTTCCCCGAAGCCAGCAACGTGCTGCAGTGGTACACCGCCGATGGCACCAAAGTCAGCGTACGTCCCTCGGGCACAGAACCCAAAATCAAGTTCTATGTCGAGGTAAAGAGCCACATGGCCCAGGCTGCCGACTATCCCGCCGCCCAAGCCGAAGCTCTTGGTAAAATCGAGGCTGTAGCCAAGAGCCTGGGTATCTGACACAACCCTGTTTCTCCTGGGTTATGAGCAATGGGGCTATAGGGCTATAAGGGGTTTTTAGCCCACAGCCCAATTGCTCATAACCAGAGGAAACACTTCCTCACAACTCATCAACACTGATAATGAAGAAATACCTGTTAGTCCTGCTGACGGCCCTGATGCTGCCCTGTGCGGTTCAGGCACAGCAAAAAATCGATGAGCGCTATGCCGCTGGTGCCGTTCCGGTAGTCAACGGCTTTGTGGTCTTCGAGCAGAACTACACCGTGCCGGGCAAGTCGAAAGCCCAAATCTGCGAACTGCTCAAGTCCTACGTACAGCAGACGCTGGTCGAAGGCCCCGAACAGCTTCCGCAGGCCCGCATCACGGAATATTCGCCCGATGAAGGCGTGCTCGCGGCAAGCATCGAGGAGTACATGTACTTCAAGCGCACCAACTGGCAGATCCATCGCGTTCGCTTCTACTACCAGCTCGTGCTGCAAGCCACCGACGGAAAGCTCCAAGCCCAGCTGCGGCGGCTGCACTACCGTTACGACCCTGAAGTGACGGCAGGCGACTTCGACGATGACCGACGCGCCGAAGACTGGATTACCGATGCCAACGCCTTCACCAAGAACGGCACGAAGCTGGCACGCATCAGCGGAAAGTTCCGCACCAAGACCATCGACCGCAAGGACGAAATCTTTGCTGCCATCGGAAAGACGCTGGGCGTAAACTGAGATTCATGCAAGTGAACGCTGACCCAAGCCTGCTTGTTCCGACTCTATACGCAGATGTTTTTTTTAGGGGTGTTCTATAAATTAGGCCGAACAGGATGGCTGGATTTATAGAACACCCCTAAAGTTGATTCACCCCTATATATACGCGTATTTTACCCTTGTAAAAATCGTTCAACCCTTCAGCTAACCCTTCATTCTCGTTGATAATCAAGAGGAAAATGGCTAAAGGGTTTTGTTTTCAAACCCTTCAGAAAGGTTCAGCCAGACTTTTCCTGATTTTGGTTGACCGTTTTTTCCGACAGGCCGTCTTCATCATCCACGCTTCTTCCAGCTTCTCTTGACCCATGACCGACAAGTCCTGGCTATGGCGTAACAACCCGCCGAGTCGTCACGCCTGGCCCAGCCTCCGTTTTGCCATTGTTTTTTCCTGAGCCCAACCCTTGTGAAGAAACACCTGTTTTGCCCAGTCTCCTTCAAGCGTTCAAGGCACTGGGAGAGCAGGCATCCTGCCTGCTTAAATCGAGTAGGAGGTAAACACTAATCATAGGTTGTTTATCTCCTATTTTCGTGT
>CAMBOH010000018.1 GCA_945869305.1 uncultured bacterium
TGAACGCTTGTGTCCCTCTCGGGGCGTGCCTTGAACGCATGTTTCCCTTCGGGGCGTGCCTTGAACGCAGGCACTTATTCTCTGATTCAACTTGCGAAACGTGAGTGAATAATTAAGGCGTGACAAGTATGTTGGCTTCAGCGGCAGTTTCAGCTAAAAGATACTCCAGTACCAGCTGACTGAAACTCCAGTACCAGATAGCTTGCACTGAAAAGGATACTGACAAAGGTCACAGGGACAGGCATAGTCAAAGGGTATCGCAACGGTGACATTGCTTACAGGAATATCAACGGCGTATGAGGGCAGCCAGGATGTACATCTGCATCATGGCTACGGCGCGGGCATTCTCTCCCCCGTTGGGGATGATGATGTCGGCATACTGCTTGGTGGGCTCAATGAACTCATCGTGCATGGGCTTCAGGACGTTCCGGTATTTGCCGATGAGCATTTCGAGCGGGTGGCCGCGCTCGGCAATGTCGCGCTCTATGACGCGCAGCAAGCGCTCGTCGGGTTCGGCATCGACAAATATCTTCAGGTCCATCAGGTCGCGCAACTGCTTGTCGTAGAGGGTCATGATGCCTTCGACGATAATCACTTCGCGCGGCTCCACATGGATGGTTTCGGCGAGCCGGGTGCAGGTGAGATAGGAATAGGTGGGCTGCTCGATAGCTCTCCCGTGGCGCAACTCGTCAATCTGATGTGCCAGCAACGGCCACTCGAAGGCATCGGGATGGTCGAAGTTGGTGAGCTTGCGCACTGCAAGGGGCAGGTGGGACTGGTCGTTGTAGTACGAGTCCTGGGGAATGACAGCCACCGTGTCGGGCGGCAGGGTGTCGACTATCTTACGCACCACGGTGGTCTTTCCTGACCCCGTGCCGCCTGCAATTCCTATAATGAGCATGGTGTGGAGGTATTAGAATACGCGGCGAAGTTACACTTTTTTGTCAAACCCTTACATTGATTTCATCAAAAAGTGAAGGGGACGAAGACACCCGCAGGCATACAAGAATAGCTCCGGAGGCCTGCTGAAGGGGATAGGAACTTGAAAAAAAGGGATGCAGGGCACTTCCGGAGCTAAGATGGGGAAGCAGTGGGGAAGTCACTGCTTGCTTGTTCATCTCAAAGGTTGTCTGTGAGGCAAAGACAGTTACAGCATTTCGAATTGTTCTTTCAGTTTGGAGAAATAACGCCGCGAGGCGATGATGTCGAGGTGGTCAAACGGCGGGGCCAGGCGACACCGCTGGGTGTTGTTCTCTACCGCGCTGAGGTAGGTGAGGTTGATGATGCAGGTGTTGCTGATGCGCACCAACGAGGAGGAAAGTTCCAGCAGGTCGGAGGCCGACGTGCCGCGCCTCAGCGTGTGCGTGGTAAAGTCGGTCAGCATCAGCTGCCACGTGCGCTGCAGACTGTTGTAGTTGAACAGCAGAATCTGCTGCGTGGTGATGAAGATGAGTTCGCTCACGGTCTGGATGGCCAGCTTGCGCGGCCCGCTCTGATTGGCTGCAAGCTGCACGCGCTGGCTGCCCTTTTGCGCTTCGGCCAACCGCTCCACCACGGTGCGCAGCTCGCTCTGCTTGTAGGGCTTGAGGAGAAAGTCGAAGGCAGCCTGGCGGATGGCATCAATCATATAGTCGGAGAAGGCCGAATAGAACACCACCTTGAAACTGAAGTTGATGTGCTGACGCACGGACTGCAGGAACTCCAGGCCTGACTTGCCCGGCACTTCGACGTCGAGGAATAGCACATCGGGGTGTATCTCCAGCATGGGCAGGGTGGCTTCGGCGTAGCTGCTGTAGGTGTATACATCGCTCACCTGCTCGAACTGACGCAAGTCGGCTGCCAGACTCTCGAGTGCCACGGCGTTGTCGTCGACGATGAAGACTATGAGGCCTTTTTTTTCGTTCATCCTGTTTAACTTGAATGTCGGAGCTTCGTAGTTACTGGTAGCAAAAATACAATCTTTTGCTTTAATGTTTTTTACATCACAGCACCATTGGGCTTAGGCGGCTCACTGTTTGGCATAAGCGGTTGAAAATAAGGTTTGAGCGGTTGGCTTTTTTTGAGTCACCTGTATAGCCTTGTGTCTGTCACGAATCACAAAACCGAAACAAGCCGAAGACGCTTGTTTCTTACTTATCACCTCGTGACCGGTGCTCCCTCAATTACCGGGGGCAAGAGGCGACGGTGCACCGGGAGAGCAGGCATCCTGCCTGCTTTGAACCGAGCGCAGGCAGGATGTCTTGAACCGAGCGCAGGCCGGAAGCCTGCGCTCCCAGTGCTGCGCCGCCCGGACCTGGCTTGTCGACAGCAGGCCGGAAGCCTGCGCTCCCCTACCCTATAGAGCTGCCGCCACTGGTGGTATCTGAATGCAACTGAGGCTATAAAACTGCCGCCCACCCAATTTCCCGGTGCTATTGCAGCAATCTTATAGCCTCAATCCTTCCATACGGCAGCCGGACCTCTCAGTCTGGTCGCGAACCGCCGACGGGTTTATGTAATCAGAACTGGTAGCGATGGTCTACCATGCCTGCCTTCTGCATCATCAGGTAGTTGAAGACAGACTGATAGGCACGCTGGCCGATTCCCTGTGCGTACTGCGACATTTCGGCCGTAGCGTCGAACTTGGTGTCAGCCTTGGTTGACTGGGCGGTTACCTTGGCCAGGTAGATAGCTGCGGCACCCTTCACCAAATTCGACTGGTTGTTGACTGCTGTCTTGGCAATGGCTGCAGCCAGCTTGGGCTCGGGGGTGTTGATCGTCTTCAGCGAGGGATAGCCCGAGAAGGACTGGCTGGAGAGTGTGTCGACTACACAGCCCTTGCACTTCTGGAGGTCGGCAATGGTCTTGGCATTCTTGGCCAGAGCGAGTGCCTTGTCGGCCTTCTTGTTCTGCTTGACTACGGCAGTGAGGAACTCCTTCAC
Source organism: uncultured bacterium (assembly GCA_945869305.1). Taxonomy (GTDB): domain Bacteria; phylum Bacteroidota; class Bacteroidia; order Bacteroidales; family Bacteroidaceae; genus Alloprevotella. Next base: position 2,922 of record CAMBOH010000018.1, read on the forward strand.
CTGGGCATTGTCGTAAGGCAGGTAGCCACTCTCGTTGACACCCGTCACGCAAACTACGAGCAGGTGGTCGTTGGCACGGCCGCACTCGTAGAGGCGGGATACCTGTCCGGCCTCGGCCTCATCGAAGATCCAGCGCACGCAGTCCTTGGACTGGCTGCCGCCGATGCGAGCCGGGATGAGGTTCTGCATGGGTGAATAGCCAGGCAGGTCGGCCAGCATGTAGCCGTTCTTGGCGGCGTTCTTCTCGATAGAAGGCACGTCCTTGTTCTGGGCCAGGAAGCGGTTAATCTTGCTGAGTTCGTTTTCGTAGGTCTTCTTCGAGAAGTTCAGCGTACACTTCACTATGGCCACGTTGTACTTCGTAACGGTCTTGCGACGGTCGAGCACCTGGACTACAGCGGCACCCTGCTCGCTGGTAATGAGCTGTGCGCTGCCTGCTCCGATGGTGTAGAGCTGGTTCAGGTAGTCGGCGCTTTCGTTCGTCATGCCGAACGATTCGTACTGCGAAGAGGTGAGCCATACGGAATCGGAACGCTGGCCGTACTTCTTGGCCAGTTCGGCAAACGATGCACCACCGTTCAGGGCGTTGAGGATAGAGTCGGCCTGCGCCTTGCGGGCCTCGGGAGTGGCGGCTACGGCTGCAATCTGGCGATAGAGGATGGAGTCGGGCACTTCCTGCTTGGCAATGAGCTTCAGGGTGTTGATGGTGTTGTCAGCCTGGTTGTAGTAAGCCGGCTGTACGCTGCCCACGGCCATCGAGTCGAGACGCTGTGCGACATCGGGCATCTGACGGAAGGCCTGCTTGCTCATTGCGAGGTTGGTGTAGGGCACCTCTGAGTTGGAAGTGCGCACCACGTCGGCCACCTCGTCAGCGCCGCGCAGCTGCTGTTCGAAGCCCTGTACCTTCTTCATGAGGTCGGCACGGTCAGCGGCACTGGCCACTACGTTCACGTCGATGAGCTTGAGGTCGCGGCTGGGAACGGGCAGATAGAAGCGGTGCTTGTACTGTTCGTAGACAGCCTTCAGGTCTTCGTCCGTCACCTGGATGTCCTTGTCTTCGATGGTGCTGTAGGGCAGAGCGGCGACTACGGCATTCTTTTCGATGTTGCGTTCGTCGAAAGCGGCGCGTGCGGCAATGGGGTTCGACACGAAGCCCATGGCGAAGAGCATGTTGTACTTATTGGAGAGAAGCTCGCTGCGCAGCTGCTTTTCAGAATAGTCCCAGAGCTTCTTCACCATCATGATCTGTTCTACGGCCTCAGGGTTGTTGGCCTGCTGTGCCTGCTGAATGGTTTTCTTGTAGTCCTTGAGGAAGCTTTGCAACTGGGCGAGGTCGAAGCGACCCGTCTGCTGGTTGCCGAAGAGTCCGGCCATCATCTGCAGGCTCTGTGCGTTGCCCAGACGCAGGGCTTCCTGCACTTCACCGTCGGTTACGTAGATGCCCAGCTTTTCGCATTCGTGCTTTACCATCTGGTCCTGCACAAACTGCTGCCAAACCTGCTCACGAATCTGCTCGGTCTGCTGGTCGGTGAGGTTGCCGTCCTGTCCCTGCATACGCATCTGCAGTTTGGTCACCTCGCTCTGTTCGTCGACCATGGTTTGGAAGTCCTGGATGGAAAGCTTCTTTCCAAAAACTTCGCCTACTTGACTCCGGTCCATGTTCGAGGTGGTCTCGATGGAGCGGAAAAACTCTTCGGCGATGAAGGCAAAGAGGGCCAAGCCCAACACGCCCACCAAGAGGGCACCTTTGCTTCGGATTGTTTGTAATGCTGCCATTTGAAGTTTATTATTGTTTTTGTTTGTTATATTCCAGCGGGCAATATGACGCGCAAAGGTATGGAAAAAATCTGAATTTCATGGCGCAGCCCGAAAAAAACAGCGTTTTTCATCGTTCAAGAGCCTTTGCGGTGGCTTGCGGGAGCCTCGCGCAAGGGTGCTGCAGGCACTACGGCTGCAGAATCGCCGGCCGTGTCGGCGGTTTCGGTTGCAGCGGGCGCGGAATTGTTGCCGAAGGCATCGTTCATGGGCAGGAAGCCCTTGGACTGCCTGATGTGGTAGTGCGTGAGCCGCCTGTTCAGCAGGGTGGCTCTGAACCAGTTTCCCTCGATTTCCTGTTCCGGCTCAATGAGCTTGGTGTAGACGTCGGACGAAAGTTCGCCCGTGCGCATGTTCCAGAACAGTTCTTCGGTGGTCATGTGGGTCTGTGCGGCCTGGTCGTCGAGTTCGATATGGCCGCGCAGCTTCCAGAGGTTCTGGTCGTAGAGCCAGGCACTGTCGGCTGTGATGTGCAGGTTGACCTTGAACTTGTCGTCATAGCGTTCGATGAAGATGCCTTTGGGGAACTCCCATCGGGGCGGGTTGGTCTTGTCGAACACCCGCCATTCCTCAGTAATGATTTTGTAGCGTATGACACCCGAATCGGATATGAGCTTGCTCACGCCGTGCGTCACCATGACAGGTAGCGAATCGCGACCTTGCACAGCTCCTCCCATCGGAGGCGCCTCGCTGTCGCAACCCGCAGCCAATGAGGACATTGCCGCTGCAAGCACAAGGGCCGGCAGCAAGTGTAGGGTAGAACGCATAGGATTTGTGGGGAGGGTTAGAAGAAATGGAGTCAGGAGAATGAGGCGAGAACAGACACGCCCCGAGCGCACTTCGCTACTCTGCCTTCCACTTCATGAACCAGCGTTCGTTGAACGAGAGTCCGATGCAGAAGCGGAAATAGTTTTCGGTGACTTGTCCGGCAAACTGGGGCTTCACGTGCTCGTATTGCACCGAGAAGTTGATGAGCGAACGGTTGTTGTTGCGGTTGCTGATGGGCAATGCCACACCCGCGCTGGCCAGGAAGTCCTGCGGACCGTCTTTCCCGTCGACCTTTATATAAGGAGTGGAGAAAGCGAATCCGAGCCGGTAGCGCACGCGGCTGCGCCACTTCACGCCTTCGGGGTTCTGCACATACTCCATGCCTATGCTGGCCCGATGGCGGTCGGTGAAGCTGCCCTTCATCCCTACATAGCGAGGCTCGCCGCCTTCGGTTACAATCGACGGGTACTTCACATCGCCCCACTTCTGGAAGGTATAGTCAAGCCCCACTCTCAACGAGCGGCCATGGGCCCATGTAACGCCGGCTCCCACCGTGTGAGGCAGGCCGAAGGCGTTGGCTGCCATCAGCGTGTCGGCTGCGGCAATCGCGCTGGAGGTCACCTTGCGATTGTAGTAGTAGGCGGGGCGGTCCACGTCATGCCCCAGCCCATACACCAGACCCAGCACGAGACGGTCCTTCCGGCCGAGCTTCAGCTGGTACTGCAGGCCCAGGTCGAGCTTGTAGGAACGTATGTCGGCCGAGTAGACCTGCTGGGTGGAACTGATGTTCGTGTCGTCGAAGCTCATGAGCACCTGGTGGCCCACTTCGCCCCACAGGTAGCCCACATTGGCGCCCAAGGCCAGCGACTTTGAGGGAGCCCAGCCCAGTCCTACATACACCTCATGCAGTCCGCCGTCTCCCTGGAAGGTGGTGGTTTGGGTAATTTCGTTGTTGCCCGAACTGAACTTCTTGTCGGAGGTCGTGTTGTAGCCAATGGTGCTGAAGGGTATCATTCCCACCGACATGCCCAACTTGGGAGCCAGCCGGAACCCGGCTGTCACGTAGTCGACCGAGGAGTTCTTGGCGTTCGTCTTGGTGCCGCCAAGCCCAACATTGGCATTTTGCAACGACATGCCGAAGTCGAACAGAAAGCTGAGTGAGTCGATGGCTGCATACGAAGCCGGGTTGAGCGTGTTCAGTTCCTTGCCGTCGGCCATGCCGTATGCCGTGCCCGCCATTGCCTTGTTGAAAGCATTGCCGCCTTCGGCCAGCAGTCCGAAGCCGTAGCGCGAATAGGGCGAGTTGCTGCCATTGGTCTGGGCTGCGGCCTGCAGGGTGGCAGCTGCTGCCAGACATACTGCACAGCTCAGTTTGCTTAGGTTGTTCATTGTGTTGTGTGTCAATGTGAGAAAATCGGGGTCGGTCGAGAGCCTCAACGCGCCCCGCGAAGATGGTGTAGCAGAATACGGTTCAGACCGATTTCGACGAGTGCGTCGTTGCGCAACACCTCTCTGTGCTGCACAAAGCGCACGCCGTTTCCACCGGTGACAAACACCGCCGTCTGTCGGCACGCTCGCTCGAACTGGCTGATGTAACCGTCTATTTCATTTTCAATGCCTTGCATCACGCCAGCCAGGACGGCCTCTTGGGTTGTCCTTCCCAGCCTGGGCCAGCTGTTGCATGCCTCCACCAAAGGGAGCCTGGCGGTCTGTTCGTGCAGGGCGCGCAGACGTATGCCCACACCGGGCGAGATGTTGCCGCCCAGATAGTGGCCCCGCTCATCGACATAGTCATAGGTGATGCACGTGCCGACATCCACAATCAGCAGGTTACACTGCGGTCTGAGCGCAGCGGCCCCTACAGCTGCGGCCAGCCGGTCGGCTCCCAGCGTGTGAGGTGTCAGATAGTCGCACACCAAGGGCGCAGGCGTCTGGCCCGTCACGAGCAGCACGCGAGGCAGCAGCCTCTCCAACGTTTCCAGCATCTGTCCGGGAGCGGTTCCCACCACAGCCACGGCACAAGCCTCTGCGCCGGATTCCTCTGCCAGTCTGCGCAGTTCTGCCTTCGGGTCGCCGTCGATGCGTTTGCGCAGCAACAGCGTGTCGCCGTCAAACACTGCCGCCTTGGCCGAAGAGTTGCCTATGTCGACTATCAGGTTCATACGTCTTGCTTTTCAGGGGGCAAAGATAGTGCAAGGCGAGAGCACAGAAAAGGAAAACGCGTTTTTCTTTTCTGTGCCGAGCCGCAGCCTGCCTTCGCGAAGCAAAGGTAGTGCAAGTGAGAGTAAAAAGCCAAGCTCGCCCCAAGCTTTTTGCCGAACGCAGCCTATCTTATGCAAAGTAACGGATTATGGAATGAAGCGCAGCCCTCAATTAACAATCACCGCGGATAAGACGCGACGGAGCACTGGGAGGGCGGGCTTCCAGCCCGCTTATTCATATTCTGGCGGGCTGGAAGCCCGCCCTCCCAGTCGTTGACAGTCTCAGCCAACTTACGTAAAGTAAACACGCTTCACGCGGTTGCTGACCGATGTCAGCACCTCATAGGGGATGGTGTCGAGCAGGTCCGACAGCACCGTCACGGGCAGGTTGTCGCCGAAGATTTCGACGGCATCGCCTTCCTTGCAGTCTATGCCTGTCACGTCGATCATGCACACGTCCATACAGATGTTGCCCACATACGGAGCCTGCTGCCCGTTCACTAAGCAGTAGCCTTTGCGGTTGCCCAGATGGCGGTTCAGTCCGTCGGCATAGCCAATGGGCACGGCCGCAATGCGCGAGTCGCGCGTAGTCACGGTACGGCGCGAATAGCCGATGCTGTCGCCCTGCGGCACTTCGCGTATTTGCAGGATAGTAGACCTCAGCGAGGTCACATTGTGGAGCCGGCGGTTGTCGATGGGGTCAATGCCATACAGGCCCAGCCCCAGCCGCACCATGTCCAAATGGCGTTCGGGGAAGCGCTCGATGCCCGCACTGTTACAGATATGGCGCAGTATCTTGTGGCCGAAGGCTGCCTGCAACGTGCGCGAAGCCTCGTCAAACAGCTTGAACTGCCGGGCCGAGAAGTCATCGAAGTCGGGCGAGTCGGAGCCGACAAAATGGGAGAAGACCGAACGGGGCACCACGGCCGTCTGGTGTCTGAGGCGGTCTATCAGTACCGGAATGTCTCTCAGCGGGTCGAAGCCCAGGCGGTGCATGCCCGTGTCGAGCTTGATGTGTACGGGCAGGCTTTGGATGCCTTGCTTCTCTGCCGCACGCACCAGTGCGTCGAGCAGCTTGAAGTTGTATACCTCGGGCTCCAGGTCGTATTCGAAGAGCGTGCCGAAGGCTGTCAGCTCCGGGTTCATCACCATGATACCCGTAGTGATTCCGGCCCGCCGCAGCTCTGCTCCTTCGTCGGCCACCGCCACCGCCAGATAGTCCACGCCCCGGTCCTGCAGGGTCTTGGCGACCTCGATTGCCCCAGCTCCATAGGCCGATGCCTTCACCATGCAGGTAATCTTCGTGCCAGGCTTCATGAACGAGCGGTAGAAGTTCAGGTTCTCGGCGATGGCCTGCAGGTTGACGTCGAGTGTCGTTTCGTGGACTCGGAGCGAAAGGGCCGAAGTCACCCGCTCAAATCCGAAGCGGCGCGAGCCCTTCACCAGCACCATCACGTCATGCAGTTCCTCCAGCAGCCCGCTCTGCATCAGCTCGTCGGTCGTGGCGAAGAAGGTCTTCGCCATGCCGAAGCGTGCCTGTGCGGCTGCTATTTCCTCTCCCACACCGATCAGCCGGTCTATGCCTCGCCGCTCCAGCATCTGGGCCACCCTGGCGTACAGCACGTCGGGCTCCAGTCCTGTCTGCAGCATGTCTGACAGTATCAGTGTCTTGGGCCGTCCGCCCAGTTCCGGGCGGCGGTTCATGAAGTCCAGCGCGATGTCCAACGAGGCCACATCTGAATTGTAGGCATCGTTGATCACGGTACAGCCCCTCACACCTTGCACCACCTCCAGGCGCATCGCTACGGGTTCGAGGCGTTCCATGCGCCGGGCGATGTCGGCCGGTTCCAGCTTCAGGGCCAGACACACGGCCAGACAGTGTATGCAGTTTCTCACCGAGGCGTCATCGCTGAAGGGGATGTGCATCTCTGCCTGCTGCCGCTGGTAGGTGTAGCGAATGGTGGCTCCTTTATCGTCCTTCTCCACCTTCTCCACAAAGAGCGGGCTGGATGCGTCCTTCATGGACCATGCCAGGAGCTTGCCCTTGAGCGGTGCGGACTCCAGACAGCTGCGGGTCACCTCATCGTCGGCACAGCACACCAACAGTTCGGCATCGCGCATCAGCTCCAGCTTCTCGTGACACTTCTCTTCGAGCGTGGCAAAGTTCTCCTGATGGGCCGGTCCGATATTGGTCATGACGCCGATGGTGGGCTGCACGATGGCGCGCAACGCCTGCATTTCGCCAGGTTGCGAAATGCCGGCTTCGAACACGCCGACCTGCGAATGCTCGTCGAGCAGCCACACACTGAGCGGCACGCCTACCTGCGAATTGTAGGAACGGGGCGAACGCGTCACGTGCATGGAGGGCGAAAGCAGCTGGTAGAGCCACTCCTTGACCACTGTCTTGCCGTTAGAGCCCGTCACGCCCACAACGGGCAAGTCGAACTCTTCGCGATGCCGCTCGGCCAGCCGCTGCAACGCCTTGAGGGGACTGACCACCTTCAGGAAGTTGGCATCGGCATAAGCCGTCTGCCAGTCGGCAGGCACTGTACCTACCACAAAGTTGCGCACCCCGCGCCTGTACAAGTCTGCTATATATCGGTGCCCGTCGCCCACCTTAGTGCGCAGGGCAAAGAAGAGTGTGGTCTCAGCAAAGGCCAACGAACGGCTGTCGGTGAGCAGCCGGTCTATTTCGGCACTCTGCGTGCCGTACCTGCGTGCGCCCGTCAGGGCCGCAATGTTTTCGATTGAATAGTGCATGAGCTATCTTTTTCTATTAACAGTGTACAATGAAGGCCGGCTGCGCATGGGGCACTGCGCCTTGCGGGACAAACTGGCCAACCGGCAATGACTGTCTACGCATCGGCCAGGCTGCGCTTCCACTTGCGCTCAAACGCCTCGCGCCTCTCGAGCATCCGCTGCAAGAAGTGCCGGTGGGCCTCGCTGCCCGGGTGCAACGGGCGGTGTCCAGCATCGCGCAACAGCTGCATCCGTTCGCGGGCGAACTCCGCGAGTTGCGGCGTGAAGGCCCATTCGGCAAAGCGTTGCCACACATAGTCCACGGCCTGCTCTGAGGGATGCAGCATGTCGGGAGCATAGAAGCGGTAGTCGCGCAGCTCGTCGGTCACAATCTCAAATGCCGGGAAGTAGAGTACCCGGTCGAACTCCTGCTGCAACGCATCGGCCAGCAGCAAGAGGCGCGCCTTGGAGAGTGCGCTGGCGTGCATCCCGTGTTTCGCATAGCGGTAGGGACTCACCGTCAGCACCACCTCCAGCTCCGGCCGCTGTTCCAGCAGCCTGGACAGCACGTTGCGCCATGCCGCGAGCATCACGTCGGCCGACAACACCCTCTCGTGGAACAGGCGGGCCGGCATCTTGTGGCAGTTGGCCACAGCGCGTCGGCCCTCCTCACCCACCCTGAAGTAGGCATGGTCGGTGCTCAACGTCACGAACAGCACGTCGGCCTCGGCCAGCGCACGGTGTCCGTCCTGCCAAGCTTCCTGCAGCACCTCTCGCAGTGCATCGGGACGCTCCGCCTCAAAGCGTGTGGCGAAATGCCAATGGCGGAAGCCGCCGTCGGGATGCTGAAACAGGTCCTCCTCCCAGCACGGCGGCTCGGGTTGCATCCAGTCGGCCAAAGCTCCGCACAGACTTTCCGGGTTATACATCACGCCGAACGGATTGGCACACACCTGTTCGCGGCCCAGACAACGGGCCAGCCGTTCCCCCATGTGCTCGGCAAAGCACGACCCGGCCAACATCACCCTCGAATGCGGGGTGAGTTGCAGCCTTTGTGGCGGAAGTTCAACAGGAGTGAGCAGTTGCATGGGTTGAGAGGAGAGTTTGGCGCAGCAAAAGTAGCGAAAGGCGAGCGCAGAGGAGAAGTGAAACGCGTTTCACTTGTCCTTTGCCGAGCCGCAGCCTGCTTTGGCGCAGCAAAAGTAGCGAAAGTTTTTCATTGGTGTCAGCCCAACCAGTTTTAGTTGTTCATGTTTCGTAAGTATCCCTGCTGGTTAACGAGCGCACAAGGCACGGGCTGAAAGCCCAACAAGCCAGTAGCCCAGGGCAACGCCCTGGGTATGCTGACCGCCATGCTCACGCCCCGCAGGGGCAAAAGCGTCAACAAACAAGCCATTCGGATTGATGCCTTTGCTCCTACGGGGCGTGAATTGAATGCTCAATCCCAGACGACATTGAGCTTGCCAGACCTGTGTTGGTTGTTGCGGCCTCCCTGTTGCTGCCGCCGCACATCAGCGGAAAGTCCTACAGGTCGAGCAGGTAAGACTGCATGGTGCGAAGGTCAACGGTCCACAGCCGACCACAAAGGGGCTGGCCGTAGCCACAGATGAGCTGCAACACTTGCTGTGCCATGACACTGCCTACCACACCGGGAGTCATGCCGACAATGGCCTTGCCCGGATGGGGCATGGCGAGCACGGAGGCTTCATCGGGATAGAGGTCACGATAGCGGCGGGACGGGTTGCCGGCATGAAAGACCGACACCTGTCCCTCAAAGCCGCACACGGCTCCATAAACATACGGACGGCCCACAGCCTCACAGGCATCGTCGATGAGGTAGCGCGTGGCAAAGTTGTCGCTGCCGTCGACCACCACATCATACTGCCCTATCAGCCGGGCGGCATTCTCAGCAGTGAGGCGACACACGTGGGGCTCAACCTTCACTTCGCTGTTCAGCGCAGTGAGGCGGCGGGCAGCCTCGGCCGCCTTGGGCTGTCCCTGCTGTTGCTCGGCATAGAGCACCTGGCGGTGAAGGTTGGTGAGGCTGACCACATCATCATCGACGAGGCCGAGCGTACCCACTCCGGCACCGGCCAGATAAAGGGATATGGGACTGCCCAGTCCGCCTACACCTACAACGAGCACGCGCGAACGGGCTATCTTGCTTTGGCCCTGTTCCCCGATTTCGGGCAGCAGGAGCTGACGTTGGTAACGTGATTCCATGATACGGGAACAAAAGAGATTGGTTTCCTTCTGGACGGGTCAGCGGCAGCGCACGCGGTCGAAACTGCTGTCCCAGTCCTTCCACACGGGCTCCATGCCCATGCGGCGCAGGGCGGCAGCCACCTCCTCCACCGTGCGCGGGTCGCTCACCTCGAACTGTTCGAGGGCATCGCGGTGGGTGGAATACCCCCCCGGCTCGGTCTGGCTACCAGCCGACATGGTGGTGACACCCAGTGTGGCCATGTGGTCACGGAAGCGGGGAAGTTCGCGTGTGCTGTAGGATATGTCGACATCATGGTCAAAGATGCGCATGGCAAAGGTGAGCTGCGCCAGTTCGCGGTCGGTCATGATGCAACGGGGCTGGAATCCGCCGTTCTCGGCAGGACACATGCGCGGAAAGTTCACGCTGTACTTGGTGCGCCAGTAGCGACGCTGCAGGTAGCGCAGGTGGCGGGCCATCATGGTGAGGTCGGTGCGCCATTCGCGCTCCAAGCCTATCAGCACACCCATGCCGATGGAGTGGACACCGGCCTGACCCATGCGGTCGAAGCCGTTGACGCGCCATTCGAAGTTGGCCTTCATACCACGCGGGTGATAGAGGTTATAGTTGGCGCGGTGATAGGTCTCCTGAAAGCAGATGACACCGTTCAGCCCGTGACGCGTGAGTTCTTCATATTCGGCAGCGGCCAGAGGCATCACCTCTATCTTCAGGTTGGAGAAGTAGGGTTTGGCCAGGTCGAGCGCACGGGCCAGATAGGGCACGCCGGCACGGGCGGGATTCTCGCCCGTCACAAGCAGCAGGTTCTCGAAAGGGCCGAGCTGCTTGATGGCCTCGAACTCGCGCACCATCTCGTCGGGCGTGAGAATGGTGCGCTTCATCTTGTTGGCCACATGGAAGCCGCAGTAGACGCACGAGTTGGTGCATGAGTTGGTAAGATACAGGGGGATGAACATCGACACCGTGCGGCCGAAGCGCGCCTCGGTGTAACGGCGCGACAGGCGGGCCATGGTCTCCAAGTAAGGCTCAGCCGCGGGCGACACCAGTGACATGAAGTCGTCCACGTCACACTGCTCCTTGCCCAGCGCGCGCTCTACGTCGGCGGCGGTCTTGGCTGCTATGGCCTCTGTGGTTTCCTCCCAGCTGTATTGGGACAATTCTTCTGAGAACATGATATGGGGATTTGCATTCCGGTTTTCGGGTTGCCCGACTGGCCTACTCCTGCAAGAAGGCGGTGAGCGGCGAGCTGGCTTGTGCCTCGAAACTGTGTATTTGTGCGGGCAGTCCGGCCTCGTAGGCTTCGCGTCCGGCCTCGACTGCCTTCTTGAACGCGCGGGCCATGGCTGCGGGATTGCCGGCTACAGCGATGGCGGTGTTCACCAAGCAGGCCGAAGCTCCCAGCTCCATGGCTTCGGCGGCATGACTGGGTGCGCCGATACCGGCATCGACCACGACAGGCACGTTGGCCTGCTCAATGATGATGCGCAGGAAGTCGCGGGTGCGCAGGCCGCGATTGGTGCCAATGGGCGAGCCCAATGGCATGACAGCAGCGGCGCCGGCCTCTTCGAGCCGCTTGCACAGTGTGGGGTCGGCCTGGCAGTAGGGCAGCACGACGAAGCCCATGGCGGCGAGCTTCTCAGTGGCCTTGAGGGTCTCTATGCTGTCGGGCAGCAGATAGCGCGGGTCGGGATGGATTTCGAGCTTCAGCCAGTTGGTGCCGAAGGCTTCGCGTGAGAGTTGGGCGGCAAACACGGCCTCGTCGGCATCGCGCACGCCCGAGGTGTTGGGCAGCAGCTGAAGCCCGTCGCGCTTCACATGACAGAGCATGTCGTCGCCTTCATCGTCCAGCTCCACGCGCTTCATGGCCAGGGTGACCATCTCGGCGCCGGAGGCTTCGAGGGCACACTTCATCTCCTCATTGCTGCGGAACTTGCCGGTGCCCAGAAACAGTCGCGAGCCGAACTCGCGGTCTGCAATCTTCAGTTTTTGCGTCATGACGTGTAGGGTGATTTGGGGTATTTTGTGAATCAAAGAGTCCGATGGGCTAACCGCCGCAGGCGGCCTTGATGACTGTGATGCGGCAGCCCTCGCGGAGCACCGTTTCGCTCCACGTGCCACGGGGCACAATCTGGTTGTCTACTGCAACGGCCACTCCTTCGGCGCGGTAGCCGAGTTCTGAGAGCAGTTCCGAAATGTTTTGTGCTTGTGTCTGCACCTCCTGGTTGTTCAACAATACTTGCATAATGCCAAATGTTTTAAATGTGTAAGAATTGGCTGCGAAGCGAAAGGAGGATGCTTGCGCCCTGCCCAGCGCATAACAAAAGAAGGGGCAGGGTTGGTTGCGTGAGCAATGCCTACGGCAGCATTAACTGCATCAGGTCGTAAGGGTATAATCTCAGCCGCAACAATCATCGCTAAGTACGGGCGCGGCACCCCTTTGTCTTCACATCGGGGGCAAAGGTAGTGCAAGGCGAGCGTATAGAAAAGAAAAAACGCGTTTTTTTCTTTCTATGCCGAGCCGCAGCCTACCTTCGCGAAGCAGAGGTAGTGCAAGGCGAGCGCATAGAAAAGAAATATTTTCCCAGACGAGCCGCGGTCTACTTCGCGAAGCAGAGGTAGTGAAAGGCGCGCAAATCATACTTCAAAAACTGAGTTGGAGCCCCTTATATAACGTGTGTTTTACTCTTGACAAAATCCTTCAACCCTTCAGCCAACCCTTCATTCTCGCTGATACTCAGCGGGAAAGTGGCTGAAGGGTTTTGTTTTCAAACCCTTCAGGAAGGTTCAGCCTGACAGGCAGCCCCTCGACATTCACGCTTATTCCGAACCCGCTTGATCCGTGACCTACAAGTCCAGGCTCTGGCGCGACAACCCGCCGAGTTGTCGCGCCTGGCCCAGCCCCCGTTTCGTCTGCCCCCGGCCTTATCGTGGGTAGCCCTGTAAAAACCGGGATTCGGGCTTTCTTCGTGTAACAAGCCGGGCTTATACCAACGCATTGTAGCGCTGACGACTGGGAGAGCAGGCATCCTGCCTGCTCTCCCAGTGCACCGTCGCCACCTATCAGCTTCGTGTCAGGCTGAAGGGTTGGCTGAAGGGGCTGAAGGGTTTGAAAACAAAACCCTTCAGCCACTTTCCCGCTGAGTATCAACAAGAATGAAGGATTGGCTGAAGGGTTGAAGGATTTTTACGGCTTTAAAAAAGCGTATATAAAGGGCAGATAAACGAACGCCATCGATAGCCGAAGTCCCCAGATGAGCGACCGATTCCGAAAGATTGACTCTTGCGGAACGGCTTCCACCCGGATTCATAAACCAACCCGACTCCCGGACGTATTCACCTGTGGCCAACAAGCGTTCAAGGAGCGGGCTGAAAGCCCAGCAAGCCTATAGGCGGAACGAGGCGTTCAAGACCCGTCACGCAGGAGGCACGCCTATAGTCCGTCTGTGACCCCACCACACCGGTCCTCATACTTGGCCAGGGCGTTCTGGGCGGCACGCGCCACCGTCAGATTTCCGCTCTGCATGGCAGCCTGAGCCTGGTCGACCAATTCCTGGGCATCGCGCGCTGAAGGGGTCAGGCCCTGCATGAGCAGGCGGCCCATCAGCAGGAAACCGCACAACGCACGCAGCGGCTGCTCGGCGGCCATCCACTCGAATGCCTTGGACGAGGCCCACGGAGTGTGACAGAAGAGGTTCATCACCGTGCATTCCGCCTCCTCGGCAAAACGCATCTGCTCGACCCACACCTCGGCCAGCGCCTCGTCGAACTGCCCAGCCGGCATGAGCATACCGGCCAGCAGGCGACACTCGCGGATGTCCTCCTTCCACAAGGCAGCGGCCAGCTCGTAGGTGTGGGGCCATTCGGCCGCCATCTGCTGCAACCGGGGCAGCTCCACGCCGAAGTTTACTTTATACGTAAGCCCCTTCTCGCGCATCGAGGCACTCACAGGGCCGTTCATGACTCCGCGCAGCGAACGCTTGATCTCGCGCAGCTGCCCGCTCAGTGTTGTTTCGCTCATACTATATATAATATAGGTGTAGGTTGTAGGTTATAGGTTGGCTTATGGCCCTGCAAAAGTATATAAATCCCGCGGGACAGACCCTGTCAGACCGACACATAAAACAAGCCGGCACTTTGTTTTGAACGGATAGAGTGACATAATCCGAAGATTTTGCATACATTTGCCCAGTCAACCCCAAGACTCACGAAACCAACGACACAAGACCATGAAGAAGCTACTATCACTCGTATGGCTCCTGCTGTGCAGCCTGCCGCTGTACAGTGCACCGGTGTCTCCCGAACAGGCCCGGAAGATTGCCCTCAACTATCTGAAACGCCAGGCCGGCACACTGCCCGGACTGAACCGCGCGCCAGACCAGCAACCCGAACTCTGCCTGGCCTACTCGCCCACCCTGCCGGCACGGGTGGCCTCGCCCGATGGCCATGCGCCCGAACAGCAGGCCCTGCTGTATGTGTTCAACAACCAGACGAATGGAGGCTTTGTCGTGGTGGCTGGCGATGACCGCGCCAATGCGGTGCTGGCAGTGACCGGACAGGGCAGCTTCGACCCTGCCCTCCTGCACCCCGGCATGCAGTGGTGGCTGCATGAGGCCGAAGCCAGCATGGCCCGCCTCATGGCCGACAACAACAGACAGCGCACCATGGTGATACGCGCCGAAGGACTGGCCGCGAGCGTAGACCCGCTGCTCACCACCCAGTGGGGACAAGGAGAACCCTACAACAACCTGTGTCCCACAGACCCCACGCATGGCGGACGGAGCGTCACGGGCTGTACGGCCACGGCACTGGCCCAGATCCTGAAATACCACAAATATCCTGCCAAGGGCAGCGACAAGGTATCATACAGCACGTCGACCCACGGCCTAAGCATTTCGGCCGACCTGTCAACCTTCACCTTCGACTGGGCCAACATGGCCGACAACTACAGCACCACGAACACCACCTCCAAGCAACAGGAGGCGGTGGCCAAGCTGATGTATGCCTGCGGCGTAGCCTGCCAGATGGACTATTGCAAGCTGGGGTCCGGCTCCTCGGCCTTACCTGCCATCGTTGAAAAGTATTTTGGCATCGACAAGGCCTGCACCGCACACGAGCGCGAGTACTTCACCACAAACGAGTGGAACGCAATCGTCATGACCGAGCTGAATGCCCACCGCCCCGTGCTCTATTCCGGTGCCTCGCAAGAGGGCGGACACGCCTTTGTGTGCGACGGCTACAACGCCGACAACCTGTACCACATCAACTGGGGCTGGGACGGCTTTTGCGACGGCTACTTCGACCTCATCACGCTCGATGCCGCACGCAGTGACGCCCCAGACAAGTCTACCGACTACTCTAGCAGCTACGGCATGGGGCAACGCATCCTGGTGGGCATCCAGCCCGAAGGTGAAGGGACCAATGTCACCGACGAACTCTTTCTGGACGGACCGCTTACGGTATCGGCTACCGAAGTGACCCGGTCAGACCAGTTCACCGTCACGGCTACCAACCTGGGCGCTGGTCTCGAAGATTTTGCTGCTTGCGGACTGGTGGGGCTGGGCTATTACGATGCCGAAGGCAACCTCCGCGCTACAGACATCCCCTATCTACTCTCAGGAGGTTTGTCGGTACACGCCTACTACCCCACCCTGAGCTTCAGCGACCGCACCGTGCCTAACACACTGGCCAACGGAACCTATACGCTACGCGTGATTTGCGGAAGCAACCAAGAAAACATGCACCCCGTGCGCTGCGCCGTGGGCACAAGACTGCCCACCGAACTGGTTGTGACGGTGACCGACGCGTCTGTCACGTTCAGCAATCCTGCCGACCTGGCCTATAACCTTTCGCTCACCAGCACGACACTGCCCGAAGGCGGCACGGCCCCGGGCGGTCAGGCCGCCATGTCGTTCACCATACACAACAGCGGCAGCCTGTATCAGGGCGAGGTCGCCCTCGTGCGTGTCATAGGCGAAGACAAATATTGGGTGTGCCGCTCCAACATGATTGTGGAGGCTGGCAGCGACTTCGTCTTTAATCCCTCGGCGCGTATGCCCGAAGAGCTGGGTGCCGACCACCTGCAGCTGATTTACTATGACCACCTGGCAGGAGGCTATGTGAAACTGGCCGACTGCTACCCCGAAGTGAAGGGCTACAAACTCGCCGCCCTGCCCGTCACGGTGCTCACGCCCACCGTGGCCAAAGGCTTGTCGGGCGACCAGCCAAAGATTCGCCTGACCCTGCGCAATGAGGGCAACGACACCTTCCAGGGACAGGTCTATGCCATTATACCGGCAGGAAGCTACAACTACTTCCATGACCTCGGGACCTTCACTGTCGCCGCAGGCGAAACCCGGACCTGGGTGAGGAGCATCAGCCTGAACTATAACGGAAGCCCGTACGAGGGCGGCACCTACTATGTCTATCCCTACAACGCCGAGACCAACCAGTACATCTCCCACACCGACGAAGCCCGCTTCACAGTAGGCACGCAGGGCTCACTGACCGTGGCCACGCCCGAGGGCTATGCCACCTGCTGCCTGCAACACCCCTTCAAGGTGCCGAATGGCATGGAGTGTGGCGTGGTGACGAATGCGAGCAACGAAACGCTGGCCATCGACTACCGCTATGACGCAGGGAGCACGGTGCCCGCCGGCACGCCTGTCATCGTCAAGGCCCAACCGGGCAGCTACACCTACGACATTGACTTCGACAACGAGTCCGATACACCCTTCGGCAACCTGCTGAGAGGGAGCTACAACGACAAGGGCTACTGCTATGCCGGCGAAGGCACATGGAAGTACTACATGTTGTCGTACAACACTGCCGGCACGAACCTGGGCTTCTACTACGGTACAGCCGACGGGGCTCCCTTCCTGAACGGCCCGGCACGTGCCTATCTGGCCGTTCCTGCCGATGAGGCATACGCCATGGGCTACAACCTGACCGACGGTATGGCCACAGGCTGCACCCCGGCCCTGCAACAAGCCGGCCAGCCCGACGCTGCGTTCACCATCGACGGCCGCCGCGTGACGGGCAACGTGAAGCAGCTGCCCCACGGCCTCTACATCATCAACGGCAAGAAGGTGATGCGCTAAGCGGCGCACGCCTTCCGGCCCCACAAACCTTCCCCACACTGACAACCCGCAACAAACGTTATGAAGACTTACAACAAACCGACCGTGCAGCTCGTCAAGCTGCATCCCGACCTGCCCCTGCTATCGCTGAGCGGCACCCACGACGAAGTGGGCAACGGCGTGCAATACGGCGATGAGCTGGACACATGGGAACAACCCTCCTGGGACGAAGACACCTATACTACACCCCCCCTCTCATAACCTGAACATCCATCCATCTATGAAACAAAAGATTGCAGCCATGATACTTGCCACCTCAGCGGCCTTGGGCGCAGGTGCCACCGGCACCACACCCGCCGACAAGGACAACACCTTCAAGTATACCGACGAGCAGTTTGCCGACATCCAGATGCTCCGCTACAAGGTGGAGGGATTCGACAAGCTCACCCTCAAGCAGAAGACGTTCATCTACTACCTGCAGGAAGCCTCCCTCTGGGGCCGCGACATCCTGTTCGACCAGAACGGACGCTACAACCTGCGCATACGCCAGCTGCTCGAAGCCGTCTACACCGGCTACAGCGGCGACCGCGACAGCGACTTCTTCCAGGGCCTCACCACCTACCTGAAGAGGGTGTGGTTCTCATCGGGCATCCACCACCACTACGGCTGCGAGAAGTTCGAGCCGGGCTTCAGCGCTGACCTCCTGCGCGAAGCCGTGATGCAGCTGCCGGCCGACAAGCTGCCGCTCAGCCCGGGACAGACCGCCGCACAACTCTGCGACGAACTGCTGCCCGTCATGTTCGACCCCGCCGTCATGCCCATGCGCGTGAACCAGAAGGACGGCGAAGACCTCCTGCTGACCTCGGCCTGCAACTACTACGCACCGGGCATCACGCAGGCCGAGGCCGAGACCTTCTACACCCAGCGCAAGGCTCCGGCCGACCCGCGCCCCGTGATGATGGGCATGAACTCGCGCCTGGAGCGCGACGAGTTCGGACAGCTCACCGAAAGGGTGTGGCGCGTGGGCGGCATGTATTCGCCGGCACTCGAACACATCGTCGACAACCTGCTCAAGGCACGCCCCTACGCCGACACTGAGGCCCAGCAGAAGGTCATCGACCTGCTGGTAGAGGTGTACCGCACGGGCGACCTGCGCACCTTCGACGAATATGCCATCTACTGGCTGCGCGACACGCAGAGCCTCGTGGACTTTACCTGCTACTTCACCGAAAGCTACGGCGACCCGCTGGGCATGAAGGCTTCGTGGGAGGCCATCGTCAACTTCAAGGACCTGGCCGCCACCGAGCGCACCACCAAGCTGTCGGACAACGCGCAGTGGTTTGAAGACCACTCGCCCGTGGCACCGCAGTTCAAGAAGGAAAAGGTCAAGGGCGTGTCGGCCAAGGTCATCACGGCAGCCATCCTGGCCGGTGACCTCTACCCCTCCACAGCCATCGGCATCAACCTGCCCAACTCTGACTGGGTGCGCCGCGAGCATGGCTCGAAGAGCGTGACCATCGGCAACCTGACGGATGCCTACAACAAGGCGGCCCACGGCAACGGCATGGACAAGGAGTTCGTCGTCGACGAGGCTACCCGCCAGCTCATCGCCACCTACGGCGATGCCTGCGACGACCTCCACACCGACCTCCACGAGTGTCTGGGACACGGCAGCGGCAAACTCCTGCCCGGCACCGACCCCGACACGCTCAGGGCCTACGGCTCGACCATCGAGGAGGCCCGCGCCGACCTCTTCGGCCTCTACTACGTGGCCGACCCCAAACTGGTCGAACTGGGACTGACTCCCAACCTCGAAGCCTACAAGAGCCAGTACTACACCTATATGCAGAACGGCCTGCTGACACAGCTGGTGCGCATCAAGCCAGGTGCCAGCATCGAAGAGGCCCACATGCGCAACCGTGCCCTCATCGCCCGCTGGGCCTACGAGCACGGCAAGGCACAGAAGGTGGTGGAACTGGTGAAGAAGAAGGGAAAGACCTATGTCAAGGTGAACGACTACGCCGCCCTGCGCGACCTCTTCGGACAGCTGCTGGCCGAGGTGCAGCGCATCAAGAGCGAAGGCGACTTCGAAGCCGCCCGCAGGCTGGTGGAGGACTACGGCGTGAAGGTGGACCCCGAACTGCACCGCGAAGTGCTCGCACGCTACGAACGCCTGCACCTCTCGCCCTACAAGGGATTCATCAACCCCGTCTACAAGGCCGAACGCGACGCCAACGGACAGATTACCGACGTGAAGCTCGACTACACCGAAACCTACGACCAGCAGATGCTGCGCTACAGCAGGGACTACAGGAGCCTGTAGGCACTGGAAAGCCTCACAACCAACCAAGCTGAAACTCATGCCCACCAACCATGCCGAGCCGGCCTACCGTTCCCGACTCAAGGCCGAAAGGGCCGATGAACTCTACATACGCATCCTCCAGAAGCTCACGCGCGAAAAGCTCTACCGAGACCCGAACTACACCACGGCGCAGCTGGCCGAAGAGCTACAGACCAACACACGCTACATCTCAGCGGCAGTGGCGGTGTGCTCGGGCGGGAACTACTGCGCACTGGTCAACGGGATGCGCCTGCGCGATGCCTGCAAGATGCTGCGCTCCGCAAAGTACAGGCACCTCACCGCCGAAGAGGTCGGACTGCTCGCGGGCTTTGCCTCCCGCCAAGCCTTCTACAAAGCCTTTGCCCGGCAATACGACTGCACGCCCAAAGCCTATCGCATGGGGCGTGACGAACAAAGCTAAAGACATGCTCTCTAACCACGAAAAACAACAAATCACACGGCTGGTGCACCACTGGGTTGTGCCGGCCATCGGCTGTACCGAACCCATCTGCGTGGCCCTCGCCGTGAGCCGGGCCACACAGGAACTGGGCACAACCCCCACACGCATCGAAGTCCACCTGAGTGCCAACATCCTGAAGAACGCCATGGGCGTGGGCATTCCCGGCACGGGCATGGTGGGACTCCCCATCGCCATTGCGCTGGGAGCACTGGTCGGACGGCCCGAACGCGAACTGGAATGCCTCCAAGATGTCAACACCGAAGCCGTGGAGCGCGCCAAGGCTTTTCTGGCCGACGACAGCCACATCGCCATCAGCCTGAAAACCGACGCCCCCGACAAACTCTATGTCGAGGCCATCGTCTCTGACGAGGAAGGCCACACCGCCACGGTGGCCATTGCCGGGCAACATACTCATTATATATATATCGCGCGCGAGAGCCAGGTCCTGCTCGACGATCGCAACGCTGCGGGCACCACAGCGGCGGGCGGCGAAGCTGACCCCGCCAACGACATGGAACAGCTGCGCCACACGCTGACCCTGCGCAAGGTGTGGGAATATGCCACCACCATGCCGCTCAGCGAAATCGCATTCATCAACGAGGCGCGCCGGCTCAACGAAGCCGCCGCCCAACAGTCGCTCGAAGGAAACTACGGACACTGTCTGGGCAAGGCGCTCTCACGCCCGCTGGGAAAGGGCATCATGGGCGACAACATCTTCTCCCACATCCTTTCGTCCACCTCCTGCGCCTGCGATGCCCGCATGGCCGGTGCCATGATACCCGTGATGAGCAACTCCGGCTCGGGGAACCAAGGCATCTGCGCCACCAATCCCGTTGTCGTCTTTGCCAAGGAGAACCACAACACGTCCGAGGAAATGACACGTGCCCTGATGCTCTCCCACCTCACGGCCATCTACATCAAGCTCAATCTGGGCACACTCTCGGCCCTGTGTGGCTGCGTGGTGGCCTCCACCGGCTCCAGCTGTGGCATTACCTACCTGATGGGCGGAACCTACGAACAGACGAGCTACGCTGTGAAGAACATGATTGCCAACCTCACAGGCATGATTTGTGACGGAGCCAAGCCCAGCTGCGCCCTGAAACTTACCTCCGGAGTGAGCACCGCCGTACTCTCGGCCATGCTCGCCATGCAGGGCAACTGCGTGAGCAGCGTCGAAGGCATCATCGACGACGACGTGGACCAGAGCATACGCAACCTGGTCGGCATCGGGGCCGAGGCCATGAACGAGACCGACCGCAAAGTGCTCGACATCATGACCCACAAAACTTAAAACTTCTAAACGGACTGCGGCTCAGCGCGCTACGGGCAAGGTTTATCCGAGATAATCCTTACCTTTGCGCGCTGAGTCTGAATAAAAACAAAACCAAACCATATCATTCTTTACGAACAATGAAGAAGTTTCTACTCTATGCAGGCATAGCCTTGCTTACCGCCTCGCCCAGCCAGGCACAGGGACAAGGCCCGCGCAAGTGGAGCGGTGAGTTCGATGCACTCGTGGCCGGACAGACCGTACAGCGAATCGCAGGAAGACAAGTACAGACCGTCAGCCCCGACCAGATGGTCGACGCACACGTCAGCGTGTCCGATGCCGAAGCTGTCGCACAATATATTACCGACAACGGCTTTGAAGCCGAAGTAATCACACCGCGGCTCATCACCGTGACCATCCCCGCCTCGTTCATCAAGCCCCTGGCCGAACGCTCCGACGTTCGCTTCGTCAACGCCCCGCAGCAGTGCTATGCCAATATGGTCGACGTGCGCCCCGAAACGGGTGTCGACAAGGTCACCGCGGGCGAGGGACTCGAAACGCCCTTCACGGGCAAGGGTGTGATAGTTGCTGTCATCGACCAAGGCTTTGAATACGCCCACCCCGCATTCTCTGGCCGCGTGGTGCGCTACGGAGCCAGCGGTTCTACGGGCACACTGACCTCCAAGATGCCCACGACCGACAGCCGCGACGATGTGGGCCACGCCACCCACGTTGCCAACATTGCCGCCGGCAACAAGGTCAGCGGAGCCGACTACCACGGCATCGCCACTGGGGCCGACCTGATTCTCATCTCGTCGGACTTCCAGACCACCAGCGTGCTGAAACAGGCCAAGGCCATCAAGACTTATGCCGAAAGCAACGACCAGCCTTGGGTGCTGAACATGAGCTTCGGCGCTACCGTCGGCCCGCACGACGGCTCTACCGACTATGACCGCGCCATGAGCGACCTCTGCGGCGAAGGCGGACTCATGGTGGCAGCCATGGGCAACGAGGGCGGCACCAAGATTCACGCCCGCCGCGAAATAGACAGCGACGACACACCCGTCTATCTGAAGTTCAAGCCCGGCAGCTACAACTCCTCCAACTTCGTCTACGGCACCATCTGGGGCGAAGCCACCGACGGCCAGGAACACTTCAACGTGCAGCTCATTGTCTACACCATGGGCAAGCGCCACGAGCTGACTCAAGCCCAGCTCAACTCAGCCAGCGTATACGTATGGCAAGGCATCGACACCAACAACCAGCGCCAGTACTACACCATCCAAGGCTCGCTCGAAGGCCTAGCCTCAGCAGTGGGCGCGTCGAGCCTCAGCAGCTGCAGCTTCTTCTTCGAAATCACGGGCAAGGCGGGAACAGCCTTCCACGCCTGGCTCGACAACGACAACGCACCCTGCGAGTTTGTCACCTCTGCCACACCCTACCGCGCCCTGCCCGGTGACGACGAATATCTCGTGGGCGAATGTGGCGCCTCTATCCCCAATGCCGTGGCCGTTGGTTCCTACAACATCCGCGACAAGTTCACCAACATCAACGGTTCCAGCTACTCCATGAAGAACGCCAACGGCGCAACGGGCGCGCTGAGCTACTTCAGCAGTCCCGGCCCGCAGCTCAGTGATGCCCTCAAGCCTGCCATCTGCGCCCCCGGCGGCTGCATCATCTCGGCCTTCTCGCAGAATTCCAGAGAGTTCTCCTCCTACGCCTCCTATCAGGTCGCCAGTGTCACCTCCGGCACCAAGAAGTACTACTACGGCATGATGAACGGCACCTCGATGGCCTCGCCCGCCGTGACCGGCATACTGGCCCTGTGGCTCGAAGCCAACCCGAAGCTCACCTACGACGACGTGCTCGACATCTTCAAGCAGACGGCACGCCGCGACAGCCAGACGGGCAGTGCCGACGAGAACGGATGGAACCCCAATGCCGGCTATGGCAAGATTGATGCCTACGAAGGTCTGAAGGTGGCCCTGCAAAAGGCTGACCAGAGCGGCATCAACCAAGTGATGAACACCGAAACACCCGTATCGTTCATGAAGAACGCCGACAACTGGAAGGTGCTCTTCAACAACGACGAGAGCTATGCCCTGATCGAAGTGGCCTCAGCCGGCGGACAGCTGGTCTACAGCAACCGCATCGACGCGCCCCGCCGCGGACAGGAACACACCGTAGACCTCAACCGCTTCGCTCCGGGTGTCTACGTGCTCCACGTGAACACACTGGCCGGCAGCATCACCCGCAAGGTGGTCGTAAGATAGACCCCTTGGGGCGTTCCCTTTTTGGGTTATGAGAGATAAGGTTATGAGGTTATAAAGTCACTCACAGAGCGACGGATTACACGTCCGCTCCAATGGTGACTTTATAACCTCATAACCTATAATAGTAGCTGGGACAGGTTATGAGGGGGGGGAGGTTATGAGGTTATAAAGTCACTCATTGAGTGGCGAGGTTCTCGTCCGCTCCAATAGTAATATTATAACCTCATAACCTCCCCCTCATAATTTATTCCCCCAAAGGAATGCCTCCAAAGGGCTTCTTATCTTACCGCCAAGCTCGCCACATTGAAAGTTTCCTCCCAATCCACCTTGTCTGGCTGTGCGGGAACTTCGCGAAGCATCTCCTGTTCCTCCTCATGCGCTACATCCTTCTTCTGCTGCTGGGGAGCTCGCGACAAACATACACCGTGTCGGCCGTGGGCAATGCCACGGCCTGTGCCCCATCGGCGTTAGCCACGGATGCAGTTCGGTCTTCATGAAACAGCAGGCAGGATGCCTGCTCTCCCAGCAGGATGCCGAAGTTCGGCGGCTCCAGCTGTTCGGAGAGCTGGTCGGCCTTTCTCACCACCTGCTGCGGCCCGTCCTTGTCCATGTAGGCTTCGCCGCCGGGAACAAAGGATACACCCGGGCACAGCAAACGTTACAGCCGACCTGCAAAAAAAACGTACTCAGCCGAAGGAGTAGTACTTCATTGCCAGCAGGAGTAGTACTTCATTGCCAGCAGGAGTAGT
>CAMBOH010000019.1 GCA_945869305.1 uncultured bacterium
GCAGGCATCCTGCCTGCTTCAACGAAAAGAGCAGGCAGGATGCCTGCTCTCCCAGCGCCTTGAACGCTTGAAGACAATAGGGCTGAACAAAATCTCTTCACAAGGATTGGCCCAGACAAGAACAGTGTCTAAACGGAGGCTGGGCCAGACGTGACGATTCGGCGGGTTGTTGCTCCGAAGCCTGGACTTGCAGGCCATGAATCAAGCGGGTTCGAAAAGAGCGTGGATGCCGAAGGCTGTCAGTCAGGCTGAAACTTCCTGAAGGGTTTGAAAACAAAACCCTTCAGCCATTTTCCTTCTGATTTTCAACAAGAATGAAGGGTTAGCTGAAGGGTTGAACGATTTTTACGAGGGTAAAACATGCGTATATATATAGGCTGAATCAAATCAGTTTTAGGACTATGTCATGAACCTATCAACCTGTTTGGCCTAATTGCCCTCTAAGCAGACAAATGCCGGGGGGGGGGCATGGAAGGCTGCTGCCCCTTGGCGAGAACAAGAGTCGGGGGCACAGAAACCGATGGTGGTGTCTGCGCCCCCGATTGGGTGACGGCTTGGTTGCCGGTTACTTCTGGCTCCGGTTGAGCACCAACCGGATTTCGCCGTAGGGAATGTCTTCGCCCACCTCACGGCGAATATCTGTCAGTGACATGCCGGCCGCATCCTGATGGTTCGACAGCCATTGGCGGATGCGCTCCTGATGGGCTTCGCTGACCAGGTCGGACACCGAAAGCTCGCCCGACTCTACGAAGCGGGCCAAGTGGCTGAAGATGGTCGACTCGCTGTAGCCGCGCTTGGCGGCTATCTCGGCCGGAGAGTTGCCTTCGCGGAACAGGCGCAGGCTGGCTTCGAAGGTCGTTTCGTCTGTCCGGCGCTGTACGACCTCCATGTTTTCGGTCGAAACGACCTCTAACGGTCTGACCTTTCCCTGGGCTGCCTCTGTACGGTAGTCGTCCATGAGCTTCAGCAAGTCGGCCCCGTACTGCTGCAAGGCACGCTGCCCGAAGGAGGGGATGCGGAGCATTTCTTCAGCACTCGTCGGCACATAGTTGCACAGTGCCATGAGCACCTTGTTGTGGAGAATGGTATAAGCCGGCACGTCGCGCTCCTCGGCCAGCCGGCTGCGCCACTGCTGCAGGCGGTAGTAGAGCACGGGGTTCTTCACCTCAAGTGGTATGGCAAGCTTGGCCGGCTGTTTCGCCTTGGCGGACTTTTGGGCCGTCTTGGCCGCACGGCGCATACGGTCCTTGCCGCCGCCCTCGGATTCCTGCTCCTGACTGAGGAACAGCTTGGCCCTCGTGTTCAGATAGAGCGATGCGCTGAAGCCCTGTTCGCCCATTGTCTGTAACAAGCTGATGTGGAGCTGCACCGCGCGCTCCATCTCGTCGAAGGCCGCTTCCAGCCGTTTGCGCACTGCGGCGTTGTCGACCTCTACCCTGCCCAGCCGGGCCTGCCGCCATGCCTCCTGCAGTTTCTGGACGAAATAGGCTGCGCCCTTGGCAATGCGCTCCTGCAACTGGGAGGGCTGGTCACTGTCCTGCATGCAGGAATCCTGCTGCGCCAGGACAGTATACTGGGCATGGAAACGTCCGGCCACTCCCATCACGTCGAGGTCGAAGCTGCGCAAAGCTGCGCCCAGACTCTTCACGGTGCTGGGGTAGACTGCCGCGAGCGACTCGTCGAACACCCTGACCACAGCGGCAAAGGCTATGCGCTCCTTGTCGAAGCTGAAGAGTTCGGCCAGCAGATGCTGCGTATAGGCCGACTGTTGCTGTCGGATGGCCGCTTCATCGACCTTGTCGCGCCGTATCTGGGCAGTGAACTGGTCTATGTAGCGGTCGGCAATGACGGCCGAAGGCGGAATGGGCGCACCCAGCACAATGCCCTCCAGGGTGCGGCAACGGCTCAAGGCCACATAAGTCTGTCCGTGGGCAAAGGCTGCCGAGGCATCGATATACACACGGTCGAAGGTCAAGCCCTGGCTTTTGTGGATGGTGATGGCCCAGGCCAGACGCACGGGGAACTGCTCGAAGGTGCCGTCGACGACTTCGGTGATTTCCATGCTTTCCTTGTCCAGGTCGTAGCGGGCATTGGTCCACACTTCAGGGGTGACCTCAATGACCTGCCGGGGGGACTCGTTCGGCCGCACGGAGAAGCCGCGCTCACCGATGCTCACCACCTCGCCAATCATGCCGTTGAAATAGCGCTTTTCGGCATCGTTCTTCACGAACATGACTTGTGCTCCCTGCTTCAAAGTGAGGGCCGCCTCGGTAGGATAGGAATACTCGGGAAACTTGCCTGTCACTACGGCCTGATAGGTGTAGGCCTTGCCCTTCAGGCGTTCCAGTTCTTCGGCATTGATGCGGTTGGCCTGGGCGTTGTGTGTCATGAGGCGGATGCAGCCCTCCTCCTTGGTTGGCCGGTAGTCAGGCACATAGCGGCTGTTGAGCGCATTGAGCACTGCCTGCGACGGATGGCCCTCGCGGATGCTGTTGAGCAGGTCGAGAAAACCGGAATCCTGCTGGCGGTATACTTTTTCCAACTCGACTGTGACGTACGGCGTCTTCTTCAGGGCATGGCTGCTGAAGAAATAGGGTGTTTCGTAGTAGGCCGAAAGCATACGCCACTCTTCGTCGCGTGCCACGGGAGCCAACTGCTGGAGGTCGCCGATGAGCAGCAGCTGCACGCCGCCAAAGGGCTGGCTGTTGCGGCGGAAGCGGCGCAGTGCCGCATCGACCGCATCGAGCAGGTCGGCCCGCACCATACTGATTTCGTCGATGACGAGCAGGTCGATGCTCTGGATGATCTTCAGTTTGGCACCGCGCATGGAGAATGCCTTGGAATTTTCATAGCCCGCACCGGGCACAAAAGGGGAAAAGGGCAGCTGGAAGAAGGAGTGGATGGTGATGCCGCCCGCATTGATGGCGGCGATGCCTGTAGGAGCCAGCACCACCATGCGCTTGGGGGAATCGCTCCGAAGCCGACGCAGGAAGGTGGTCTTTCCTGTGCCGGCTTTTCCTGTCAGAAACAAATGGGTGTGGGTGGTCTCTATGATGCGTCGGGCCAGATCAATGGCCGGATTGTCGGTGTCCATAGGCAAAAGGCTGAGAGGGACGGAAGTTTCGGAGGACTGGGATTCTACACAAACTGGATGGTGAGGAGTCGGGAAGCGGAACAACCGCCCCAACGCTCCAGCGGCTAACGGTCGGCTGGCTTGTCGGTCATCTTCTTGAACATTTTTCGGCCGAACCTGCGGTCTGCCTCCAGTACGCGCACGAACTTGCGGGCACCGACCATACTGCAAAGGCGGCTGTGGTAGTCGTTTTCCATGCGGGCCATCTTCAGGGTCAGGTTCTTTTGCTGCTCGACGACGCGCTGGCAGTCGGCCTCGGTGGCACGCTCCGATGTGACCGTGTGCAGCGACCTGCCCTTTTGCCGTTCCAGATTGCGCAGCTTCTCCTTCATTTCGAAGAACACGGGGAAGAACTTGCGTGCTTCGGCCTCGGTCAGCTTGGCCTCACGGGTAATGTAGGCCTGCAGCTCCTGCTTGAACTTTTCGGGCTGGAAATGCCGCGGGCCTTTCTTGCCTTCGGGATTGGGCGAGGGCATTTCAGAACGCGGGCCTCCTTTGGGCTGGTGTTCGCGCTGTGCCACGCAGTCGGCTGCGAACATCCATGTGGCCACACACAGCCACAGGGCGAGCCACGAGGCTTTGGGGTGTCTCAAGATGTCAATAGTCGGTTTCATAGTCTGTCAGTATGTTTGCGTTAGCCATCATCATATAGTCGTAAGCCTGCTCTTCGTAGGACGTGCCCGACGATTCTTCGGTCCAGGCCGATGTCTCGCCCAACGAACCGCCCTGCACGGCAGCCACCTCGACAAAGAGCAGGGAGAGGGCAGCCACACAGGCTGCGCCCGACAGCGGCAGCCATCGCAGCCAACCGGATACGGGAGCCGCAGGCGCAGCCAGGGCTATGCGTGCCATCATGCGGTCGGCAAACGTCTCGAAATAGCCTTCGGGCACCTTGAAGGGATCGTGCTTCGGGGCTGGCTGGCTGAGATTGAATGTTCGTGTCATCGTCTTATGTATATAATAAGGTGTATTTGTCGGTTTGACTGACTAACGGCCGAAAGGTTTAATCGGCTTCGCGGAAAAACTGTTCGATTTTCTTGACGGCTAAATGATAGGAGGCCTTCAGGGCACCCTCGCTGGTGTCGAGCAGACGGCTCATGTGCTCGTATTTCATCTCTTCGAAGTATCGCAGGTTGAACACGATGCGCTGCTTGTCGGGCAGTGTGGCTATGGCCTTTTGCAACAGCAGTTCAATTTCGTCACCGTCGAAGTAGGGGTCGCTCTCCAAGGTGCGCCCGGCCTCGCCTTCTTCGTTGTCGAGGCTGTCGGCCGGATGCTGCTTTTGCAGGAAGGACAGGCTCTCGTTGAGAGCTATGCGGTAGAGCCAGGTGGTGAGCAGGCAGTCTCCCCTGAAACTGTCAAGGTTCTGCCAGGCTTTCAGCCAGGTGTTCTGCAACACGTCGTCGGCATCGTCGTGATACTGCACAATGCGGCGTATCTGGCCATAAAGCTGTGGAGTGAGCTGACGCACCATAGCCCCGAAAGCCTCATAGCGGGTTTCGGGGTTACGCAATTGTTCGAGTGTGTAGGGCAAACGGCTCACAGGCTGCGCACTGTTTCAAACGGTCAAGGCAGGAGCACCTTGCGGATGACCTTCTCCTTGTCCTTCTCGACACGCAGGATGTACCAGCCCTTGCGCAGGTTCAACGCCACGGTTTTATCGTTGCTGTCAATGCGCACGGAGCAGACACACTTGCCCGTAATGTCAAACACTTCGAGCGTGCCGTTCATTGCTCCTACCACTTGCACACTTCTGCCTTTCACCTGCAGCGACACTTCTGTCACAGTTTCTGTCTGGACTGAAGCGGCCAGCTCAGCAGGCTGTTCGGGAGCAGCAAAGGCAGCTGCCGGCAGTGCAAGCCATGCAACAA
The DNA here is from genome assembly GCA_945869305.1 of uncultured bacterium. Taxonomy (GTDB): domain Bacteria; phylum Bacteroidota; class Bacteroidia; order Bacteroidales; family Bacteroidaceae; genus Alloprevotella. Next base: position 5,005 of record CAMBOH010000019.1, read on the forward strand.
AAAGACTTCGCAGTATACAATGTTTCATAATGAGTACAGCTTAGGGGTTCGCCACGAGGGGGCTTCTCACCTATTCCCTGCAAAAATAGGGCGTTTGGTTGAATGCAGCAAACGACTCTGCCACTTTTTTGTCACTCCTTGCCGTTTTTGGACCTCGGCGACGGGCTGAAAGCATACGGGACTTGCTCTCAGACAGCACAAGCGCACGCAACCGGATGGCTGCGTGCGCTTGGACTGACTGTCTGTTTCTGTGATGGAGAACTGCTACAGGCTCCTACCCTGCGGGGTCAGGGCAAGACGGTAATGGTCTTTTCGACCGTCACATCGAAATAGAACAGGCCGCCCGTGGTGTAGGTGGCGCGTCCGCTATTGTCAGCCAGCGATGTCTGGAAGCTACTGCCGTACTGCTGCGCCCACCAGCTCGTGTTGCCCGAGGCGTTGTAACGCGCCTTGAAGGTCAGCTTGTAGCTGCCGGCTGTTGGGGCCTTGATGGTGTCGGTCGGATTCGCCGGCTGGTTGTCGTAGATGACCGAAGTGACATACTTGTGGGAGAGCTGGCCCGACACCTCGCTCCACTGATAGGTCGACTTGTTCAGCAGGTGGCCCTTGCGCTCCTGCTGGGCGGTTACGACAAAGCTCTGTCCGGCACGTATCTGCGTTTCGCCTTCGGCTAACGGTGTACACACAATGTCGGCAAACACCGGCGGACGCGAGGCGTACTTTTCGTTGTCTGAATCTTCGCTGCAAGCCGTCAGCAACAGGCACAGCAGGGGGAACATCCATTTCTGCATCGTATTCGTTCTTTTTGTGTATTAGTATTGTCTGTAGGAAAGTCTTGGGTGGCGGGGATCATGCGGAAGGCTCGCATGCGAAGTGCTGAGTACATGCAGGACAGACGGCAAGCGTGTGTTGCCTGACCTGAATGAGACGGCCCGAAGCATCCCGCCTCAGCCTTCAGCAAGGGGGCTCAAAAGGTCTTGAGCCGCTGGTAGAGCCGCTGGATGGGCAGGCCGACCACGTTGAAGTAGCTTCCCTTGATACCCTCGACGGCCACCATGCCTATCCACTCCTGGATGCCGTAGGCTCCTGCCTTGTCAAACGGGATGTAGTTGTCCACGTAGTACGCTATCTCCTCGTCGCTCAGTTCGGCGAAGGTGACCTGTGTGGTCACGGCGAAGTCCTCGGTGCGCTTCTGCGTCACGATGGTCACGCCCGTTATCACCTGATGGGTCTGGCCCGACAATTGGCGCAGCATATCGCGGGCTGCTTCGGCATCCTTGGGCTTGCCCATCACCTGTCCGCCCAGACACACTATCGTGTCGGCCGTAATGAGCAGTTCGTCGGGAGCCATCGAGGAACGATAGGCCTGTGCCTTCACCCGCGAAATGTAACGCACGATGTCCTCACCGCGCAAGGTTTCGGGATAGTGTTCGTCAATGCCAAACAACGTGCGCACCTTGAAGGGCACGCCCAGACGCTGCAACAGCTCCTTGCGGCGGGGCGAGTTGCTGGCCAGCACTATCTTATAGTTCTTCAGATTGTCGAGCATAAGGGTATGTTGAATAAAGGTTGATGATACATGTTTCACGGTCTGCTCCCGGATGATGCCGGTTACCAGCCGAATGCCTCGGCACTGGCCATCCACCGGCCTTGGGCGCGAAGCACCTGCTCCAGCACGTCGCGCACGCAGCCTTCACCGCCGGCACGCGGACTCACATAACAGGAAACGGCCTTGATTTCCTCGGCCGCATCGGCCGGACAGCACGGGCACCCCACAGCCTGCATCACTTCGTAGTCGGGTATGTCGTCGCCCATATAGAGCACCTCGTCGGCCTGCAACTGTTCACGCTGCATCCATTCGTGCAGCACCTGCAGCTTCACGGCAGCTCCCATGTACACGGACTGTACACCCAACGCCTCGTAGCGCGTGCGTACGGCTTCGCTGCGCCCGCCGGTAATGATGGCGAGCTGCAACCCGCATTTCACGGCCAGTTGCATGGCATATCCGTCCTTGATGTTGGCTGTGCGCAACGGGCCTCCTTCGGCACCTGGCATCAGCAGCACGCAGTTGGTGCTCAACACGCCGTCCACATCGAAGGCCAGGGCACGTATTTTCTTCAGGTCGTAGTTTATCATGTCAAAATGGTATAGGGGTTTGCGGGCCATGGCCGCTATGCTCTGGCTCATCACCCGATATATTTGCTGCCATTCCTTGTGTATTGCCAGTGCCTCAAAGTGTCGTTGCATCACCTGCCTGTCGCCGCGCACTGCCGGCCCTGTCTGTCCCTGCTGCGGAGGCACGGTCTCCAGCTTGCGGGCCGTTTGCCGGACCAGTGGATTCAGACAGACGGGATTGACGCCCGCTTCCTGAAGCAGGCTGTAGGCCAGCGAATAGCAATGGTTCGGAAAGTTGCAGGCGAACACTGCGGCTACATGCAACGCCTCGCGCACCCGGCCCGACAGCTGCTGCACGCTGTCTGACAGCTGTTCGGCCAGCTGCTGCACAACCTGCAGGGTCCCGGCATCCGAGGCCTCGACAAACAGCGGGATTTCGCGCCAGTACACGCTGACTTCCTTGCTGAAGGTCTGCAACGGATAGAGCACGGCCGCACGCCCGAAGTGCTCACTCAGCACATTCAGACTCACGCAGCCCGCCGTGTGAACATACAGCGCATCGGAAGGAAAACCCAGTGTCTTCATCTGCGCAGCCAATTGGGGCAGCGCATCATCACGCACGCAGCACACATAGAGGTCGGCCCGGGGCAGGTCGCCAAGCTGGTCAGCAGCCTGCGCGCCGTCCAAACGATCGGCCAATTCACGGGCATGGCCCAGCGAACGACTGTACACCGCCAAGGGGGTCAAGCCGCTTTGCCGCAGCGCGGGAGCCAGGTGGCTGGCCACGTTGCCGGCACCTATCATGCAGAAGCTCAAAGGGGTGGTCATGGTCGAGTGGTTAGTGGGCGATATGGCTGCAAAGGTAGTGCAAGGCGAGCGTAGTGCAAAAGAAAAGCTGAAAGTTTTTCATTTTGCACTACCGAGCCGCAGCCTACCTTATCCAAAGGTAGTGGCGAGCGTAATGCAAAAGAAAAGCTGAAAGTTTTTCATTTTGCACTACCGAGCCGCAGCCTACCTTTCTATAAGGTTGTGAAACACTCGGCAGGCAGGAAAGCCCCCAGACTTCAGCGCGCCACCTATATATAACAGGACCCTCAGACCACCGTTCCGCGGGATTTGGTCCCGCGGCCCCCACCCTCCCACCAGTCGCCCCACCCTCCCAAGGCTGCCCGCCCTCTCACCAGCCGCCCCACCCTCCCAAGGCTGCTCCCCTCCACGGCTAAGCCGGTGAAAAACGGCTGTTTGAGGCCGCCACAGAAAAACTTTGTGCGAAATTTGTGTTTCTCATGATGTTTTTCGTACTTTTGCCAGCGTACTTGTGCGAACCGTCCGCCCACGCCCGAAGGCGTAGAGCGCGACAAGCCAAGCTGCACCGAACCTATCTTTTTTTCAACATAACAGATTAAAGAAAGCTATGACTATTGAAACTTGCGACTTTGCGGGCAAAAAGGTGATTGTCCGTGTTGACTTCAATGTACCCCTGGACGAAAACGGAAAGATTACCGACGACACCCGCATCCGCGGTGCCCTGCCCACCTTGAAGAAGGTGTTGGCCGACGGCGGTGCGCTCATCATCATGAGCCACATGGGCAAGCCCAAAGGCAAGGTGAACCCCAAGTTCTCGCTCAGCCAGATTGTCGACGCCGTAAGCGCACACCTCGGCGTGCAGGTTCAGTTCGCCCCCGACTGTGCCAAGGCTGCTGACGCCGCTGCCGCACTGAAAGCCGGCGAAGTGCTGCTGCTCGAGAACCTCCGCTTCTATCCCGAAGAGGAAGGCAAGCCCGTAGGCATTGACAAGGAAGACCCTGCCTATGCCGATGCCAAGAAGGCCATGAAGGAGAGCCAGAAGGAATTTGCCAAGACGCTCGCCTCCTACGCCGACATCTACATCAATGATGCCTTCGGCACGGCCCACCGCAAGCACGCCTCGACCGCTGTCATCGCCGACAGCTTCGATGCTGACCACAAGATGCTGGGCTACCTCATGGAGAAGGAAGTGCAGGCCGTCGACAACGTGCTCAACAACATCAAGCGTCCCTTCACGGCCATCATGGGCGGTTCGAAGGTGTCGACCAAGATCGGCATCATCGAGAACCTTATGGACAAGGTGGACAACCTCATTCTCTGTGGCGGTATGACCTACACCTTTGCCAAGGCCCGCGGCGGCCAGATTGGCGTGTCGATTTGTGAAGACGACAAGCTCGACCTGGCTCTCAGCATCATCGAACAGGCCAAGGCCAAGGGTGTGAACCTCGTGCTGGGCACCGACTGTGTGGCCGCCGACTCTTTCTCTAACGATGCCAACACGCAGGTTGTGCCTGCCGGCGCAATTCCCGAAGGCTGGGAAGGTCTCGATGCCGGACCTGCCACCCGCGAGCTCTTCGCCAAGGCTATCGAAGGTTCCAAGACGATTCTGTGGAACGGTCCTGCCGGCGTATTCGAGTTTGACAACTTCACTGGCGGCTCGCGCGCCATTGCCGAAGCCATTGCCAAGGCTACTGCCGACGGTGCCTTCTCGCTCATCGGTGGCGGCGACTCGGTAGCCTGCATCAACAAGTTTGGCATGGCTGACCAGGTGTCCTACATCTCGACTGGCGGCGGCGCACTGCTCGAAGCCATCGAAGGCAAAATCCTGCCGGGCATTGCAGCCATCAAGGGCTGATACCCTTCTTACTAATTGCTTAAACCCTAAAAGCCCGCGACCTGCCTTGGCGGTTTCGCGGGCCTTCTTTTAGGTCTATATTACGGGTCTAAGAATCCCCCTTCACGCATGACTCTCTCCAAAACGACACTGTGCCTCGCCTGGGTCTCCCTCTTCTGCCTCCTTGCCTGCCAGAAACAGGAGACACCGGCCGTGCCGATGAACTTCGGCAACGAACGCTACGACTCCACGGCCCTCCACCTGGCCCTGGTGCCCAACCGCGACTGCCTGCCACTCTACTACGCCCAGCGCACGGGCCTGTTCGACTCGCTGGGACTGAAGGTGCAGATTGCCTCCTACCGCTCTCAGATGGACTGTGACACCGCACTGCTCTCGCGCACAGCCGACGGCGGATGGGCCGACAACGAAAGACTCAAGCATCTGGGCAAACCGGCAACGCAATGGCATACGCTGCTGAAAGACTCCAGCTGCTGGCAACTGCTGGTGAACAGCAAGCAACGCATCAAGCAGGTGAAAGACCTGAACGGCCGCACACTGGCCATCAGCCGGCAGTCGGCCTCGACGGCTGTGCTGGCCGAAGCACTGCGGACCGGCTCGCTGAAGCCCGAACAGGTGTACCGCCCGCAAATCAACGACCTGAAGCTGCGCGCCTCCATGCTGGCTGCCGGACAGGTCGACGGAGCCGTGCTGCCCTGGCCCTACACCTCGATGGCCACCGCACAGGGGTGTCGCACGCTCTACACCGAAAAGGAGGCCGGAGAGCGCGGCTGCCTGGTGGTGAAGGCACAACTGGCACAATCCGAAGCGGGGAAACGCCAGCTGGAACTGCTCGAGAAGGGCCGTAAAATGGCACTCGACTCTATCGCGAAGAAAGGGGCTGCTGCCTATTCGCTCATTCTGCAAAACGACTACGGACTGCCCAAAGAGGTAGCCGACACAGTGAAATTCAACTAACCGCGTGCCCTCTCTCTACCATGCCACAGACTTCTACCCACAAATACCTGCTGGCCGATGCCCGGAAGGCACTTTCCGACGGACACCTGCTGAATGCCCTCGACGCACTCCACGGCATGGCCGTGCTGCTCAAAGCCGGAACCGAAGCCGACGCGCTGGAGGCTCTGGCCAACAACTACCGCATGATGCTGGACTACTTCAGGCGAGGAGCCGACGACCCCGAGCGGCAACGCATGTACCGCCTCTTTGTGCGGAACGCCCACGAATGGTGCTTCAAGCTGGCACGTCTGGGACTGCTCACAGAGGAGAACTCCTTCTACACCTCCACCCGGCGCACGCTGCTCTCGCTTAAAGGGGCTGACTGCCCTGTCAGCGAGCTGCTCCGTAGCGGCACTCCGCCACGCGACCTGTTCGACTGGCTGTGGACCATGCCGCCCTGTCAGGCTGCTGACGAACGTACACTGAGCGACTTTCTGGCCACTGCGACAACCTCGCCCGATACACACACGCGGCAGTGTCTGGCCGTGAGTGCCCTCACGCTGAGTGCCATGCAGTTCTTCGATGTGGCCAAATACCGCCTGCTGCTCGACACCTGCCTGAGTGCCGACATCCAGCTGCGGGTGCGTGCCCTGGTGGGTCTGGTGGCTGTCCACCTGTTCCATAACGCACACATCGCCCGCTATCCTGAAGAGACTGCCCGGCTGCAGCTGCTGCTCGATGTGCCGGGCCTGGGTTGCGAAATGGAAATGCTGCAAGCCCAACTGCTGCTCTCGCTCGAAACGCAGCGCATCGAACGCGGACTGGTGAAGGAAATCATGCCCGAAGTGATGAAAAAGGTGAAGGAGCTGCGGCTGAACCGGAACATCGGACTGGAAGCCGTCAAGGACAAGCTCAGCGAAATCGACCTGAACCCCGAATGGGAAAAGGACGGCACACCCTCCAAGCTGGCCGACTTCATGCAGGAGTTCATCAACCTCCAAGAGCGCGGGGCCGACATGTATCTGGCCTCGTTCAAGATGATCCGGCAGCGTTTCCCCTTCTTCAACCAGCCCTGCAACTGGTTCTGGCCCTTCACGCTCCAACACCCTGACATACCCGACGTGTCCCGCTCCAACCCCATGGTCAAGATGCTGCTCGGCGGCGTGGGCCTGTGTGACACCGACAAGTATGCCTTCTGTCTGATTGGCCCCATGGTGCAAAACGAGAAGGAAGGCGGCAAGCTGTCGCAGATGATGCCGCAAACCGACGAAAGCGCATGGAGCGAACTCATTCAGAATCAGCCGCTTAAAGAGGCTGACTTCAAGCAAACCTTGCGTAGTTATGTGCATGGGCTCTACCGCTTCTGCCACCTGTTTATTCACCGTGAGGCATTTGCCAACCCCTTCAAGCAGAACCTCTTCCTGGCCGACTATGCCCCCTTCGACGTGCTGCTGCGAGAGCCTGACTTCATGGCACGCATGGCTGACTTTTCGTTCAAGAACAAGTCGTACGCCCTGGCCCTCGACCTCTACCAGCGCATTCCGCACAGCCAGCGCACAGCCGGACAGCTGCAAAAGCTGGGCTACTGTGCCGAACAGTGTAACCGACACGACCTGGCCCTGCAGGCATATCTCACAGTTGACAGTCTGAAACCTCACTCTGCCTGGACTCTGCGCCGGCTGGCCACGCTCCACCGCAACAAGGCCGACTACGCACAGGCTCTCAACTACTACAACGAACTGGCTGACATCAGCCCTGAAGATGCCGACATCTCTCTGCGCCAAGCAGAATGTCTCATTCACCTGAAGCAGTACGATAACGCCTTCAAGTTCCTCTTCAAGGCCAACTACCTGGCTCCCGACACGGGAAACTCGGACCGTGCGCTGGCCTGGTGTTCGCTGCTCACCGGCAAATACGAACAAGCGGGCCAGTACTACGCCAAGGTGTTGGCTGCCTCGCCCACAGCCACCGACCGTCTGAATGCCGCACACGCCGCCTGGCTACAAGGCCGACCGACTGAAGCCTTCGAGCTGTACAGGCAAGTGGTGAAGGAGACTGGCAACGCTGACTTCCTGAAAGAAGATGCCTCCCTGCTGCTCGATGCCGGACTGTCGGCCGACGACCTGACCATGATGCAGGATGCGGTTGTGGTGGAGAGTTGATAGCTGACAGTTGATAGCTTTTAGTTTAAAGTTTATAGTTGATAGTTGATAGCTGATAGTTTAAGCATGAAACAGGTTACCATCAAGCACAGTTAGGACAATCCCCATCAACATTCAGACCTTCCCACTGAGCCAAACTCCCATTCCCTATGAACCGACTTCTTATCCTCGCACTGCTTCCGCTGGTTGTCTGCGCCCAGTCGCCCGATGAGGTAACGCACTATTTCGTCCAATCCCTACAAGGGCAGAACCCGGCCAACCCCGGCCGCCCTTTTCCGCTCAAGAAGCTCGACGGGCAGCGCACCATGGTGTGGCAAGCCTGGTGCCAAGCCCACCAACCGGAAGCGCAGGCATCTTGCCTGCTGCCACAGCCCGACAGCCTGAACAACGCACAGCCCCACCACTGGAAACTGCCTGAAGAACTGGAGCCGCAAGCTGTCATGCCGTTCTATTTCGGAAGCAAAGGACAACAGCCTGAAGGCGGCTATCCGCTGTTTCTCTATCTGCACGGCTCCGGACCCAAAGCCAGCGAATGGCAGACCGGCCTGCTGCTGGCCCAACGCTTTGACGATGCGCCCTCGCTCTACTTCATCCCCCAGATACCCAACGAAGGCGGCTGGTACCGCTGGTGGCAGCGCAGCAAGCAGTACGCCTGGGAGCAACTGTTGCAGCAGGCTCTGATGCGCCCCGACGTTGACCCCGACCGCGTGTACGTGTTCGGCATCTCTGAAGGCGGCTACGGCTCTCAGCGCATAGCCTCTTTCTATGCGGACTATCTGGCCGGTGCCGGTCCCATGGCAGGCGGCGAACCGCTGAAGAATGCACCTGTCGAAAATGTGGGGCACATCGGATTCAGCCTGCTCACGGGAGCCGATGACCGAGGCTTCTACCGCAACCTGCTCACTCACTGCACCGCCGAAGCACTCGACAGCCTGGAAGAACTGCATCCTGCCGTATACCGCCACCGCGTGAAGCTTATCGAGGGGAAAGGCCACCACATAGACTACTCGCCCACCACGCCCTGGCTGCTGCACTTCGTGCGCAACCCATGGCCCAAGCATTTCATCTGGGAGGATTTTGAGATGGACGGCCGCCACCGCACGGGCTTCTACAACCTGCTCGTCCACCAGCGTCCTGACTCGGTGCTGCGCACCCGCTACGACTTCGACACCGATGACAACAACATCAACATTACTGTCGAAAACGTCACCTACACCTGTACCCACCGCGACCCTGTGTATGGCATTGAGCTGCAATTTGAGCGCAGCTACTCTCCCGCCCCACACGGACATTTCACCCTCTTCCTCAACGAGCATCTGGTCGACCTGAAGCGCCCCGTTACCGTAACGGTGAACGGCAAGACGGTCTGCAAGAAACGGGCGACCCTGTCGGTGGCCAACCTGATCAACTCGGCTATGGCCTTCGGTGACCCCCGGCGGCTGTACCCCGCAGCAGTCGACGTGAAGTGGTAGTCAGGTCTCTGCTTCTCCGTTTTATGCGCTGGCTCGTCGTGCGGACAAAGCGACCGCCCCGCCCGCACCTCCCAACCGCAGCAAAAGCTCCTTCTATGATTTTTGACGACATCGAAATCAACGCGGTCTACAAGCCCATACGTACCCTGCGGCTGAAGGTGAAGCCCGATGGCAGTGTGTCCATGAGCATCCCCTTCGGCATCAGCCACGACAAGGTCATCCAGTTCCTGGAGAAGAACCGCGACTGGCTGCACCAGACTACCGCCTCCAAGCGCAGGCAGTATGCCGAACTGCAAAAGCGGCAAGCGCACGCCTTCGAGGAGGGCGAAGCGTTCTGTCTGTTCGGCACGCACTACACGCTGCAGTTCACCGCATCGGCAGGCAGCAGGCCGATCGGCGTCTACACCGAAGCCGACCGTCTCTGTCTGGCTGGCGGAGCCAACCTGCTTCCGCCACAGCGCAGAAAGCTGGTAGAGCAATGGATGCTGCGCCGCTTCTCGGAGGAGGCGGAACGCCTGCTGGCTCTCTGGCAGCAGCGCATGGACGAAGCGCACGCTCCCGTCAGCTGGATGCCCTTCAACGTCAAGACGCGCTGGGGCACCTGCAAACCGGCCGAACGCTTCATCCGCCTGAACGTCCGCCTGGCTTACTACCCGCAGGAATGTCTGGAATACGTTGTCGTCCACGAGCTCTGCCACCTGAAGGAACCCTCACACAACGCACGCTTCCACGCCCTGATGAACCATTACCTGCCTGACTACAAGCAGCGCAGGCAGCTGCTGAGAACTGTGCTGTGACACGTACCTGTCCTTCCAACAACAAACCTCCACAACATACCCGCAGCGGCTTGCCAGCTGCATCTTCAACTAACACAAACGAAGCTCATGAAACAAAAAAAGATTGTACTCAGGGAAATCAAGCAATGGCATCCGGGCAACAGGGCCTACCAAACTGACGCGTACTACCAGAAGCTGGCAAACCGGCTGCTAAAAGCCTTCAGCATTTTGGGAGAAGACCTTGACAGAAGGGGACATGACATCACACGCCGCTCGGCCATCAAACTGACCAACTATATGGAAGATATTGTCAGCGACTGCGGCGTGTGGCACGCATACTCCGACATGTGTCAGGGATTGTACGGACATCCTGTACCTCTTTACCATCGAGATGAAGAATATTATCACGACGAACCGAGCATGAATGCCATCCGTCACATGATATGGAACATAGTAAGTGACATCACCGACGACCTCGTGTTCGCCGAATTTCCTGCTATTAACGAAATGGCACACCTGGCACACTATATACTCTGTGATGTCTTTGAGGATGCCCCTATCAACGAGGAGCTGGCTGATGATATAGATTCTATGCTGGACAAAAGCATAACGGACTTTAATGAATTGCGGCACACGCTGAAGTGGCTGTACAAGGACTGCTATCTCATCGCAGGAGAGAAAAACGACACTTTGATTTCCAGATACTTTGGCTCATTAAGCCGAATATCTGCCCAAGACAATGGCATGCCCATATCAGACAGCATGGCCTACTACGTTGCCTTTACCACCTGCATATTCAAATACAAGGTCGGTCCGCTCGCGTGCTATGCCAAAGACTACCTCGCTGCCCTCATGCGTACGAAAGGCATGGAACAGGAGGCTGCCGAAGTAGCGGGGATAGAGGTGATTGATGCGGGGACATATAAGGTAAACCATGTGCCATCCGAATCTCTCACATCAAAGGCGGAAACGCCCGACAACAAACGGCTGATACTGACATGCACCAATGGCAGGCAGATAGAGATAAACGCCCAAGAGCTGAACCTGGACGAGAAACAATTGGAGAGTATCAAAGGCATCATGGCCTCATCGTTTGTGCATTACCAAGGTGAATGGCACCTGAACGGCATGATTCTGTCATTAGATGGTATAGAGAAGGAATGGGAGGACTGGTGTAAGAAGGACCCGGATTACATAAAGCCCGGCACAATGACCCTCACGGCCCAAGAGATGCTGAAGCGGACAGGCGGACAGCGGATAGCCTACTTTGCCGACCTGAACCAGATGAAGGATTTCCTGGAACAGAAGCTTCAGGTTCCGCGCCATTTGCTTGGTTTTGTCACCGAGAATGAGAATGACCGGCCCACCCTATTCATCGACACCAACGAAGCCAAGAATTGCCTGCAATTTTTCTTTGGATTCTCTTCTTCCATAGCAGATCCCGACAACCCGTACTACGACAAGAATGAGGCACGCAAGTACGCCTTTGACTTTCTATGGAACGCCGAGGCCGTGACCACACATGCCGTGAACTACCTGCTGGAACACGACTTCCTGCCCGACATCTACGAAGACCAGGTGCTCTCTCAGTTCAGCACCCACGAGCAGAAACGCCATGACATCGACTTCCTCATGCGCTTCTACCGGCGGGAACTTTACTGAGTCAAGCGATAGGATGCAGCATCTGCAAGACAAACGCAATACTACTTACTTTTCAGAGAAGATATACTGCATCGGCCAAGTAAGTATATCTTCTCTGAAAAGTAAGTATATCTTCTTCTTTTTCTAAGGCTATCCAGCTCGGTGCTCCAAACCAAGAGCCCGTTTCATCTCCCCGACTGTCTGCACCCTCCCCTGCTCATCACGTGCTGTCCGCCTACCCCCCGATTGCGGGAGTAGGCGGACAGCATGTTCCAACGCCTGCTTTTACCCATCTCTCCCTCCTTGAAAGTCTGCCGGACAGCCATGTTCAGAACAACGACCTGTTTGTTCAGGAAAACCGACACGCCCCCGAGTCACACCTGCACTTCATGCTTCATGCTCAAGATTACCGGTACTGCCGCTTGCGGGCAAAGAAGAATCCGGCATAGATGTTCAGGTAATTGACGGAGTTGGTCATAGACAGGCGGTGCTTGCGGTACATGTAGAGATGGCTGATGACGGAGGCACCGGCGAACCAGTGGGCGTTGTTCCATACAAGGCCGAGACGCGAGGTGCAGTCGAACGACAGGTTCTTCAGGTCCATCAGCACCTCGTGGGTGGTTATCTTCTCACCTTTTATCTTGCGCACGCCGGCCGAGGGCATGACCGACACTCCCATCAGCCAATTGCGGGCAAACACCCAGTTGTAAGCGTACCCCGCACTGACATAATAGTAGTTGTAGTCGAGGTTGTTGAACCGCAGTCCCTCGACCACCGTCTCACTGCCCGCAGGCCCCTTCAGCTCTGCGGGCAACTTGGTATAGTCCATCTGGATGCGCTGGCGGCTGAAACCGAGGCCCAGCATGAATGAGCCACAGCTCTTGCGCTGTACGGTGCTCTGGTTGAAGGCTGCCGGATAGGAGAAGTGCCTGTGGTTGAACACGTAATAGGCACTGAGCGTGAGGGTGTTGGCCTGCATGCCCGTAAAGGGTGTGTGCTTGACGCTGCCAGGCTCGACCCCTTCGAAGCCTACAGCCTTGCGGAGCCTGAAGTCGCCCGCATTGCGCAGGTAGAGAAAGTCGAGTCCGATCATGGAGCTATAGAGGCTGAGGTTGAACTCTGAAGCCTTGCCGAGGCGGCGCGGATGGCTCACGTCGAAGGTGTAGCCGAGAAATATCCAGCGCCAGCCGAAATAGGGCCCGACCTTCATGCTCTGGGCGGGCTTGAGGTAGAGTGTCTGTGTGCGTCCGTCGGCATCTGACCCCGCCAGTCTGTACACCTGGTAGTAGTTGGTGTTCTGCGCCATGGCTGTGAAGTTGTAGTAGTTGGGCGAGATGTAGGTGGTGTCGTAGTCATCGAAACTTTGGATGAAGCGGTAGAGCAGGCTGCCCGTTCGCTTCACTTTCTGCTTCACGCTGCCGGGCTTGCACGCCTCCTTCGCTGCCGGCTGGCAGCAACTCACCGTATCGGGCATGTCGCAAGGACGCATGTCCTCAGCAGGTGCTGGCGCAGCACCCGCCTGACACAGCGCGAAGCCCCAGAGGAGAACAGTGAGGAGGCGTATCATGAGGAAGAAGAGGATGTTTTTAGGGAGGAAGTTATAAGTGTAACACTGGGGGCGCAGGCATCCTGCCTGCTTACACTGGGAGAGCAGGCATCCTGCCTGCTTGGACAATCGCAGCAGGCTGGAAGCCTGCTCTCCCAGTCGTAGCAGGCTGGAAGCATGCTCTCCCAGTGGGCGACCAGACAAGCTGACAGACTCTTACAGCTTGTGCAGAATGCGGTCGACCACCCAGTTGACCGATGTGGCACTCACGCAGTCGCAGGTACAGATGGCCTTGTTCTGAAGGTGCTCTACCACCAACTTGATGAGAGGCAGCTGCACGTAGGGCGGATTGGGCACAACAAACTCCTGACGGCCATCACCGTTCTGCAACACAATGGGCTGGTAGGTAAACACCGAGAAGGACAGCGAGCCTTTGTCACCCACGATGTCTATGCGGTCTTCGCGGGCTGACTCATGGGCCACAAAACACCAGGAACCGGATGCGGGCACACCGTTGGCAAACTTGAAGCAAGCACTCACCGTGTCTTCGGTGGGGTACAGGCCGCCTCGGTTGGCAAACATGCCCTCGGCCTCAATGATAGGGCCGAACATCTGCTGCAACAGGTCTATCTGGTGGGGGGCCAGGTCATAGAAGTAACCGCCGCCCGCTATGTCTGGCTGTACGCGCCATGGCAGGTTGTCGCGGTTGTAATCCAGGTCGCGGGGCGGTACGGCGAAGCGGATGTGGGCACCCGCCACCTGACCCACAGCTCCCTGCTCCACCAGCTCCTTCACCTTCAGGAAATAGGGCAGGCAGCGACGGTAATAGGCCACGAAGCAGGGCACGCCCGTCACCTCGGCTATACGGTTCATGCGGCAGCAGTCCTCGTAGTTCGAGGCCATGGGCTTCTCTACATACACGGCCTTGCCGCTCTTCATGGCCATGATGGCATAGGTGGCATGGGTGGAAGGCGGCGTAGCAATGTAGACGGCGTTGACTTCGGGGTCAGAGAGCAACAGCTGTGCATCGGTGTACCAGCGTTTCACACCGTGCCGCTCGGCGTAGGAACGTGCCTTGTCGGCGCGGCGGCTCATCACGGCCACTACCTCTGAGCCCGGCACAGCATTGAAGGCCGGCCCGCTCTTCCGTTCGGTCACTTCGCCGCAACCGATAAAGCCCCACTTTACTTTTTCCATGTTAATGCTTCATGTACAACGTACAATATAATTATGGGTCAGGTCCTTGCCCGCAGATGGGAGAAAGGGTATCAGAAGTTTACTGGGTGCTGACTGGGAGAGCAGGCTTCCAGCCTGCTGAGACTGGGAGAGCAGGCTTCCAGCCTGTTGCGACTGGGAGAGCAGGCTTCCAGCCTGCTGCGATTGTCCAAGCAGGCAGGATGCCTGCTCTCCCAGTCTGAGCAGGCAGGATGCCTGCGCTCCCAGTCTGGGCAGGCTGATCAGAACTCCTGCCAGCTTCTGATTTCGAGTTCTTCGGGCTTCACCGTACAGAAAGCGTAGATGAAGGCCGAGGCCAAGCGGGCATTGGTGATGAGCGGCACATTGAGGTCGATGGCTGCGCGGCGAATCTTGTAGCCATTGGTCAGCTCGCCGGTCGACAGGTTCTTGGGCACATTCACCACGAGGTCAATCTCATGGTTGTGGAGCATGTCGATGGCCTGCGGCTGCTGCGGAGCCTCGCTCGGCCAGTGCACCAAGGTGTTCTCTATGCCGTTTTCGGTGAGATACCGGCTTGTGCCGGGCGTAGCGAAGAGCTTGTAGCCATGGTCGCGCAGCATGGCCGAAGCAGCGAGCATCTCGGCCTTCTGCTTGCCGTTGCCCGTAGAGAGCAGGATGTTCTTGCGCGGTATGCGATGGCCCACAGAGAGCATGGCCTTGAGCAGTGCCGTGCGCGAATCGTCGCCCAGGCAGCCCACCTCGCCGGTCGAGGCCATGTCGACACCCAGCACGGGGTCTGCCTTCTGCAGGCGGTTAAACGAGAACTGCGAAGCCTTGATGCCCACATAGTCGAGGTCGAAGAGGCTCTTGGCCGGCTTCTCGACGGGCAGGCCGAGCATGATGCGCGTGGCCAGTTCGATAAGGTTGATCTTCAACACCTTGCTCACGAAGGGGAAGGAGCGCGAGGCGCGCAGGTTACACTCGATGACCTTGATGTCGTTTTCGCGTGCCAGATACTGGATGTTGAAGGGGCCCGAGATGTGGAGTTCCTTGGCTATCTGCTTGGAGATTTTCTTGATGCGGCGGGCCGTTTCGACATAGAGCTTCTGGGGCGGGAACTGGATGGTGGCGTCACCCGAGTGAACGCCGGCGAACTCGATGTGTTCCGAGATGGCATAGGCGATGATTTCGCCGTCCTTGGCCACAGCGTCCATCTCTACCTCCTTGGCGTGTTGCAGGAAGCGGCTCACCACGACGGGATGCTTCTTCGACACGTTGGCCGCCAGCTTCAGGAAACGTTCCAGCTCGTCCTGGTTGGAGCAGACGTTCATCGCTGCGCCCGAGAGCACATAGGAGGGGCGCACCAGGACGGGGAAGCCCACACGGCCTATAAACTCCTGGATGTCATCCATCGAGGTCAGCGCGCTCCATTCGGGCTGGTCCACGCCGATGCGGTTGAGCATGGCCGAGAACTTTTCGCGGTCTTCAGCATTGTCGATATACTTGGCCTGCGTGCCGAGGAGGTTCACATGTTCGGCATCGAGGCGCATGGCCAGGTTGTTGGGAATCTGTCCGCCCGTCGAGACAATCACGCCATAAGGGCATTCGAGGTCGAGAATGTCCATCACGCGCTCGAAGGTGAGCTCGTCGAAGTAGAGACGGTCACACATGTCGTAGTCGGTCGACACCGTTTCGGGATTATAGTTGATCATCACCGAGCGGTAGCCTTCCTTGCGGATGGTGGCCAGTGCCTGTACGCCGCACCAGTCGAACTCAACCGACGAACCGATGCGGTAAGCTCCCGAACCGAGCACGACGACCGAACGTTTGTCATTTTCGAAGTGGATGTCGTGGGCCACTCCGCTGTAGGTCAGATAGAGGTAGTTGGTCTGTGCGGGATATTCGGCAGCCAGCGTGTCAATCTGCTTCACGCAGGGCACGATGCCGAGCTGCTTGCGGCGGGCACGCACAGCCATGATGGCCTTTTCGATGTCCATCTCGTTCTCCATGCCTACGGCGCGGGCTATCTGGAAGTCGGTGAATCCCTGGACCTTGGCCTTGCGGAGCAGTGCGTTGTCGAGCACATTGATGGAGGTACAGGCGTGCAGCTCGCGGTCTGTCTGGTGTATGCGGTAGAGCTTCTGCAGGAACCAGCGGTCTATCTTGGTCAGCTCATGCACCTGGTCGATGGTGTAGCCTGCGGCAAAAGCCTTTTCGATCACGAAGATGCGCTTGTCGGTCGGTTCGCGCAGGGCGGCGTCGACATTGTCAATCTTGATTTCCTTGTTATCGACAAAGCCGTGCATCCCCTGCCCTATCATGCGCAGGCCTTTCTGTATGACTTCCTCAAAGGTGCGTCCGATGGCCATCACCTCGCCCACCGACTTCATCGACGAACCGAGTTCGCGGTCTACGCCGCGGAACTTGCCGAGGTCCCAACGCGGTATTTTACACACCACATAGTCGAGTGCCGGTTCGAAGAAGGCCGAGGTTGTCTTGGTCACGGAGTTCTTGAGGTCAAACAGGCCGTAGCCCAAGCCGAGTTTGGCTGCCACAAATGCCAGCGGATAGCCCGTGGCCTTTGATGCCAGTGCCGACGAACGCGACAGGCGGGCATTTACTTCTATCACGCGGTAGTCCTCACTCTGCGGGTCGAAGGCATACTGCACGTTACACTCGCCCACGATGCCCACATGGCGCACGATGCGGATGGAGAGTTCACGCAGCTTGTGGTATTCGGCGTTGGTCAGGGTCTGCGAGGGAGCAATCACGATACTCTCGCCCGTGTGTATGCCCAGCGGGTCGAAGTTCTCCATGTTACACACGGTGATGCAGTTGTCGAAGCGGTCGCGCACCACCTCATACTCCACTTCCTTCCATCCCTTCAGGCTCTTTTCGACCAGCACCTGGGGTGAGAAGGAGAAGGCCTTTTCGGCCAGTCGGTTGAGTTCTTCCTCATTGTCGCAGAAGCCGGACCCAAGTCCGCCCAAGGCGTAGGCGGCACGCAGTATGACGGGATAACCCAGCCGGTCGGCAGCCTTGCGTGCCTGCTCCACGTTTTCGCAGGCTTCGCTGCTGATGGTCTTGACGTTGATTTCGTTGAGTTTGTCAACGAAGAGTTCGCGGTCTTCGGTATCCATGATGGCCTGCACGGGTGTGCCGAGCACCTGGAGGTTGTACTTTTCAAGCACGCCGCTTCGGTACAGCTCTACGCCACAGTTCAGCGCGGTCTGTCCGCCAAAGGCCAGCATGATGCCATCGGGCTGTTCGCGCTGTATGACGCGCTCCACGAAGTAGGGCGTAACGGGCAGGAAGTAGATGTGGTCGGCCACGCCCTCGGAGGTCTGTACCGTGGCTATGTTGGGGTTGATGAGTATCGTTTCGATGCCTTCTTCTCTCAGTGCCTTCAGTGCCTGCGAGCCGGAATAGTCAAATTCGCCGGCCTCGCCGATTTTCAGAGCACCCGAGCCCAGAAGAAGAACTTTTTTGATTGACTTCATAAGGTGGTGTGATTAGAAGTGAAGGAAAGTCTGATGGGAAACTTTTGCGCTGCTTGAAGTTGGGAGTCAGGGGACACGCAGTCTGAGGGAACAATCCGCCCTCACCTACTCTGTATCTGTAGACCTTGACCCCATCACTCTCAACTTCGCCAGCCTCCCTGCCTTAAAGCAGTTTGACAAATTCGTCGAACAGGAACTCGGTGTCGACCGGACCTGAGCAGGCTTCGGGGTGGAACTGTGCCGAGAACCAGGGGCGGGACTTGTGGCGCACGCCCTCGTTCGAACCGTCGTTCATGTTCACGAAGTAAGGCTCCCAGTCAGCAGGCAGCGTGCGGCTGTCCACAGCATAACCATGGTTCTGCGATGTCACGAAGCAGCGGTTGGTGCCGACCATGCGCACAGGCTGGTTGTGGCTGCGGTGGCCGTATTTGAGCTTGTAGATGCTGGCTCCGGCTGCCTTCGACAGCAGCTGGTTGCCCATGCAGATGCCCATGCAGGGACGCACCCGCTCGTTCTCGAGGAACTTGCGGATATTCTGCACGGCCTCCACGCAGGTGTCGGGGTCGCCCGGACCGTTGGCCAGAAACAGGCCGTCGAACTCCATGTCGTTGAAGTCATAGTTCCAGGGCACGCGGATTACCTCCACGCCGCGCTTGAGCAGACAGCGTATGATGTTGTTCTTCACGCCGCAGTCGACCAGCACGACCTTCTTCAGGCCCTTGCCCTCGTTGTAGCGCACCACTTCGCGACACGACACACGGGCCACGTAGTTCACACCGGCATACTGGGCTTCGGGCACATTGTCGGGCTCGTCGTCAAACACTATCTTTCCCATCATCACACCGTGTTCGCGCAGCACCTTGGTCAGCTCGCGCGTGTCGATACCGGTGATGCCGGGCACCTTTTCGCGTTTCAGCCAGTCGGCTAGGCTTTCCACTGCGTTCCAGTGGCTGTACTGCTCGCTATAGTCGCTCACGATGATGGCCGAAGCATAGATGCGGTCGCTCTCCATGAAGGTGGCCAGTCCGTCTTCCCCGACCGTGAAGGGCGGCACGCCGTAGTTGCCCACCAAGGGGTAGGTCAGTGCCATCAGCTGTCCTGCATACGACGGGTCGGTCAGGCTCTCGGGATAGCCCATCATGGCTGTATTGAAGACCACCTCGCCTGCCACGGGAGCCTCATAGCCGAAGCTCTGTCCGTGGAATTTCGTTCCGTCGTCAAGAATAAGTGTTACGTTACGCATTGGGATATGTTATTGTTGTTTCTATTTTTTCACTGAGGGAGCAGACTTCCTGCCGCCACCACTGGGAGCGCAGGCATCCTGCCTGCCTGACCGGGCCTGCTTGACCGGGTCTGCTTGACCGGGTCTGTCTAAACCCGCAGCCCTATCCGCGGAGGCCTTCGTAATAGGCAATGAAGGCCTGGTTCACCCGCTTGTTGCCTCCGGGCGTAGGATAGTTACCCGAGAAGTACCAGTCGCCCGGCGATGTCGGGCACGCCTTGTGCAAGCCCTCCAGGCTCTGGAACACCAGGTGAATCTCGGTTGTCACCCCTTCGGGGCGCAGCATCTCGGCCATCTTCTCCGAAATGTCGCGGTCGGTGAAAGGTTCATACACCTCCTGCACGTGGTTCACCACCTGTTCCTTGGGCAGCTGCTCCTGGGCTTTACACTTGCGGTAAATCCGTTCGAGCCGGTCTTCCATCTGGCGGTCGCGGTGGAGCGCAATGGCGGCCCTGAAGGCGATGAACTCGTCCATGTTGGCCATGTCGATGCCGTAGTAGTCGGGGTAGCGCACCTGGGGCGAC
Organism: uncultured bacterium; assembly: GCA_945869305.1. Lineage (GTDB taxonomy): Bacteria > Bacteroidota > Bacteroidia > Bacteroidales > Bacteroidaceae > Alloprevotella. The sequence goes on from CAMBOH010000019.1 coordinate 24,794, forward strand.
GAACTGACCACGACGATGCGGCGCGGATGCAGGCGGTCCATGATGCGGATGATGCTTTCGCGCAGCGTAGTGCCGCGCACGATGCTGTCGTCGATGATCACCAGGTTGTCCACGCCGGGACGGATCGAGCCATAGGTAATGTCATACACGTGGGCGGCCAGGTCGTTGCGCGAGTTGCCCTCAGCAATGAAGGTGCGCATCTTGATGTCCTTCCAGGCCACCTTCTCCGAACGGATGCGGCGCGAAAGGATGCGGTGCAGGTTCTCGGGCGTGGCGCCAGCTCCCAGCCTGGCAATCTCTTCGGCCTTCTGGCTGTTCAGCCACTCGTTGAACCCCTGCAACATGCCGTAGTAGGCCGCTTCGGCCGTGTTTGGTATGTAACCCAGCACGGTGTTGTCAATCTCGCCGTTCACCGCCTCCATGATGGGCTCCACGAGCGAGCGGCCCAGCTCTTTGCGTTCGCGGTAGATGTCGCAGTCCGACCCGCGGCTGAAGTAGACGCGCTCGAAGGAGCAGGCCGCGTAGTTCTTCGCCTCCAGCACCTGTTCGGTGCGCATACCTCCGCGCTGGTTCATGAACAGTCCCTGTCCGGGCAGCAGTTCGTGCACGGTGTCGGCCTCCACGTCGAGAGCCGTCTGTATGACCGGTCTTTCCGAGGCCACGACCAGCAGTTCGTCGTCCTTATACCAGAATGCGGGCCTGATGCCCCAGGGGTCGCGCAGGGTGAAGAGTTCGCCCGAACCCGTCACGCCACACAGCACGTAGCCGCCGTCCCATACCGGGGCCGAGAGCTGCAACACGTTCTTCAGGTCGATGTGTTCCTCAATGTAGCGGGTGATGTCCGTGTTCTGCAGGCCCAGCTGCTGTGCCTCCACAAAGCACCTTTCGCTCTCGCGGTCGAGCCGGTGGCCCAGCTGTTCGAGCAGGATGTACGTGTCCGACACCATGCGCGGATGCTGTCCCTTCACGGCGATGGCGTCGAAGATTTCCTCGACATTCGTCATGTTGAAGTTGGCACAGATGCAGAGGTTCTTGGCCCTCCAGTTGTTCCGCCTCAGAAAGGGGTGGACATACGAAAGGCCACGCTTGCCGGTAGTCGAATACCGCAGGTGGCCCATATACATTTCTCCGGCAAAAGGCACATGGCGGGCTGCAAAGTCCGCATCGTGTAGTTGCCCGTCAGTAAAGTTCGAAAAGTTCCGGTGGACGGAGGAGAATATTTCCTGGATAGCCGTACCGCCTAACGCACGCTCGCGAAACATGAACTCCTCGCCCGGCGCGGCCTGCATTTTCACGCAAGCCAGCCCCGCGCCTTCCTGCCCCCGGTTGTGCTGCTTTTCCATCAGCAGGTAGAGCTTGTTCAGGCCGTACATCCAGGTGCCGTATTTCTTTTCATAGTAACTGAGCGGTTTGAGCAGTCTTACCATGGCCACTCCGCACTCATGTTTCAAGGGTTCCATGTGCTAAAATCCGTTGTTTGCTGCAAAGGTAGTGCAATCGTCATGGAGGGCAAAGAAAAAGTCATGAAAAGTTACACTGCACGGAATTGGCCGTTCCCCTCACTGCCGGACCTTCCCCGGCCCTGCGTCGTCCGGCCTGCTTCAGGGAACAGACGGCACGGACCTTCCGCCGCACGGTGGCGCGAAGGCTCCTGTCTGGGAGCTTTCCGACAGGAGGTATATATAAATATAAGGTGTGCTGCCAGTCCGCACAGGCGGACAGGCAGCACACCGCTCAAGGCTATCGGGCTACAGGCGAACAGAAAGGGGCGGCTGCCCTTTCCCGCTGTGGGAGGGCAGCCGCCGTGGCTGCTGTGTCCGAAGTGTGGAGGTGATTATTCGCCCCAGATTTCGGAGGAGTAGTCTCTCTGATTGCTGAAGTTGCCCGATCCGGCTTCTCCCGAGTCCACTTCTATCTGGCTTCCGTTGCTCAACGCAAGCGGCAGCGAGGGAGTGAGGCGGATGGTCCGGCTGCTGGGAGTGATATAGCGAAGCTTCATAGGTTGGTGCGTTTGGT
>CAMBOH010000020.1 GCA_945869305.1 uncultured bacterium
TTTTAGTACACATTTAATGGTTATCAAATGTGTCTACCTATATCAGTACAAGACATACTTTTGGGGTGGATTCTATGGTTCCCATAGTCCCCCCCGGACTATGGGATTTTGTTTCTCTGAGGTGTGCCAGCAACGCTCCTTTCCCCAACCAACCATACAGAATAGGCTACACTTGAATGGGAGGAAACACCGGCCCGCTCTACCTTTCTCGTTATATGATAGTAACGGATTATGGGATGAAGCGAAGAATCCAAACAACAGAAGTTGGGAAGGAAGCGACGGTGCGCTGGGAGGGCGCCTCCTATTCCAGATTATTCTTATTTGGGGCTTCGCTTCATTCCGTAATCTGTTATTTTCATAACAGAACTACAGGCTGTCCGCCAGGTGGAGCAGGCGAATGTCGAAATCATGTGTGTTTTTGCAGTCGGTGAATAGTTTCTTGCCTAAACGGTAGCGAATGGATGATATGTTCTGGGGAGCAGTACACAGAATTCGGGACATTTCGCTCGGCGTGAACGATGAACAAATCAGGCAACACACGTTGATTTGCTTGTCCGACAGGGCGTATTGCGGATTGAACAGAAAATCATTGAGCTTCGGCATCTCACGTCGGACAGCTTGTTGCAGGGCCGTCAGCAGTTCTTTAGCAACAGGTGTGTCTGTCCTGAGGCAGCACTTGATTGCCTGTGCCTCATCGGTTCCGGCCATTCTGAGAGTACGCAGCTTGTAGCTCTCGATGTCGGGATTCTCATCTTCAAATTGTTTTTTCAATCCCACCGATTCGGTCAGTTTGCCTTCAAGTTTGGCCACCAGTGCATCGGCTGCCTCGCCTTTCGCCTTCTCGGTCTTCAGCTGATCCTGTACATCGGCAATGTTGCGGCACACTTGGTCGTAGCGGTCGAGCAATTCGTCATAGCGGATGCGGCTGCGTCGCCTGTACTGTCTAAGCAAAACTAACAGCAGCGTGACGGCTACCACTGCGCCGATTACGGTAGTCCTCCATTTCCTTACGTTGGCCGCATTCTCTGCTTTGACCTGCTGCATCTTCTTGTACGTACGTTCACGCTCGAAAACCACTTCCTGCTGTTGCAGCATGTCGGCCTTCTTCATGCTGTCCAACAGGAAGGAATATCTGGTATAGGTGGCATAGTATATTACGGACGAATCGTTTTGATGCATCAGCTGGTAGAGTTGGGCCAGCGCGAGGGCACCGCCTTCCTTGTAGACCAGATGAGGCGCGTTATACGCACGTCGGTAGAACACTATAGAAGAATCGAGCTTGCCCACATATTTATAGTACAGCCCCTTGTAGGAGTAGTAGCTCGTACTGTTGGGTTCGGTTGCGCCTTTCAGATAGTAGTTCTCGTCTACCAGTTGCAGCGAGTCTTCTATGTATCGCAGGTCTTTGGCCGCCTTTTCCAGCATCCCTTTGTCCATATAAGCCCCGCAGCGTCCCAGCATGGCTGAAAACACCCCTTCCGTGTCGTCGAACTGTCTGAGCATGTCCATGCACGGACCGCAATACTTCAGTATGGAGTCGGGCTGTTCCTTCATGCGGTAGTAGTCAAGTTTGCGCAGCATCAGGCGCGCTTTCAGATAGCTGTCGCCCGCCTCTTCGGCTGCCTGTTCCGCTTCTTCGTATTTCTTGGCCACCAATCGGATGTCGGCCTGCTCCATATATAGTTCGACAAACTGCCCGTAGATGCGTGCTATTCTCGACTGGTTCGCACGACTCTTGGCCACTTTGTCCTTTTCCTGCATGGCGGCAAAGAACCATTGTTGAGCCAGTGGAAGCAGGTTGACATCTAAATAATGGCAGCCGGCCACGTAACAGGCTCTCATGCGTTGTTCTGGCGTTCCCTCCTCCTTAAAATAATCTACGAGCGACATGGCCACCGAGTCGGCCTCCAAGGGAATCAACAGTTTGATCTTGGCTTCGGCGCACAACAGGTTGTACATGGCCTTCTCTTTCTCCGATGCTCCCTTCACTACGGCCGCATGTGCCTGCAACAGTTCCAATGCACTGTCGGGGCGGGTTATCATCACGGCCTCTACATGTTGGAAGAATCTCTCCCTTGGAGAGTTACATGCCAACAGGATAACGCACAGAAGCAGAAGGCAACCCGTTTGGGGGTTGGGCAGTAAAAAGGGTAGGTGTCGCATGTCGTAGGAATTGGGTATTAGACGAGAGCTGAGGGCTTATGAGAGGAAGTTGAAAGTTTGTTTTAATGATACTGGGCATACTGATCAGTTGCTTAAACAGTAATCTTATAAAATTTCCAACTTTTGGCTTACAGCACGCAGTCATTTGAGAAGCGGTCTGTCTGTTCAAATATATAATCTTTCGGGCATTTCAGCTGTTGGAATTTTGGTGGGGTATGATGTTACATTATCCCAGCTGCGCACGGGCATGGCATTGAAGCCATGCTGGATGTTTTAGTCTCATCTTGCTTGGGCTGTGAATAAACGGCTGCAAATGTATATAAAAAAACTGGAGCTTCTACGCTACATACAGAAATCGTTTCTCTTCAGAGGAAAGATAGTGCAAGTGAGAGCAAAGAGCCAAGCTTGCCCCAAGCTTTTTGCCGAGCGCAGCCAATCTTATCTAAAGTAACGGATTAATGTAAATGAAGCGCAGACCCAAATAACAATAACCGCGGCTAAGAGGCGACGGTGCACTGGGAGGGCGTGGCTTCCAGCCCGCCCGTTGTCAAGCAGACTTGGAGGTGGCGGTGTACTGGGAGGGCGGGCAAAGGCCCGCTTAAATATATTTCTGGCGGGTTAGAAGCCCGCGCCCTCCCAGCTGTTAGTGCTACATCCCGGTTTGAATCATTGGATGAAACATCCGTTCAACCTTTTCTTGTTATATGATAGATAGTGCAAGTGAGAGCAAAGGGCCAAGCTTGCCCCAAGTATTTTGCCGAAATCTCGTGCCAGTGAGAGCAGAGCCAAGCTTGCTTGAGCTATGCCGAACGCAGCCGAGATTCAAAGAAGTTAACGCAGCCGAGATTCAAAGAAGTTAACGCAGCCTATCTTATGCAAAGGTGTTTGCTCGGTTGTTTGTATTTAATGCGAGAGGTACAGATATTAGATGATCAGGCACTCCCATCTCCTTCAGCCCGATTTGATATACATGTACCATTTCTAATAGGGTACGCTTTTAGTACGCAATGTTCTGATTCCATAATAATTAGGGTTTTTCAACCAAATGCGTAATAAATGCGTAATAGTGATTAACCCAGATTATAAATGATCGGTATAATTTTGCGGCGCAAAACAGCAGAGTAACGATAAAATCAAACCAAATGAATAAGGTCAATTTTGCTTGAACGCTGCTAAGACTATATTCGTGTAAGCGAGCGTAGGGTTGAAATAGTTCATATTATGCTGACAGCTGCCGAAACTATTAGAATAGTGCTATAATACTAATATAATAGTATATATTTGTGGACGGATTGAACCTATTAACCAATGCGTGTCACACCTAAACCAGCCATCTCACTTTTTACAAACCCTTCAACAAACCACGTACAATGAAAACGACCAAACACTACGCAGGGCTATTAGGCATCCTGCTTGCCTGCCTCCTCTCCCCTCTCATCTCTCATGCCCAAAGCGAATCGAGGGAGTACCTGCCCATGTTCGACGAGGGGAAAACGGTATCCATTTATCAAAACAACAGTGGGAACCGCGTGCTGTATGTCGACGGGGACAGCCTTGTAGACGGACGCACCTATAAAAAAATGATGACATACTATGCCAGTTACGACTTCTTGGGAGGTGCATCAAGCCCCAGCAAGCCTTATCTGCACAGACTGGTATATCAGGAGGGGAACAAGATCTACGTGCGTAGCGATGGCAGGGACTGGCTCCTGTTCGACTACGACCTTCAGGAGGGAGACTCCCTTCAGACGCTTTATTATCTGCCCGACTATGAGGAGTCTGACAATGTTGAGAAATACCACTGGTGTCCCGGTGTAGTAGCAGGCATAAAAGACTTTACATCGCCCTCTGGCCGGCCCATCCGCCGATGGGCCATTAAGGTATTCCACCCCTTCGTCAACGAGCACGTAGTTCAAAACAACTACTTTTATGAAGGAATCGGATTTGATGGTGACACGTGGGATTTCAGCCCTATAGAATTGGTTGGCTATGCCGGCTCTTACCTGAGCATGGCGGTGGCAGGAAACGGCGAAGTGCTGTGGGATGCGGGCGAGGGATTCTACGGCCATTTTGAGGAAAACCGTAGCAACCGTATCCTGTTCCCCGAAGGAAAGCGCATTTCCTATGCCCCCATTGCGGATGCCGCCCCCTCGGTGCGCACCACCTGGTCCTACACCATTCAGGGCGACAGCATCATGAAGGGCCACCCCTATAAACGGGTATGGCAGGAAACGTATACCGTAACCGACGGAGGTTCGGAACCCAGCTGCACGGAACGCTCGTTCTGCTACTTCTTCAAGGAAAACAGCAAGGTGGAGACCTATGTGCGCTTCCCCGAAACGTCGCCTTACGGTGAGTTCTGCGGACGCGACCTGCTGTACTTCGACTATACGCTGAAAGCGGGCGACACGTTCTGCACGCCATTCTTCCATGCAACGACAGATGCCGAAGGCACTCCGGCACTCGAATTGGTCCAGGCTGAAGTGACGGGAACAACCCAAACGCAAACGCCCGATGGAGCGGTGTTGAAGCAATGGAACCTGAGCTACAAGGTGGGCAATACCACACAGGCAGGGACCTTTGTGGAAGGTGTCGGCTACTTGGACCACCTGCCCGCTGCGGTGCTCGATGAGGCTGACTCGCAAGGTGTGGAAGTGCTCATGTGCTATGCGAAGAACGATGAAGTGCTCTACGATGCCGGTCGGGGCTTCATCAATGACATTCAGCACGCCACAGCCACAACGTCTCCCGACAGCTCCCCTATCCTGTATGACCTGAGCGGACGAAGAGTCACTAAACGTCCCGCTCACGGTGCATATATCCAGAACGGCCAGATAAAGCTGCGTTGACAGTGGCACACGTTGCCACCAAGAAGCAACATGCTCAATAGCGAACGATTCCCATAGTCCACCCCCTGGACTATGGGATTTTGTTTTTCTGAGGCATGCCAGCAGCACTCCTTTTCCCAACCAACCAGACAGAACTGGCTACACTTGAATGGGAGGAAACACCGGCTCGCTCTACCTTTCTCGTTATATGATAGTAATGGATGATGGTATGTGGTACTCAATAACAAAATCTGGGATAGGAGGCGACGGTGCACTGGGAGGGCGTGGCTTCCAGCCCGCCCAATGTCAAGCTAATTAGATGAGACGGTGCAATGAAGGACTTGGTAAGGTCTGCCCTAAGCTGGGAGTACATGACAAAGGCCCGCCTGGTATCAAAAAATACAAGCGGGCAAAGGCCCACCAAATATGATACAGCATTTACCAGGCAATTCTCTTGCTCTGGCTAACGGACTGACATCTATTGACAAGCATATTTTTCAATGTCGTTGAGAATCAGCGTGTCCCGACATTCTGAATAGACATTGAAATAGACATAGTGCGTTTGACACTTGACATTTTCTGTGCGTAATTTTGCAGCGCAGTAAGGAGAAAGCAAATGAATTACGAACACTCCTTAGGATAATGTAGAATACAACATACAGCTTTGAGCGTTATATGGCAATGCGTAACAAATGCGTAGTGTAGTCCTTGCCAGATTAGTCACCGCCCTGTAGTTTTGCAGCCACAAAGCCCGTAGCTTCCGTCCGCAGCGTACAGGCTGCTGCCATGCGGTGCAGCTCCCTATGGATAGCCCTTTAAAAGGCTGTTTCCGACATGTAAAATGCGGTCAAATGACATCGAATAGACCTTTTTTGACATTGCCGATTTTCTATTTCTGCTGATACTCAGTGATGAAGGTACTTCTCTGATAGATTCAGAAATAGACTTGCCCGGTGCATGGAGAAGGCAGGAACTACTTAATTTTGCACCTAAAACCAATCACCATGAAACGATACATACTCTCCACTTTCACATTCTTGTTCTCCACCTGTCTTCCGGCCCAGGCCCAACAGGCATCGAACGACAGCATCGACCTGTGGTACTTCGGAGTGTCCGACGGCTTTTACGAAAAGGAAATCAAGAATGCCCGCATCACCGTGTTTGAGGCCGACAGCACCACGGTGCTTTGCGACTCACTGCCGAAGGACTATTGGGCGGGCAGGGAACCGACCGACGAGAACTTTCGTGGCTACAAGGGCCGGCTGCCGCTGCGCAGCGTCTATGTGTTCAAAGTCGAGGCACCGGGCTATTCGGAAGCCTGGCTGTCCTACAGACTGAAGAAATCGTGGGGCAAATACCCCAAGGGGTTCTACATGAAGGAAAAGGCGCGGCTGTTTGAGGCCACCGACTACAACCTGGGCGAAGCGACTGCCACCGCCTCGCGCATACAGTTTGTGGTGAAGGGCGACACCATAGAATATAATGCCGCAGCCTTCAAGCTGGCCGAAGGCTCCATGCTCGACAACCTGGTGCGTGCCCTGCCCGGTGCCACGCTGGACGATGACGGACGCATTTCGGTGAACGGACAGTTCGTAAAGAGCCTGCTGGTGAACGGACGCGACTTCTTTCGGGGAGATCCCAAGGTGGCGCTGAGCAACCTGCCGGCATATACGGTGAACAAAATCAGGGTGTACCACGACAGGTGGCAGGAGACGGACGACACACGGCGGACTGCCGAAGAAAGAGAGAACGACCCGTTGGTGATGGACGTCAGGCTGAAGCGGGAATATGCCCAAGGCTGGATTGCCAACATCGAAACAGGGTGGGGCAGCAACCTGCAAGGCGGCTGGGACGACAAATGGCTGGCCCGACTGTTTGCCATGCGCTACACCAACCACTCCTCGCTGGCCTTCTTTGCCAATACCAACAACCTGAACGAGGCATCGGCACCGGGCAGCAAGGGGAGCTGGCGCAAGTCGGAACCCTCGGCAGGCGAAAAGAAGACCTATATGGCCGGGGTGGACTTCTCGCTCACGCCCAAAGACACCTACACGCAGCTCAACACCTCGGTTCAGGCCCAGCGGCAGGAGGCGCAGAACCTGATGAGCAGAAACGAGGAAACCTTCTATACCGGCGGCAGCGTGTTTGACCATTCACGGTCCGACAGCCGCTCCACAACTACCGAACTGCGCTGGAACACCTCGCTCGAACTGCAAGACCACGGCGAAAATTTCAAGCACAGTCTCTACTACACCCACAACAAGCAACGGACCGACAACCCGTCGGTGCAGCTACATGGTCTGGCTGTTTCAGACCTTGACACACTGTACAGCCGCGAGCGTCACAGCCGGCTTCACGAAACGCGCTGGGGCACAGCATTGAATCTGGGCAACCGGCGGGGCATCAGGCTGGGTGAGAAGGGAGGTATACTGTCCTATTCGGGCGCATGTTCCTACAACCACACAAGGGTTGACAACGTCATCGCCGATGCCATCAGCTACAGGCATCATGCAGCCGACAGTTGGGGAGAAAGCCGCAGCCTTCGCTGTCCGGCAACCGACTACAGCTACAGTGTGGGCGGCACCTATTTTGCCCCCAAGCTGTTCAAGGGCGGCAAGACGGACTTGGCCCTGCGTCTCGCCTACCAGTACGGCCAGGACTTCAATTCGGGCGAACAGCAGCTGAAGCGAAGCACCCATTCGCTCACTCCCTCGGGCGACGATGCGCTGGAATGGCTTGTAGACAGGCAGAACAGCTACCATACCACCCGTCTGGAACGCCGCCACACGATTACGCCCACCTTCATTCTCAGCTGGGACAAGTTCTTCATCGACCTCAAGGCCGAGATGCAGGCTATCCACCGGCGCATCAATGACCTGCGCAATGCCGAGGCGAAGCATCAGGCTTACAGCAACTTCGTGTGCAATCCCACGCTGAGCATGCAGCTCGGCGAAACGGTCAACGGCCAGGGCACCAAGCTGAGGCTTGAGGGCCGCGTGGCTCACACACTGCCCGACCTGCTCTCACTGCTCAATGTGCGCGATGAGAGCGACCCGATGGTGACGTACTACGGCAACAGTGGCCTGTGCACCGAACGGGGCTACCATGCGAAACTGAGCTTTGACTGGCAGACACAGGACCCGGCCTGGCGTTATGTGTACATGCGTACAGCCTACAGCAGGTGGGAAAACAGCATCGGACGCATGCGCCTTTACGACCGGGGCACAGGCATCACCACCTATCGCCCCGAAAACATCAACGGCAACTGGCAGACTTCGGCCACCTGCGGCATACAGGTGCAGGACTGGCCCAAGGGCCTGCGTTGGGACTATCGCTTCGAAGGCATTTACAGGCACAGCAACGACTTCGCCTCCGACGAGGCTTCGGCGGAGGCTCCCACCGTGCTTACTACAGCCAGCTTCACGCAGACCCACGAGCTGCTTGTGAAGTACCGCATCAAGGACGTGGTGCTGGCCGCCAAAGCCAATCTCAGCCGCACCCAGATGCGCAGCAAGCAGCACGTGTTCGACCGCTTCGCCTATACCGACTTCAATTACGGCCTGTCGCTCACCTCACCTGTCCTGTGGGGCGTCTACATCGACACCGACCTCATGGCCTATTGCCGTCGTGGCTACAACGACGCTTCGATGAACACGACCGACTGGGTGTGGAACGCCTCGTTGTCGAAGGCCATAGGCAAACGCAAACAGTGGGTAGTGAAGGCAGTGGGCTTTGACCTGCTGCATCAGATTTCCACCACGCGCCGCACGGTCAACGCGCAGGGACGCACCGAAGTGTGGTATAATACAGTCCCCGCCTACCTCACCCTCAACCTGATGTACAGGATAGACATCAAGCCCCAGAAGAGCAAGCGTTGATGAGGCCCGGCACTGTTTTGATGTTGCAATAAGTAGGTGTTCAAAATTAGTTTCTATCATGTGTACTCACCTAAAAATCCAGCATCCAGCTCGGCCTAATTTATAGAACCCCCAGATATGAAACCAACATCTTACATCCACAAAAATAGAACCATGTTTCTAAAAGCTTTTCTCCGTTTCGCGATTCTTTTCCTTCTCTTCCCGCAGAAAGTGTATGCCCAGGCGCGTGATTTGTGTGTCATGCTGCATGTCGAGGATGTTTCGACCAAACGCCCCATCGGCCATGCGTCCGCTTATGTCTTTTCCAAGAAGGAGGAAGGGGCGGACTCTCTGATGGTGATAAAAATCATGAAGGAAACACCTGAATATTTGTATTACGGTGAGATGAGCAGAGACGTTTCTGTGGGCGACACGCTTTACGTTTGTACGCAATGCGAACTTTACGAGGAGAAAATCACTCCTTTTGTCATCACTGCGGAAATGGTCCGGAACGAGCCTGTCGAAATAGAGGGCACTGTGAGCTTGAAACGCAAGGCCAAAGTGTTAAGCGAGGCTACGGTTACGGCATCAAAGGTGATGCTGGTCAACAAGGGTGATACCATCGTATATAATGCCGACTATTTCCAGCTGGCAGAAGGTTCTATGCTCGACGAACTCGTCAGCCGCTTACCTGGTGTGAAGTTGGAGAGCGGAGGACGTATCACGGTGAACGGCAACTTCGTGAGCAGCCTGCTCATCAACGGAAAGGATTTCTTCAGGGGCGATGTGAGTGTGGCGATGGAGAATCTGCCTGCCTACATGGTGAACAAGGTCAAGGTCTACCAGAAGACACCCGACAATGCCTACATCACGCGTGACAGCTGCAAGGCCCAAGTGTCAGACCCCTGGGTGATTGACGTGAACCTCAAGCGGGACTATGCGCAGGGGTGGACAGCGAATGCCGAAGCGGGATATGGGACAGAGGAACGCTATCAGGCCCGGCTGTTCGGACTTCGGTTCAATGACATCTCCTGGCTTTCGCTGTTTGCCAATCTCAACAATACGAACGACAACAGCCGGCCGGGAAGAGAGGGTACATGGAGCAGCTTTGAGCCGGTTGTCGGACTGTCGGAAACGAAGCAGGGAGGTCTCTCATACGGTGTGGAGAGTAACAGCCATAAGACCAAGTTTTCAACAAACTTGGTCGTGACACACAGCAAGGACAAGGTGCATACCGAAACGATGTCGGAGAAATTCCTGGAGTACAGTGCTTCCTACGTCTGCTCACGCCATAAGGAGAACCTGAAAAACGGCACTCTCAACTGGGACGCTTCGCTGTCACACGCAGCGCGGAAGGTCTTTTTCAGCTGGGACAACTATCTTCATTACAGCAAGTCGGAAGATGCGGCTGGGCGGTGGAGTGCCGAGCGTGCCGCTTTGCCAGCCGAAAACTATCGTGGGGCCTTGCTCGACAGCTTGTTTGTATTTCAAAATTATGGTGGAGCCAATGGGCTGACCAATTACCTTCAAGACTTTTCGGCACAGGATGCTACCAGCTGGAGCTACATGAGCCTCTTCAATACCGACATCAGCCTGCCCCATTCCCATTACATCTCCTTGCAGCTGAACGGCCGGTATGCCCATACATCCAACAGCCTTTTTTCGCAGTATGCGCTCTTCACTCCGCAGGTTTCAGAGCGTGAGGACTTCCTGAACAGATACTATAGAAGTCCTCGGCATGAATACCAGTGGTGGACGTATGCCAATGCTCCGTTCTATGAGAATGGAACGGTGAAACTGGTCGCAGCCTACACCTATCGGCAGGAATACTACACGGACAGCCGCAACCTGTACCGACTTGATTCGCTGGGCGGCGAATGGGCTACGGCCGGCGGACGACCCCTTGGCGTGCTCCCTTCGACCGCTGATTCGCTCACACGCTGCGTGGACTATGCCAACACCTATAATACCAATCGCCACCTCTATCGCCATACGCCAGAGCTGCAAGTCCAGTTTTTCTTCAAGAACGGCGGGACTCTTTCCCTGTTTTTGCCTGTGAACTTTGAGCATGACATGCTCGGCGACCTGCGCCAGAAAGACGTACGGAGCCGTGTGAGCCGGCACTATGTGGGCTTCGAACCTCGCATGCTGTTGGGTTGGGGTGGTCTGAACGTGGAGGCGCGCAAGCAGTTGGTTGTGCCCACCATGACCTATCTGCTTGATGTGCGCGATGACAGCAATCCGCTTGCCGTGTACCTGGGCAATCCTTTGCTCAAAGCTTCTGACATTTATTCGCTTTCGGCCCAATACAGCAAGAGCGTCACTAAATATGCACAGAACTATCATGCCGGTGCAGCCTACAGGGCGGTGCATCAGGCCGTCGGCCAGTCGCGAAGCTACGACAGCACAACGGGCGTGACGACCTACACTCCACGTAACATGAACGGGAATTGGACACTCAATGTCAACGGCGGTTATGCACGCAGTCTCGACTCGAAGCAACGGTGGACTGTGGCAACTGACGCAACGTGGCGCTATGAGCACAGCGTAGACTTCCTGCAGACCGACAGCCATTCGGATGTCGCCTCACGGAGTGTGGTGCGCAATCACGCACTTGACGGAAACTTTGCGTTGCGTTATAACAGAAATCCACTGGCTCTGTCCTTCGTGGCATCTGCCAAATGGCAGCACGCTGAAAGTGCACGTGTAGGGTTCGCCACAGTCAACACGCTCGACATGCTTTATGGGGTCACCGCCCATGTGGCCTTGCCTTGGGGCATGGACTTCAGCACAGACTGTACGCTCTGTACGCGGGGCGGTTATAGCGATGAGTCGATGAATACGCATGAGTGGATATGGAATGCTGCCTGTTCAAAGTCGTTCTTGAAAAAGAAGAACCTGATTATCAGAATTTACGGCTACGATATGCTTCGCCAGCGTCATCATGTTGTGCGCACGCTCAATGCCCAGGGACATACGGAAACGTGGTATAACACCCTTCCTCGTTATCTGATGCTCACGCTCACGTATCGCTTGAATATCCAGCCTTCCAAACGAACGGCATAAAAGGCGGTTTACGTATTGAGATTATGTATAACCTCAGCCATATTATGTGCGTTCTTTATGGTTTGACGAAAATGTTTATGAATTTGTGTTCCCTTGTTATGACAAGGCTTCATCAGGCTTGGCTTTGGGTATTTCGCATAAGGGAAAATTTCCCTTTCTATACCCAGTTTGATACGATGGACTGCGGACCGGCATGCTTGCGCATGATAGCTAAGTATTACGGACGTCACTATTCCTTGCAGACGTTGCGCGACCGGTCGTTTGTCACGCGCGAGGGTGTGTCGATGCTTGGTATCAGTGATGCGGCCGAGAGTATCGGTATGCGGGCTTTCGGCGTACGCATCACGATGGAACAGCTGGGAGAGGAAGCGAATCTTCCTTGTATTCTTCATTGGAACCAGGACCATTTTGTGGTTCTGTATCGTGTGAGGCGAAACAGAAAGGGTGACTTTACATTCTATATAGCAGACCCGGCATCCCAGATAGTGTGTTATGGCAAGCAGGAGCTGGAGAAATGTTGGATTACCCTGCGACAAAACGGTGTTGCCACAGGCACGGCTCTCTTGCTGGAACCTGGTCCCGATTTCCTGGCCATGGACGAGGAACAGGAAGGAAGCACCAGGCGTGACTTCCTTTTTTTCGCCCGCTATCTCCTGCCTTATAAGGGCCAGTTCCTGCAATTGGCCTTGGGCATGCTGCTTGGCAGTTTACTGCAACTCATTTTCCCCTTCCTCACACAGGCACTTGTCGATGTGGGCATCAGTGACCACAATCTTGGTTTCATTACGCTTGTGCTTATCGCCCAACTGGTGCTGTTTGCTGCCCAACTCTCAGTGGGCTTCATCCGCAGTTGGATTATGTTGCATATTAACTCGCGTGTTGACATTTCGCTTATCTCCGACTTTCTGATGAAGCTCATGAGGCTTCCGCTCCACTATTTTGACACGAAGATGACGGGTGACATCATGCAACGTATCGGCGACCATACCCGCATCAAGTCTTTCTTGATGGGTAACTCGCTGAATATCGTGTTCTCGCTGGCCAACTTCATCATTTTTGCAGGCATTCTCGGCTACTATCACCCGCTCATTCTCGGTATTTTTCTGCTGGGCAACGTGCTCTATGTAGTGTGGATCCTGTCATTTATGAAATGGCGGCGGGAACTCGACATCAAGCGTTTCAACCAGTCGGCCGGCGAGCAGAGCAAACTCATTCAGCTCATTCAGGGTATGCAGGAGATAAAGCTCAACAATTGTGAACGGCAGAAACGGTGGGAGTGGGAACGTATCCAAGTGAAACTCTTCAAGATTAGCATCAAGGGACTGTCATTGGGACAAATCCAGCAGACCGGTTCCGTGTTTTTCGCGCAGACTACGAGCATTATCATCTCATTCATCGCCGCCAAGGCTGTGGTGGACGGGGAGATGACGCTCGGTATGATGATGTCGCTTACGTATATTATCGGCCAGGTCAGTGTCCCTGTCAGCGAGTTCATCGGTTTCGCCCAATCGTTTCAGGATGCCAAGATAAGTTTGGAACGCCTGAATGAGATACACGGCAAGAGGGATGAGGAAACCGACATCGGAACGCGACTGGACAGCCTCCCTGAGCACCATGACATTACGCTCGACCATGTCACTTTCAGCTACAGTGGGGCAAACCGGGACTTCGCTCTCGATGATGTGTCGCTTTGTATCCCAGAGAACAAGGTGACGGCCATTGTGGGTGCGAGTGGTAGCGGAAAGACAACCATCGTAAAACTCCTTCAGGGCTTTTACGAACCGCAGCGCGGACAAATCCGTGTGGGAGGCACTCCCTTGTCTATGCTGAACCCGCACTTGTGGCGCGGCAAGAGCGGCAGTGTGATGCAGGAGAGCTTTATCTTCTCCGACACGATTGCGCGCAACATTGCTATTGGCGATGACCGTATTGATGCCGAACGACTTCGCCATGCTGCGCGTGTGGCCAATGTGGAGGAGTTCGTCGGAAAACTTCCGCTTGGCTTTCACACGAAGATTGGCATGGAGGGAAGCGGAGTGAGTGCGGGACAGCGGCAGCGCATTCTGATTGCCCGTGCCGTGTACAAGAATCCCGAGTTCATCTTCCTCGATGAGGCAACCAATGCGCTGGATGCCAACAACGAGCGTGCTATCATGAAACACCTTCGCGAGTTCTATTGTGGCCGCACGGTGCTTGTCGTTGCCCATCGGCTGAGCACGGTGGTAGATGCCGACAACATCATTGTGCTGGACAGGGGGAAGGTGGCGGAGCAGGGAACGCATGACGAACTGACGGCATTGCGCGGTGTGTATTACACGTTAGTGAAGAATCAACTTGAACTGGGAGAGTAAACTATGGACAAGGATTATCTGTACGAGGACATGAACCCTCGCAGCGAGGAAGTGCAGGAGATTATGGGTCGCGTTCCGCACTGGATTGTGCGTCGCGGCATCGGTCTCATTCTGTTCGTCATTCTGGTGTTGTTGGTGGGCAGCTATTTTTTTCGCTATCCTGAGAAGGTCACGGCTGAGGTACGCATTCTTTCAACAGCTCCTTCGGCTCGCATTGCTGTGTCGGAGGAAGGACGGATTCGTTCCATTTTCGTGTATAATAGCGACACGGTGCATAAGGGCCGGCTTCTTGCCATCGTCGAACATGATGCTGACGGAGTGATTATGACCGACAGTTTGGTCAGCCCGATGGATGGTGTTGCAAATACCACACGTCTTTACGTTGAAGGCTCGTACGCCATTCCCGGTGAACCCATTTTTGTCATCACGCCTTTACGTGCAGGTAAACTGCAAGCCTATGGTGAACTGACAGCAACTGAAAGGGAGAAGGTAAGGGCAGGCCAACGTGTGCTTGCTCGTCGGTCAGCACGCTATGGTGAAGGGGGAGTCGAAGGGACTGTGCGCAGTGTGTCTGTCATTCCTAATGCAGAGGGCAAATATTTCTTTGACATTACGTTCCGAAACTGTCCGTCAGATGCTTTTCCCCAAGGCGGCGAGACGGTCACGACGGCTGAAATCATCGTAAAGGAGAAGTGTCTTCTTGAAAGCCTCTTGCAACCCATCCATATGTTTGGTTCCCCAT
The DNA here is from genome assembly GCA_945869305.1 of uncultured bacterium. Taxonomy (GTDB): domain Bacteria; phylum Bacteroidota; class Bacteroidia; order Bacteroidales; family Bacteroidaceae; genus Alloprevotella. Next base: position 15,008 of record CAMBOH010000020.1, read on the forward strand.
GATGTTACCGACTTGGAAAAGCAGTAGTACTAACTTTTCAGAGAAGATATACTTCATGTGCCAACGCAGTACTACTTACTTTGCCGATGAAGTATATCTTCTCTGAAAAGGGGGTGTTTCGTTAGTTTTTGGGCTGTGAGCTAAATTATAGAACACCCCTATAAAGTAACGGATTATGGAATGAAGCGAAGCCCCAAATAACAAATACTGGGACAAGAGGCGCCCTCCCAGTGCACCAGCGTCTCTTGTCCCTTGATTATAGGGGGCTTCGCTTCATTCCATAATCCGTTATTTTCATAAGCTTGGCTTTGCGCTCACTTGCACAATCTGCCTGCTTCTCTGTGGTCTTCCTGCATCAGAAGTTCTCAATGTCCGCATCCGCAGCATCCGCTGCCGTCGAAGCAGTGGGTGCAGAGCTTGCACTTGGGCAGTCCGATGGCCTTGACCAGGGTTTCGAGTTTGTTGAAGCGGAGGGTGGTGAGGCCGAGCCGCTGGCGGATGATTTCGACTAACTGGCGGTATTCGGGCGAGTCGGTGGTGGCGTAACGCGCCAAGTTCTTGTTGGCATCGCCTTCCAGTTCGGCTATGATGCGGCGGGTGATGAGTTCCATGTCGCTCTTGGAGGAGGTGAAGCCGATGTAGGGACAGCCGTAGATGAGGGGCGGACAGGCGATGCGCATGTGTACTTCGCGCACACCGTCGTCGAACAGTACGCTCACGTTGTCGCGCAGCTGTGTGCCGCGCACGATGCTGTCGTCGCAGAAGAGCACGCGCTTGCCGCGCAGCAGGTCGCGGTTGGGTATGAGTTTCATCTTGGCCACAAGGGAGCGCATCTCCTGATTGGCAGGGGTGAAGCTGCGGGGCCAGGTGGGTGTGTACTTCGAAATGGCGCGCTGGTAGGGCTTGCCCATACCGGCGGCATAGCCGAGCGCCATGCCTACGCCTGAATCGGGAATGCCACACACGCAGTCGACTTCGGTGTTGTCCTCGGCTGCCATCATCCGGCCGTTGTCGAAGCGCATTTCCTCGACATTGCGCCCTTCGTAGGTGGAGGTGGGAAAGCCGTAGTACACCCACAGGAAGGAGCATATCTGTTCGTGCTGCTGTGCGGGGCGGAGCTGTTCGACACCGTCGGGACGCAGGCGCACAATTTCGCCCGGCCCCAGGAAACGGTCGATTTCGTAGTCCAGATTGGGGAAGGCCGTGCTCTCGGAGGTGGCAGCATAGGCTCCCTGTTTCTTGCCGATCACGATGGGAGTGCGGCCCCAGTCGTCGCGGGCGGCGATGATGCCGTCTTCGGTGAGCAGCAGCATGGAGCAGGAGCCGTCGATGTGGCGGAACACGTTTTCGATGCCTTCGACAAAGGTGCGGCCCTGAATGAGCAGCAGGGCGACGAGCTCCGTCTGGTTCGTCTTGCCCGACGACAGTTCGGCAAAGTGCATGGACTGTTCGAGCAGCTGTTGTGCGAGTGTGTCGATGTTGTTGATTTTGGCTACCGTGACGATGGCAAAGCGTCCCAGGTGGGAGTTGATGACCAAGGGCTGGGCATCGGTGTCGCTGATGATGCCTATGCCGGAGGTGGCTCCGGCGAAGCGGGACAGGGTAGCTTCGAACTTGCTGCGGAAGTAGGAGCTTTCGAGGTTGTGGATGGAGCGGGTGAACGTGTGTTCCTGAGCGTTGTAGGTGGCCAGACCGCCGCGTCGGGTGCCCAGGTGTGAGTTGTAGTCAGTGCCGTAAAACAGGTCGGCTACGCAGTCAAGCTGCGATACTGTTCCGAAAAATCCTCCCATATGTTCAATGTATGTCTGTTAGGTGTTGTGTGTGGAAGGCAGAGGGGCTTGCGGGGCGGCAGGCTCCAGTGTCTGAGAATGAGGCTGCGAAGTTACGCATTTCCGTACGAAGCGTGGCGGTGCGGAGGCGAAAAGTTTGGGTAGACGCACGGAGCGGGCTTCAGGAGAAGGTTGAGGGAATGGGGGGCGTGGGGTGCTCTTCCGGATTGTGGGGGCGTGGGGCAGGAGGTTGTCGTGTGGCTGTCTGAGGGGCGGAAGGTGCCGCCACTCATGGTGTAAAGGGATGACCGCGTGCCCCCTCGTAGCCCATAGTCTGAACGATACACAAGCGAGGGGAGGGGTTGCCTCCCCCCGCTTGTGTATCATGTACAGTGTCGGGGTCAGTGTCAGTGTCCTGCCAGCTTCTTCTGTCCGTTCTCGATGTATACGCCGTGCTGGAGCGGCTGCTGCAGGCGGCGTCCGTCGATGGTGTGGCGTTGTGGCGTGGCTGTCGGGGTGGACTGGATGGGGCGGATGCCTGCAACGTTGTCTGACAGATACATCCACCAGTTGTTTCCGCCGGCTGCGAGATAGTAGCCTTCGGGGGCTTCGCGCGGGGCGGCAAAGCCGATGCGGGTGATGACTGAGCCTTTGTGGCCTTCGGCGTGGCTCTCGTAGTACTTGTCGCTCACGGTCACCTCCACCGCACTTTCGGAATGGAGTCCGGCAGCGCGGCGCACGGCAATCATCTGCTCAATGGCGGTCTTGTCGTTGCCCTGCCAGTGAGGCCAGAACACGCAGGGCACTCCCGGCGAGGAGAGGATGAAGGCGTAGGCCTGCTGCACGTAGCCCGTGAACTTGTTGCCGTCGCGGTAGGTGTCGTGGTTGTCGACGAAGGTCACGGCGTAGCGGTTGTAGTTGTGGTGGTGTATCATGCCCGCGGGCCGCCAGGTGGTCTGGTCTTCGATCCACGACATCTTAGAGTAGTTGCCCTTGGCGAGGCCGTCGTTGAGGGCGGCGTACTTCATGGGGAAGTCGAAGGCCATGCTGCGGCGGCCCGTGCCTTCAATCCAGGCGGCCACCTTGTCGTAGGAGCCGTCCCAGTATTCGCCGACAGAGAGGTAGGGCGAGGAGGCCTCGTTGTAGAGACCCACGTACTGGGCGCCGAAGCCCTTTACGAAGTCATATCGCCAGCCGTCGTAGCCGAAATCGCCTTTCAGCCAGGCCAAGTAGGCTTTGCAGTCGTCCTGCACGTAGGTCGAGGTGTGGTCGAGGTCGCGTGCTCCGCCCCAGTTCTCGCCCGTGTCGGAGGCTCCGGTGGCCTGTCCGTTCCACTTGCCTGCGCTGGGGTCGGTGTTCATTTCATCGTTCTTGCAGATGTGGGCGGCGGTGAGCTGGTAGTTGCCATAGGTGCCGAAGTCGTCGGCGGTGAAGTTGCCCCAGTCGCTGTCGCCCGCGCGGTGGTTGATGACGATGTCGGCGAGGACGCGGACGTCGTGGGCGTGGAGGGTGGCGATGAGGGTGCGGAGGTCGTCGGCGGTGCCCCAGCAGGAGGTCTGGTTGTTCCACTGGCGGGGGTGGTAGCCGACGTTGGTGCCGCCCACCGCGCCGCCGCCCTCGGCACTGGCCGATGGGGGCAGCCAGACGAGGGTGAAGTGGCGGGCTATCTCGGGCGCGGCGGCGGCGAGGGCCTGCCAGCCGGTTTCTTTTTGGGAGTCCCAGTAGAAGCCCTGAAGCATCACGTCTTCGCTCTCGGCGGGGGCCTGTGCGCTGAGCGGAGCGGAGAGGATGGGGAGGAGGGCGAGAAGGGTGAGAATGCGTTTCATGGGAGGGGGATGTGTTTGGCGGAAAAAAGAAGATGAGGTTCGTGTGCCGAGCACAGTAGCCTCATCTTCCCGTCTTATGATTTGCTCAAGAGGATTTTACTTCACGCTGCCGGTGCCTTCGGTGAAGTTGAGGTGGAGGCACTGGCCGGCCTGTCCCTTCACGCGGGCCTGGTCGGGTCCGTTGCCGCGGTACTCAATCTTGCCGTCGAAGACCATGAACTCCATGCGCCACCAGTCTACGCTTTCCTTGGGGTGAACGCAGACGCGGATTTCGTCTTCGGCCACGAAGGCGGGCGATACGAACTCGCCGCTCTTGTCGGCAGGGACGCTGAAGAGGTTGGCGGCCTCAACGTTCCAGGTGCCGGCGGTGTTGCCGATGAGGTAGACGTCGGGGGTGTAGGTTTCGAGGACCTTGTTGGTGGCGTCGAGGTAGAGGAGGTACCAGCCAGCCTTGCCCACAACTACGTTGCCCGTTCCGCTGAGACCGGCACCGGCGTGGTCGGCAAAGGTGAGCTGGTCAGCTCCGAAGTCGCCTCCCCAACCGGCCTGCGGGGCAAACTTGAACTCTTCGCCGGCGGAGAGATAGATGACTTTCCAGAACTGGCCGTCGACTCCGTTGACGGGGACGAAGGCTTGCCACTGGCTCCATTCGTAGGCGGAACCGGTCATGTAGATTTCGGCACTGACGGGCTTCACGGCGTAGCGCCAGTTCTTCATGTCGAGGGTGACGCTGTACTTGCCCTCATCGGATACCTTGAAGGCCTGGGGTTTGTTCCACGTGATGAAGGTTTCGGTGGAGGTGTCGCTGTCGATGCTGCTGCCATAGACCTTGCTCCAGTCTACGCCGCCGGCTACGATGGCGGACTTGGGCATGATCTTGAACCAGGCGGCACCGGTGGTTTCAAACACGCCTTCGAAAACGCCGTTGCCCTTGGCCTTAAGCGGCATGGCGGCATCGGCGGTCCAGCCGCAGAAGTCGCCGAGGAGGTAGTAGGCATCTTCCAAAGCGGGCGGAGCGGTCTGGAGGTACTTGACCTCAACGGTGTTGGCCGGGGCCTGGAGCGACTGGCCGTCGGGGGTCTGTGCGTAGACCTCGAAGCTGAGGGTGAGGGTGCGCTCCTCGCGGGCACGGCTGAGGTAGGCGAGTTCGACCACGCTGTCGAGCTGTGCCACGGCCACGGCGATGGCTCCGTCTTTCTCCACGAAGGGCAGCTCGTGGCTCTCGTTGAGGAAGACCTTGTGAACCTTAGCCACGGAGGCTTGGGGCACATTGGCGAGGGTGGGAAGGGAGGCGAGGGCTACGGTGTCGGGTGCCTGGTCGCGGTCGATGGCGGCAGTGGGGAGGGCCTGCACTACGGCGCTCACTGCCTCGGCGGGATTTTCCTGCGGGTTGGTCTGCGGGTTGGCCCAGTCGGTATAGTCTTCGTCGCAGGCGGTGAGCGCGAGGGCTGCAAAGAGGAAGCCTGCGGTGCGGATTAACTTTTTCATGGATGGGGTGGTTTGATGGTGAGGGCGGGAAGGCGGCGCGGGCGGCGGGAGCCGGGAGGCCGCCTTCCGGCCTGAAGTTTATTGGAATGGATGGGGGCTTGTGCCTGCCCGCTTACTCGACGGAACCGGTACCGGCGGCGAAGTTGAGGCGGACTTTCTGGCCTGCCGTGAGCTGCACGGAGTAGTTGCTGCCCTTGTCATCGGCCCAGCCGGAGAGGAGGTTGTCGGTCTCGCGGTAGAAGATGGTGGTGCCGTCAAGGAGGGTGAACTCGGTCATCCACCATTCGGTATCGGGAACCTTCACGCACAGGCGGGCTTCGCCTGAACCTTTGGCTGCGGGAGATACCCATTCGCCGTCAGCCTCGGGGACGGTGAACTTGCCGGCCTCGGTGAAGCCCCATTCGCCCAAGGCGTTGCCGCAGAGGTAAACCTCGGCCTGACGGATGTCGACGATGTAGCGGATTTCCTTGCCCACAATCTTGGTGGTCACAACCATGGTGTACCAGCCTCCGTTGCGCACGGCGATGTTGTCGTTGTCGGTGCCGAGCTCAACGCCGGCAATGGTCTTGGCCTCTTCGGTGAACTCAACGGTGCTGAAGCTGCGGGCCTGTTCCCAGTCGCCGGCTTCGGGCGAGAACTTGAAGTTGGAGTTGGCGGGGCAGTAGACTACGCCGTAGAACATGCCCGGGGCGTTGTACACCTGTGCCAGGCGGATCCAGTTGCTCCAGTTGGAGGAAGGCATGCCGCCCACGAGGAACATCTTCTCGGGCAAGGCGAGGGTCTGCGCGGGTTTGGTGACATGTACGCGGGGGAGCGTGATGGCGTTGGAGTAGCAGACGCCACGGTCAAAGCCGGTGACGTTGGCCCTGAGGCGGAGCGTGACGGGCATCTCGGCGGGCAGGTCGGCACCGCTGTTCGCCGCATCCCACAGGGCTACGATGGCTTCGGAGAGCTCGAAGGCATCGACGTTCATCCGGGCCGTGCGGTAGGTGGTGGGGAGGCTGGCGTAGTTGGCCTCGACGGCTTCGGTGGTCTCGGTGGCCTCAGCGGCTTCGACGAAGTCACTGGCGAGGGTCACCTGAACGGTGTAGGTGGTGGCGGCGGTGAAGCCGTAGGCGGGCTGGTTGGTGGTGAGCTCGAGCGACTGCGCATACTGAAGGTCGATCAGGTTGTTGGTTGCGTAGGGCGGGAGGTTCAGCACGAAGGTTTCGGGCTCCTGCAGCGTGGGGTTGCTGTCGGTGTCGCTGTCGCAGGCTGCCAGGAAGGGCAGGGCGAGGGCGAGGAGCAAATAGCTGAATATCTTTTTCATGATTGTGGTCTATTATATATAAGGGGAGAAGATGGATTCTGCGGAGGAGGCACGGGGGCCTCGCTGCGGCTTAGTAGCCATCGTTCTGGTGCATGTTGGGATTGTTTGTGATGTCTGTCTGCGGGATGGGATAGAGGTTGCAGTAGTCTGCGACGCCCGTTCCTTCGTAGACGCCACCCTTCCATTCCCAAAGGTAGGTGTTGGTGGTGAACATGTTGAAGCGGCGCAAGTCGGTGCGGCGGCGACCTTCGAGGTAGAACTCGCGGCCCCATTCCTTCACAAAGTTCATCGGCGTGAGGTCGGAACCGATCCAGCGGCTGGCATGGGCACGGTCGCGGAGCACGTTGATGTCGGCGAGGACGGTGGACTCGGCAGCACCGCGACGCCAGTTGGCTTCGGCACGGGTGAGGTAGGCTTCAGCCAGGCGGAGGAAGGGAATGTCGGTGTCGGGAATGGTGTTGTCGTGGTAGTCGGTGGTGCCGTCGGCGTGCTCGTTGGTCCACTTGATGATGGCGAGGCCCTTGGTGATTGTACCGATCTTTTCGGTCTCGACGGTACGGCCGTCACCGCCGTAGAGGAGTGCGCGGTCGTCGCCGGCAGCGTTCACGATGTCCCAGCGGCCCTCGGTGAGGGGCACATCGGAGCGGTTGGCAAAGTAGAAGTCGGCCACTTCGGCACGGGCACGGATGCAGGTCCAGGCGTCGTTGGTGCCGTAGAAGTTCTGGCAGCCGGAAGCGTAGCAGCTGGAGATGATGGTCCAGGTGCCGCCGTAGGTCTTGGTCTTCGTGCCGTCCTGACGGATGGGGAGGACGATTTCCTTCATGGCTTCGGGGTTGCGGTCGTTGTCACCCATGAAGAGCTGGTGGTAGCCGCTGAATCCTGCGGAAGAGGTGGCACGGCTCAGGTCGTAGCCGCTCTCGATGGCCTTCGTGGACCATTCGACGGCTTCGTCCCACTTGGCCTGGCCAATGTAGGTCTCGGCGTTGAGATAGAGGCGGGCCAGCATGAGGTAGGCGGCCACCTTATTGACCTGGCCGAAGTTCTTGCCTTCAGGGTCGGCCGCGGGAAGCTGGTCGATGATGGCCTTGTACTCTCCTTCGATATAGGCAAAGAGGTCATTGGCCAAAATTTCCTTGGGCTTTTCGTCATTAAACGTATCCTTGAAGGGTGCCTTGCCGAAGAAGTCGAGGAAGTACTGGTAGTACATGGCGCGGAAGAAGCGCACCTCGGCGCAGCGCTGCTGGCTGACCTCATCGGTCTTGTCCTTGTAGAGGTCGAGGAAGAAGTTGCACTGGGTGATGTTGTAGCCGATGCGGTTGTAGAGCATTCGGGTGAAGAGGTGTTGCGAGCCCCAGCTGAAGTTGAGGTACTCGGACTGTCCGGGGTCGTTCTGCCAGGCCCAGAGGCACTCGTCGGTGGAGAATTCCTGCTGCTCCCAGACGCGACGGAAGAAGGGGTTCTTGCCGGGGTCGTCGGAGATGTCGGGCGTGTCGGTGGCACCCTTCTGGCCGGAGAGGACCATGAGGCCGTAGATCTTGGCGTAGTAGCCGTCCTGTTCCACGCTGCTCTGGGTCTGCGGGTCGATGGACGATTGGTTGAGGTCGTCGGCACAGGATGCTGCTCCCAAGCCCAACCCGAGGGTGAGGGCCACCGGCGCCATGTATTTGAACAAATTGAGTTTCATAACTTAGGATTTCTGTTTGGTAGAAGAAATTGTGGGAATGGATCCGCAGCCGGACTTAGAAGTTCAGGCTCAAGCCGACCATGAAGGTGCGGGGACGCGGATAGAAGTTCTTGTCGATACCCTTGTAGCTGGCATTGCTCAACTCGGGGTCGAGACCGTCGTAGTTGGTGATGACGAAGGGGTTCTGGACAAGGGCGTAGACGCGGCCGGTGATGCCGTCGAAGTTGCCCTGCTTGAAGAGGTTGCGGAAGCTGTAGCCGAGGGTGATGTTGTCGCAGCGGAGGAAGGAGGCATTGCGCACGAAGTAGTCGCTCATGGCGTAGTTGCCCTGGCCACTCCAACCGAGGTTGAGGTGCTCCATGGTGCGGTTGGTCCACTCGTTCTGGACGGTCATGCCGCCGAGGCTGACATCCGCACGGTCGCTGAGGTAGTCGTAGTAGACGTAGTTGTTCAGGCTGGCACGGAGCGTGAAGCTGAAGTCCCAGTTCTTGTACATGAACTTCGAGGTGAAGCCCATGAGCACGTCGGCCGCGGGGTTCTTGTAGATGTAGCGGTCGTCGTCGTCGATGTAGCCGTTGCCGTTGCGGTCCACGAACATGTTTTCGATGGGCTTGCCGTTCTCGTCGTAAACCTGCTGGTAAACATAGAAGGAGTTGGCGGGATAGCCCACCTTGTTCACCTGTACGGTACCGCCGCCGGGGAGCTTAGAGGGGGAGATGCCCGTGGCCACGTAGCCGGCATCGCCGTAGAGCTCGGTAATCTTGTTGCGGTTCCACATGACGTTGTAGGTAACCTGCCAGGTGAAGTCGCGCGTCTGGATGGGGCGGGCGTTGAGGGTGAACTCAAGACCGTAGTTGCGCAACTTGCCGATGTTCTTCCAGATTTGGTTGTTGAAGTTGGAACCGGCCTCCACGTCTACCACGGAGATGAGGTCCTTGGTTTCGCGGTAGTAGTAGTCGATGGCACCGTCGATGCGATTGTTGAGGAAGGCGAAGTCGAGACCCGCATTCCACGTGGTGGTCTTTTCCCAAGTCAGATCCTTGTTGAAGGCGTTGGGACGCAACGTGTGCATGTAGTCGTTACCGATAGGATACTGGGCGTAGTCGTCACCCACGTTGTAGAGGGGCATGTAGTAGAAGTCTTGGCCAATGTTCTGCTGGCCCGTGATACCCCAACCGAGGCGGAGCTTGAGGTCGGAGAGCCACTCTGCTGAACAGAGGAACTTCTCGTTCTTGACCTTCCAGCCCAAGGCTACGGAGGGGAAGGTGCCCCAACGGTTGCCGTCGGCGAAGCGCGACGAACCATCCCAACGCATGGTGAAGGTGGCCAGGTAACGGTCGTTGTAGATGTAGTTCAGACGGCCGAAGTAGGAGAGGAGCGAGTTGCGGGAAGCATAGCCCGTGGTGGCACGGCCCTGGTAGTCCTTGTATTCCCCGAGGTAGCTGTCCCAACCGCCGCCTTCGCCGAAGCCGTTGTAGTGGAAGTGCTGGGCCTCGGTACCGGCCATGATGTCTACGTTGTGGTAGCCAAAGAGGTGCTGGTACTGGGCGTAGATGTTGCCCTGGAGATTGTACTTGTACTTGGCAGCGCGCCAGTTGCTCCCGAAGTAGTTGTTGGAGGCGGAGTAGGGAGAGATTTCCGTCCACTGGTTGCCCTCGGAGTAGTCGCCGCCGACATTGGCGTGGATGTGGAGGTCTTCAAAGCCGTGGAGCTTGTAGTCCAGCTCCATGTTGCCGATGAAGGACTGGCTCTTGGCGTGGTCGTTCTTCAGCTCGAGCATGGCCAAGGGGTTGGCAGTGTTCTTCGTGTTGGGCTGACGGTTCCAGGCAGGGTCGTTGAAGGTAGCATCCTGCATGTGCTGGTAGTAGCCGCCCGTGAAGGCTGCATCGGGGTCGCTGGGGTCGAAGTAAACGGGCTGCGTGGGGTCCATACTGAGGGCTGCACCGATGGCGCCACCGTCGGCGTAGCGGTTCTTGGCCGACATGAACTTGGCATTGAGGTTTACGTTCAAGTGGTCGTTGAAGAAGGAGGGAGCCAGGTTGACGGCCACGGTGTAGCGCTCGAAGTTGGAGGTCTTGATGATACCTTCTTCATTGGTGTAGCCCAAGCTGAGGCGATAGGGAAGCCAGCCCAAGCCGCCGTTGATGGAGAGGTTGTGGTCGTGGCTCACGGCTGTCTGGTAGATTTGGTCCTGCCAGTCGGTATTGGCCGTGCCCAGGGGGAGCGTAGCGGCTTCGCCGAAAGTATTCTGCACGTAAGCGCGGTATTGGTCGCCCGAGAGCACGTCGTAGGTCTTGGCTTTCGTACCGAAGCTCACGCTACCGTTGTACGATACCTGCGGACGGCTGTTCTTGCGGCCTTTCTTGGTGGTGATGATGATGACGCCGTTGGAGGCTCTCGAACCATAGATGGCTGTGGCGGAAGCATCCTTCAGCACGGTGAAGCTGGCGATATCCTCGGGATTGACCATGGCAAGGGGGTTGGAGAGGCCCTGCACGCCTTCGTTGTCCATGGCGAGTCCGTCGATGACGATGAGCGGGTCGTTGCTGGCGTTGAGCGAAGAGCCGCCACGGATGCGGATGCTGGCGCCGGCACCGGGAGTACCGCCGCCGGTAGCGACGTCCACACCGGCCACTTTACCGACGAGCATGTCCTGCGCGTTGGTAGTGATACCCTTCGTCATGTCGTCGGGCTTGATGGCGGTCACAGAACCTGTGGCGTCGGTTTTCTTTACCTTGGCATAGCCCACAACCACGGCTTCGTTGAGCGTGGAGTTGTCTTCCAGCACGATGGTCATGATGCCGTTGGCCTTCACCGTGGCTGTTTTGTAACCAATGTAGGCCACGCGTAGATTGCTGCCCGCTGACACATTGATGGTAAAGTTACCGTTCGCATCGGTCTGGGTCATGGTCTTCGTGCCCGGAACAGAAACGGTTGCAAAGACAACGGGCTCGCCCGACTTGTCCTGTACATGTCCCTTCACCCTAACACTTTGGGCATTAGCGCCAAGCGACATGCAAGCTCCTGCCAGCATCACCGACAGGAACTTGGAATTAAGAGTCT
>CAMBOH010000021.1 GCA_945869305.1 uncultured bacterium
AGCTTGAGCGATATTTTTTTGATGTATAGATACTAGCATCGCGGATACGCTTACGGTTGAAGGGTTTTTACGGCTTTAAAAATGCGTATCTAAAGGGGTGTGAATCGACATTGGAACCTATTCGGAACTGAATCTTACAATCCGTTCAACCCGTTTGAGTTCCGATAATGACAAGAACGGATGCACCGTCTTCTTCAAAAGCGTTCAAGGCACTGGGAGAGCAGGCAGAAATTCTGTTTGTTGTCGTTTAGGTAGGTAGAATATCTACATATTGTCATTCAGGCAAGTGTAATATCTACCTATTGACGTTTAAGCAGGCAGGATGCCTGCTCCCCCAGTGCTGCATCGCTTGAAATTGGCTTGGCCACAGCAGGCAGGATGCCTGCTCTCCCAGTGCACCTTCGCCTTTTATTATGGCTTTGTTACTTATTCCGGCCATTTGAGACAGATGCCGGCTGCCAGCGTCTTACCGGACAGCAATTATAGGTTTCTCCAAGAGACCCGATTTCTTCTCTCTATCCTTTGTGTTCAATGGTCCACTGCGTCAGCTCGTCGGCAGTGCGTGCGAAGAAGCTTACCGGGCTGAAGGTGTGCAGGAAATCGGCATCGCGGAATCCCCACTCCACCAGCGCTACGCGCAAGCCGGCATTGCGGGCCGTTTGCCAGTCCACCTCAGAGTCTCCTACATAGAGGGCCTCTTCGCGTCGGCTGCCCAGCTGCTCCAAGGCGCAGTGCACGGCATCGGGGTTCGGCTTGCGGCGCACGGTGGCACTCTCGCCGACGGCAATGTCTATATAATCGGAGAAGAAGCGGCGGTTCAGCTCCTGTACGGCTTCGTGCAGCTTGTTCGACACAATGGCCATTTTAATTCCATGGTCCTGCAGCTGTTGCAACATGGAGATGATTCCGGGAAAGGGCTGCGTCCGGTCGAGGCAGTGTTCCACATAGTGCGCGCGAAAGGTGCGGAACACGGTGTCAAAATCTGCTTCAGACAGTGTGTCCTGTCCCACAGCCTGACGCATGAGCGACTGTATGCCGTTACCCAAGAAGCGGCGCACCTCTGCTTGGGTGCGCTGGGGTAGTCCGTGCTGGTACAAGGCATAGTTCACGCTGTTGCTCAGGTCATCCAGCGTGTCGAGCAGGGTGCCGTCGAGGTCGAAAATTACGGTATTGAGCATAGTGTAGTTAAGTGAAAGGTGTTGGTTCAGAGGGCTTCGGCCCGTCTGGGCAATGGGGTTATGGTTCCAGCCCGCAATAGACCTTCCCGATGCGCACGTCATGGGAATCTACGGGCACATGGGCCAGAAGCTGGCAGGGGTAGCAGATGCCGATGGTGGGCACTCGAAGCAACTGGGGCTGTGAGAGGAAGCGGTCGTAATAGCCCTTGCCGCGTCCCAACCGATGGCCTGCCGCATCAAAGGCCACACCGGGCACGACAATCAGCTGGATGTCGGCATATGAGGTGAAGGCTTCGCCAAGCGGTTCGGCAATGTGGTAAGCCCCGCATTGCAAGGGCGCGTGTGGCTGGTATTGCCGGAGCACCAGATCTTCGCCCTGTACCACAGGCAACAGCAGCCGCTTGGCTTGTCCCCACGCTTCGAGGAAACGGTGGGTGTTCACCTCATCGGGCAGGGAATGAAACAGCATGACGGTTTCTGCCTGACGAAACAGCGGGTCGGCTTCGAGCTGCTGCAGGACGGCGGCCGACTGCCGGGCACGTTGCGTTGGGGTGAGCTCACGGACAGCTTGGCGCACCTGTTGGCGCAGGGTATGCTTGAGGTGGGTCATGATTCGGGTCAACGGTTATTATTCATCATCGGAACTCCAACGGATTCGGTCCTGGCCCGTGTCAGGGGCTGCGAGGATTGTTCTGTTTCATCCTCTGAACTCCTTCATGCCCAGTGCGAATCTGTTCAAACCGTTTGAGTTGCAGCGGGGTCCGATGCATCATACACTATTTCCTGGAAGGTTTCGTGGGGAAAGCCTCTCCTTTTTGCAGCAGGTCGACCGCCTTGCGTGTGGCAGGGTCCTCACGGTTGGCATATTCTGCAGCTTCGTTCTCGTCGCGTGCGTCCGAGAGGATGGCCGTGTAGAGGTAAGTCTGCAGCAGCTTGCGCGAACGCTGTATCATGAGATTGCGGGGCTTGAGTCCGGCCGATGCGGCATAGGCGACAAAGCGGTCTACGAGCTTCTGACGCGACAAAAGGCGCAACACCTCGGCCAGATTGTTGCAGGCCCCCAGCTTGGCACGGTTCCGGTCGACAAAGTCATAGGCGTACTGGAAGATGTAGCCGTTGAAATAGGCATCCTTGAAATAGGAGGTGATGCCTGTCGTGTCGCGCGGGATGAAGTAGTCAGGGTCTATGCCGCCACCGCCATACACGGTGCGCCCCAGACGGGTGTGGAACTCTTCGCCCACATGGTGTACGCTGTCGGCCGAGTAATATTCACCGTGCTCGGCGCGCAGCAGGAGGTCGGCCTCGTAGGCTTCGTCCCGGCCGGGCTTGTAGGGCTTCTGTACGCAGCGGCCTGAAGGAGTATAGTAGCGCGCTGTGGTCAGGCGGAGCATGGAGCCATCGGGAAATTCGATGGGCACCTGGACCAGTCCCTTGCCAAACGAGCGGCGGCCCACGATGGTGGCTCGGTCATTGTCCTGCATGGCTCCGGCCAGAATCTCGCTGGCCGATGCCGAGGTCTCGTCGACCAGCACTACCAGGGGCAGGCTCTGGTAGATGCCCCGGCCGTCGGTGCGGTATTCGCGTCGTTGCGACTTGCGTCCTTGGGTGTAGACGATGAGTGCGTTCTTGGGCAGGAACTCGTTTGCAATCTGTGTGGCCGACTCCATATAACCGCCGGGATTGCCACGCAGGTCGAGCACCAGGTTCTCGAAGCCTTGGCTCTGCAGGGAGGCCAAAGCGGCCAGGAACTCTGCATAGGTGGTGTCGCCGAAACTGCTGATACGGATATAGCCGATGGTGGGAGTGATCATATAGACGGCATCGACGGTGCGCACGGGCACATCGCCGCGTGTGATGTTGAAGGCAATCAGTCCCTTCTTTCCGGCACGCTTCACGCCGAGTCTGGCCAGGGTGCCGCCTGGGCCTTTCAGCCGCTTCATCGTGCCGTCGTTGGTAATGGTGTCGCCCACATAGGTCTCTCCGTTGATGGTCACGATGCGGTCGCCAGGCATGAGGCCCACACGCTCAGAGGGGCCGCCCTTGATGACCTTGACCACACGGATGGTGTCGTGGTAGAGGGTGAACTGCACCCCAATGCCCGAGAAGCTCCCTTTCAGTTCCTGCATGGAGGCTTCCACCTCATCGGCCGAGATGTAGGTGGAGTGCGGGTCAAGCTCTTTGAGTATTTGCGGCAGGGCACGTTCGACAAGGTCGGGTATCTTTACGGAATCGACATACTGGTCGTCGACAAGGTGGAAGAGGTCCATCACCTTGTTGCTCGAATTGTTGATGATGCTGAGCCGGTTGCCTGAAAAGTGATTGGCAAAGAAGCTGCCCAGCAGTATGCCTGCCACTACACCGATGGAGATGTAAAGGGGTACGAAACTTTTGTGTTGTGACATAAGCTTTATTCTATAGACTTTTCGACAGAGCGAGGCTCATTCGATGATTCCGGCCACTTGCTCGACTTCGATGCCCGCCTGTCGCAGCAGGTCGATGCCATCGGTCAGCCGGTAGCTGCGGGCATAGACTACGCGGACGATGCCGGCTTGAATGATGAGTTTGGCGCATTCGATGCAGGGAGCGTCGGTCACGTAGAGGGTTGCCCCGTCAGAGTTGTTTCCCGACCGGGCTATCTTGGTAATAGCGTTGGCCTCGGCGTGGAGCACGCAGGGAAGCGTCAGTCCGTCGTCCCCTTCACACACATTGGGAAAGCCGGACGGGGTGCCGTTGTAGCCGTCACTGATGATCATTTTATCCTTCACAATGAGGGCACCCACCTTGCGGCGCGTGCAATAGGAATTTTCTGACCAGATGTGGGCCATGCGCAGATATCGCTTGTCGAGAAGCAGGGATTTCGTCATATTCTTCTTTACTTGTTGGCTTGTTGCCGGCGCAGCCCCTTGTCTTGCTCTACCGGTGGCAGTCCATCTCGCCGGAGCAGGGCCGACATGGTGGGTTCGCGGTGCATGAACCGGCGGTAAAGGTCCATGGGTGGCTGTGTGCCGCCCTTCGAGAGGATGTGTTGACGGAAGCTGTCGGCCGTGGCACGGTCGAAGAGGCCATGCTGCTGAAACATCGAGAAGGCATCAGCATCGAGCACTTCGGCCCACTTGTAGCTGTAATAGCCGGCTGCATAACCGCCCGACATGATGTGGGAGAAGCTTGTCAGCATACAGGTTCCGGGCACTGCGGGCAGGAGTTGGGCAGGCGACCAGGCCTTTTGTTCAAACACTTCCAGCGAATCGGCGATGGGGGCTGTAATCGTGTGGCAGGCCATGTCGAGCAGTCCGAAGCTGACTTGGCGCATACAGTTGTAGGCAGCATGGAAGTTGCGTACTTGAAGGATGCGGTCGATGTAGGACTGGGGCAAGGGTTCGCCGGTCTGATAATGTCGGGCAAAGGTATGCAGAAACTCTGGTTGCACCGCATAATTCTCCATGAATTGCGAGGGGAGTTCCACAAAATCCCAGTACACGGAGGTCCCGCTGAGTGAGGCGTGATGGGTCATGGCAAAAATGCCGTGCAGGGCATGGCCGAATTCGTGGAGGAAGGTCTCGACTTCGTCCAGTGTGAGCAGGGCCGGCCGTTCGGCGGTGGGCTTGGTGAAGTTCATGGTGACACTCACCACAGGGCGCACGGAGTTGTCGGGCGTTACCTGCATGTGGGAAGGCAGGTCGCAGTGTTCGTCGCGATAGTTCGTCATCCATGCCCCACCCTTCTTGCCTTCGCGCGGAAAGAAGTCGGTGAAGAGCAGGGCCAGATAGCGGTGTCCGCTGTCGAACACGCGGTAGGCTGTGACATCGGGGTGGTATACAGGTACTGTGGGGTCAGCTTCGAAGGTGATGCCATAGAGCCGGGTGGAGAGACCGAATACGCCCTTTTCGACCTGCGACAGTTCGAAGTAGGGGCGCAGCATGTCGGGGTCGTAGTCAAAGCGGGCCTTCTTGATCTGTTGGCTGTAGTAGGCGAAATCCCACGGCATCAGCTTGAAATCATCCCCTTCGGTCTTCCGGGCGAAAGTCTCCACCTCGTCCACCTCCCTTTGGGCGTGTGGGCGGTAGGCTTCGATGAGCTGGTCCAGCAACTTGTAGACAGCTTCGGGCGTGCCGGCCATGCGGCGGCGCAGGGTGTAGTCGGCATAGTTCCCGTAGCCGAGCAGGAGTGCCTTCTGGCGGCGCAGGTTGAGCATGCGCTCCACGATGGGCAGGTTGTTGTTACCGCCCTCTGTGCAGCAGCGTGTGTGATAGGCCATGTAGAGCCTTTCGCGCAGTGGGCGGCGGGCCGAGTAGGTCATAAAGGGCATGAAACTGGGAGCCTTGAGGGTAAACACCCAACCCTTCATGCTGCGTGATGCGGCTTCCTGGGCTGCTGTCTGGCGGTGCATTTCGGGCAGGCCTTCCAGGTCTGCTTCGTCTTCAATGTGCAGCAGGAAACTGTTGGTTTCCTTCAGCAAATGGTTGGAGAATTGAACGCTTGCTTCAGCCAGCTCGCGGCTGATGCGGCGGAACTCCTCCTTGCCGGCTTCATCGAGTGTTGCCCCTGAGCGTTCAAAGCCCTCGTAGGTCTTTTGGAGCAGCATCCGGTCTTCGGCGGTCAGGCTCTCGTCCGGCTGTTCGTAGACCTGCTTCACGCGGCGGAACAGCGCATCGTTGAGCATGATGTTGTTGCTGTGTTCAGCCAGCAGCGGAGCCATTTCTTCCGTCATGTCGTTCAACTCATCGTCGGTTTCGGCTGACTGCAGGTTGTACATTACCGTTGCAGCCCGTTCGAGCCTGTTGCCCGACCGCGAAAAGGCCAGTATGGTATTGTCGAAGGTGGGTGCTTCGGGATTGTGGGCAATCTGTTCGATTTCCTCCATTTCAGCCTTCATGCCCTCGCCAATCTCATGGCGCAGGCGTGAAGCCGGCGATTCGTTGCAGTCTTCCGGCTGGAAACCCTGTTGCAAGGCGTGCTGCCATTCGGCATCGTTGAGGAGTTGTGAGGAGATAAATGTGTTCATGTTCGTTCGGCTGGGATTGGGCCGCTCTGTGTCATTCACATGGAAAGCCATTGCAGCATGTTCTCGATTTCGGCAAATTTCTTGCCCTCATTCAGGGCCAGATAGACCTTGTAGAGCAGCGGTGCCCAACGCTTCTGCAGGTTGGGGGTCAGGCTGCGGTAGCGTTCCAGGCTGTATTCGGCCTTGCGGTAGTAGGCTTTTTGCTGGTTGAGTGCCTGGGTGTAGCCCTTGGTGAGTGCATTGTCGGGCAGCTTGACGCCTACGGCCTTGCCGACATAGGAAGCCCCCATATAGTAATGTGCCTCCACATTGGCCGTATCGGCCTGCAGGAGCTTCTCGCCTGCCAGTATGCAGTCGTCGAAGCGTTCCATGTTCAGGCTGGCCATACACTGTGCCAGGCGGGCTGAGAGATAGGTGCTGTCGCGCTGCAATACATCGTCGGCAATGCGCAGCACGCTGGCATAGTCCTTTCGGGCCGTATAGTAGTCGGCCAGTCGGGTGAAGAACTGCGTCTGTTGCGGAAAGCGGTGCAGCCCTTCGTCCAGCCAATAGCGGTAGCGGGCGGTGTCCTGTTCGGCTTCGGCCGTATAGGCCAGACATTCCACCAGCACAGGCAGCGAAGCCGTGTCGAGCAGGGCTTCGGTCTCGTAGCGGTGTACGTCGTCGTATTTCTTCAGGTTGAAGGCAGCGGTGAGATACAGGCTGGCATTCTGCGCCTCATTCCTGGCTGGGAGCGACAGTCGCTGTCCCAGCTCCGTGCGGGGAAGGTCGATGCAGAGGCGCAGATAATCGCAGGCTTCGGCGAAGCTTCCCCGTCTGAAGAAGAAGCGGGCTGCCGGATGGAGGTTGCTGAAGTAGTCCTTGAGGTAGTTGGCCGCGTGGCGCGACTGTTTGGTTTTCATCCCTTGTTCGCCATGTTCGACACGTTCGATGGAGTCAACACGCACCGCCTCCTGGACAATGAGGCGGGTGGTTGAGAAGAATGCCACGGTGTCGTAGGCTTGCTTGAGGTAGAGTTTGGTGTTTTCAGCATCGTTCAGGCCCTTTTGGGCTTCCATGCTGAGCAAGCACAAGTCGGTGTTGTACTTGTAGGTAGAATCCTGCCGCAGTTTGTTGACTTGGTTCACCGCTTCCTTGTAGTTCTTTGCCTTGAGCGCAGTCCGCACAGGCTTGAAGGCCCGCTGTGCCGAGGCTTGTAGGGGCAGGATGAGAAGAAGTGATAAGATAACTTTTAGCACAGATGTTTAGTTTAGGTGTAGTCGGTGAGAATTACGCTATTTCATCGTCGGAATACAATCTGATTCCGTTCAGGGGCGTTCTATAAATCAGGCCGGGACAGCCGGGGTAAGTGAGTTTGCTCATGGGCCATTCTATAAGACTGATTTATAGGACACTCCTTTAGGTTCTTACATGTATCATCGGGACCCAAACGGAACTTTATCCGGTTGCGTTCTGTCCGTTTGAGACCCGATGATTGTTACTTGTCAGGCAGCTTATCGGTTGTTGGCTGCTTCGAGCAGGGCATCCATTTCCTTGGCCTGTTCGGTCATGTTCAGCGTGGAGTAGACCATCTGCAGCGGCGAAGCCCAGCGCTTGGCATCGTCGGGCGTGAGTTCACGCAGGTGTTCGAGATAGGGCTTGGCCTTTTCGTAGTAGCTCTTTACCGTAGCCAGTTCCTTCTCGTAGATAGCCTTCTCCTTGTTGTAGGCAGCTTCACCCTTTCCTTCCACGCGGCGGTCGGTGCCGATGTACTTGAACTTGCCCGACATGCGCTGGTCGTAGATGTCGTTGATGTAGCAGGTGCCCATGTTGAAGAGAGCGTCTTCGAAGTCGGGGTCAATGGCCAGTGCCTTCTCGAAGCTGCCGCGTGCAGCCTCATACTCCTTCTTGATGTTCAGTTCGATAGCCCCTTTCATGAACCAGGCCATCTTGTCTTCCGGGTGTTCGGCAACGAGCTGCGTGGCGAGTTCGGTGGCCTCCTGGATCTTGTTGTTCTGCATGTAGTAGTACATCAGATTCTGCAGATAGGAGGAGCGGCCCGTGCGCTGTGAAGCCTCGACCAGTGTGCGCTGCCAGGCGGCGGAGTCCTTCTTTTCGCCGTAGGCATTGATCTTGATAAGGTAGAGGTCGTGTATGCCCATGGTGTCCTTCAGTGCCTCGTCGCAGCAGGCGATGGCCTGATCCCAGTTCTTCAGGTAGTAGTTCTGCAGGGCCAGGTTAAAGCGTGCCGTGCTGTAGATGGCGGCACCGGCCTTGTAGATAGAGTCCTGTTCGGCAGGGCTGAACACCACTGTCTTGCGGGGCATGTCGACAAACTTCTGGAAGTAGTCGACACTCTCCTGCTTCTTGCCCATGGCATCCATGAAGGCACCGCAGTTGTAGTAGAGGGTGGTCACGCCCAGCAGGCGCAGCTTGGCGTAGTTGCTGACGTTGGCGTCGGGTTTCACCTTGCCCTTGGCGTTCGGCTTCGTGTTGTAGTCGGCGGCCTTGTTGTAGCTTTCGATGATGTTGTCGATGCGCTGGCAGAACATGACGGTGTCGAAGGGGAGTCCCTGCTGGGCGTTGTTCAGCACGGTGGTGAAGAGCTTGTCCTGCAACTGGCCGTTCTGCAGGTAGAGCAGTGCCAGCTTGTCGGTTTTCTGTTCGGCCTCGGCCTTGGCGATTTCTTCTTTCAGGATGGTTTCGGCCTCGGCATAACGCGCCTGGGCCTGAGCGAACGATTCGCTGTTGCGGACCCCCATGAGCTTGTCTCCCTGTTGGATTTTGTCGTAGGCCTTCCAGGAGCCCTGCTTCTGTGCTCCTTGTGCCATGCCGCTGCCCACTGCCAGGGCGAAGACGGCCAGACTAAGCAAAAACTTTTTCATTGTCGGTGTTGTTTGGTTTTACATGGCGGGAACGTTGCAGGCAGCGCAGCCTCTTCGGTCATCGGAGCGTCTCCGCTGCGGGTGGGGCGGCCCGTGTGGTCCGTGTAGCCGCCGTCCCTTGCCGTCTCAGCGCACCGCTGCATGCCGGCGTTCCCTACAGTGTCAGTATTTTCAATAGCTATTCCTCACGCAGCGTTTCGGGTGCCGGTTGCACGTCAGTCTCTTCGGCCTCTTCGGCCACCTCTTCGGTCGGCACCTGACAGACGCTCGAAATCACGTCACCACGCTTCTCCAGGTTGATGAGACGTACCCCTTGAGTGGCGCGACCCTGTACGCGCACGTCCTTCAGGCGCAGGCGAATGGCAGTGCCGCTCTTGTTGATAATCATGAGGTCATGTTCGTCGGTCACGGCATTGATGGCCACTACCTTGCCCGTCTTGTCGGTGATGTCGAGCGTCTTCACACCCTTGCCGCCACGGTTTGTCACACGGTAGTCGACCACAGCCGAGCGTTTGCCGTAGCCCTTTTCGCTTACCACCATGACGGTTTCGTTTTCGGGGTCATTCACGCAGACCATGCCTACCACTTCGTCGTTGGCATCCTCGTCCAGGCGTATGCCGCGCACGCCGGTTGCCGTACGTCCCATGGGGCGCACCGTCTCTTCGTTGAAGCGGATGGCACGGCCGTTGCGGTTGGCAATGATGATTTCGTCCGTACCGTTGGTCAGTGCCACGCTCACCACGCGGTCGTCTTCGCGGATGTTGATGGCATTCACGCCGTTGGCACGCGGACGGGAGTAGTCGGCCAGCAAGGTCTTCTTGATGACACCCTGTCTGGTACAGAAGATGACATAGTGGCTCTGGCAGAAGTCGGCATCGGCCAGCTTGCGTATGTGCAGGCAGGCATTGATGGCGTCGTCGGCCTCGATGTTGAGCATGTTCTGAATGGCGCGTCCCTTGGCGTTCTTTGCGCCTTCGGGCAGTTCATACACCTTCAGCCAGTAGCAGCGTCCCTTTGCCGTGAAGAAGAGCATCGTGTTGTGCATCGTGGCAGGATAGATGTATTCGATGAAGTCAGTTTCGCGTGTGCTGCCACCCTTGGCACCCACTCCGCCGCGGCTCTGTGCGCGGAACTCTGCCAGCGGTGTACGCTTGATATATCCCAGATGAGAGATGGTGATGACCACTTCATCGTCGGCATAGAAGTCTTCAGGATTGAACTCCGTGGCCGAAAGGCAGATTTCCGTGCGGCGTTCGTCGCCGTACTTTTCCTTCACCTCGATCAGCTCGTCTTTGATGACCTTGCAGCAGAGCTCGTCATCACTCAGAATCTGCTCGAAGTAGGCTATGCGTCGTTCGATTTCCTCATACTCCTCATGCAGTTTTTCCTGCTGTATGTTGGTGAGCTGTGCCAGGCGCATGTCGACGATGGCCTTGGCCTGCAGGTCGTCGAGCCCGAAGCGTTCCATGAGTGCCTCTATGGCGGCCTGCGGATTCTTTGAGGCCCGAATGAGGTGTACCACCTCGTCGATGTTGTCCGAAGCGATGATCAGACCTTCCAGAATGTGTGCGCGCTCGCGGGCTTTCCGCAGGTCAAACTGGGTGCGGCGTATCACCACGTCGTGGCGGTGCTCGACGAAGCAGGCAATGCAGTCCTTGAGCGTGAGCAGTTTCGGCCGGCCGTGTACCAGTGCGATGCAGTTGACGGCGAAGGAGGTCTGGAGGGCCGTCATCTTGAAGAGCTTGTTCAGCACGACGTTGGCGTTGTAGTCGCGCTTCACGTCGATGACAATGCGCATGCCGTCCTTGTCGCTCTCGTCGTTGACGTTCGAGATGCCCTCAATGCGCTTTTCGGCGGCCAGCATACCGATGTTCTTCACGAGTTCCTCCTTGTTCAGTCCGTAGGGGAGCTCGTTGACGACGATGGTGTCGTGCTGTGGCCCGGTCTCGATGTCGGTCTTGGCACGCATGACTACACGTCCACGTCCTGTCTCGTAAGCCGAACGCACGCCCTGCATGCCCATGATGTAGCCGCCTGTAGGGAAGTCAGGAGCCTTGACATGCTGCATGAGTTCGTCGACGGTGATGTCGGGATTGTCAATGTAGGCCACGCAGCCGTCAATCACCTCGCCCAGGTTGTGGGTCGGCACATTGGTAGCCATTCCGACTGCAATGCCGCTGGCACCGTTCACCAGGAAGTTCGGGATGCGTGTAGGCATCACTGTGGGCTCGTCGAGCGTATTGTCAAAGTTGCGGTCCATGTCGACCGTTTCCTTCTCCAAATCCTGCATCATGGCCTCGCCCACCTGTGTGAGCCGGGCTTCGGTGTAACGCATGGCGGCGGCGGAGTCGCCGTCCATCGAACCGAAGTTACCCTGTCCGTCGACCAGGGTGTAGCGCATGTTCCAGGGCTGGGCCATACGGACCAGCGCCCCGTATACAGAGCTGTCGCCGTGGGGGTGATATTTACCGAGCACGTCGCCCACAATACGGGCCGACTTACGGGTCGGTTTGTCGTGGGTGATGCCCAGTCCCATCATGCCGTAGAGAATGCGGCGGTGAACGGGCTTGAATCCGTCGCGAACATCGGGCAACGCACGTGCCACGATGACCGACATGGAGTAGTCAATATAGGAGGTCTTCATTTCCTCCTCAATATTGACTTTGATAATTCTGTCTTCGTCTTCGATCATTATATAGGTTTATGTGTTTGTGCAGTCAGGCTGGTTGCATCGAACGGGCCTGTCCGGCCTGTTTTGCTCCGGCAAATTTACGCCATTAGGATTTATACAACAAATTTGTCGGCCGAAAATAGGGGGTTCGGAAGGGCGAAATGCCCGAAAAGGCCGTTCTAAGCCCTTTTAAGCCACTTTGCCCTACCCTCTCGGCATAAAAAAAAGCGGGTCGGTGCGGGGGCATCGGCTCGCTTAGAACAGAAATAAGCGGTGTGATGGTGCGTGGGTGGGAGCTTGCAGATAGTTTCGGACTGTGGCAGGCGTATCAGTCCGTCTACCGGACAAGGGGCGCATGGGAGCGGACGGAATGTATGGCGGATTGGAGCAGGCTTTTCTTCGCAGGACCGTCAGCCGCCCCCCCCTTCTCTGTCCAGTCTGTCTTCTATGAAGATATGTGTTTCGACCGTCTCGGCCGTGGGTGAACAAAGAGGGAGATGTATTCAGCAAAATGAAGACGCACTTGTCAAATAATAAGTGGGGAGGTTCACTCGACAATGGTAAAGCGTGCGAACTTGACCAGAAGGTTCTTGACGCCCGCCTGCTTGAAGTCAACGCGTACCTTGGCACTGTCGTCGCGGCCTTCGATGCCCACTACGGTGCCTATGCCAAAGCGTTCGTGGGCGATGCGCGTGCCTATGGAGAGCTGCGAAAGCTTTTGGGTAACGTCCTGTGAAGGAGCGGTTGCCGCAGTAGGATGCGTGGAGGCCACCCGTCTGAAACCTGCCGGCGGTGTGGGCGGGGTTACACGTCGCGGGGTGTCGTCGTAGGATGCCAGACGGGCTGCATATGCTTCATTGCGCGATGAATGGGGCTGTTCTGCATATGATGGGCCGAACGGGTCGGGCTGGTCTGTGTGTTCCACACGGCGGTCGCGCCGCAGCCAACTGTTGCCAGAGGCCGTGGCCGATGTCGCACCGGGGCGTGCCGTCCGGCCGGATTGCAGATCCTTGCGTTCCAGATGTTGCGGCTCGATTTCGTCGATGAAGACGCTGGGTTCGTTCATCTGGAAATTGCCGTAGCGGTAACGGGTCAGTGCATAGCTCAGGAAGCAGTGCTTGCGGGCTCGGGTGAGTGCCACGTAGAAGAGCCTTCGTTCCTCTTCCATCTCGCGCGGATAGAGCCGGGCGTTGGCGTTGGGAAAGAGGTCCTCTTCGAGACCTGTAATGAAAACGGCATCAAATTCCAGTCCCTTGGCTGCGTGGATGGTCATGAGCGTTACGCAAGGCTGTCCGTCATCTCTCACATCGGAATCGGTGAGCAGGGAGACGGAGCTCAGGAATTCCGCCAAGGATATGCGCTGATTCTGGCCGCGCTCGGCCAGCAGTTCGCGTTCGAAACCGTCGATGGAACCAAGCAATTCGTCGACATTCTCGCGGCGGGCCTCTCCTTCGGCCGTGTGGTCGGCCAGCAGATCGAGGGCTATGCCGCTGCGCTTCACGATATCCTTGGCCAGCTGTGCGGCCGACTGGGTCGCTGCATCCTGCCTGAAGGTCTCGATGAGCTGGCAGAAGGCGGCCAGCTTGGTTCGGGCTGCACCGCCGAGCTGTAGGTTGTGAAGTTCGGGCTGGCAGGCAGTCTGCCACAGGCTTGCACCTGCTGCAGCCGCTGCTGCCTGCAACCGCTGGAGCGTCGTGTTGCCTATGCCTCGTGCGGGATAGTTCACGATACGCCGGAAGGCTTCCTCGTCGTCGGGATTGACGGTGAGACGCAGGTAGGCCATCACGTCCTTCACCTCCTTGCGCTGATAGAAGGAAAGTCCGCCGTATATGCGATAGGGTATGCCCGATATCTTGAATACTTCCTCGAAGGGGCGACTTTGAGCATTGGTTCGATAGAGCAGGGCTATTTCGCTGAAATCCAATCCATTCCGACGTAGTTTTAGGATGTTCATGGCCACCTTGGTGGCTTCTTCCTTGTCGGTATTGGCCTTAAACACTTCGATGGGGTCACCCTGTCCTCCGGCGGCATAGACATGCTTGGGTATCTGTCGGCGATTATGGCTTATCACGCTGTTGGATGCCTCGACGATGTGAGACGTTGAACGGTAGTTGCACTCCAGCTTGAAGGTGCGGCAGCTTGGGTACTGGTCTTGGAAATGCAGTATGTTGGCTATGTCGGCCCCGCGGAAGCTGTAGATGCTCTGTGCATCGTCGCCAACCACGCAGATGGGCGAGTCTGGCTGGGTGAGGAGCGAGAGAATGCGGTGTTGCGCCATATTGGTGTCCTGGTACTCGTCGACGAGGATGTAGCGGAACCGTTGTCTGTAGCGGTTGCGTACCTCTTCATTGTCGCGCAGCAGGAGGAAGGTCTTGAGCAGCAGGTCATCGAAGTCCAGGGCACCGGCTGCGGCAAGGCGTTGCTGGTATAGGCTATAGATGCGGTGTGTCTGTGGAATGCCTTCGGCATGGTCACGGCTCTGGATGCTGCTGTCGGCAGCATATAGGTCGGGTAGGACCAGGTGGTTCTTGGCCTCTGAGATGCGCGCAGCCAGACGGTTTGTCTTGTACACCTTGTCGTCCAGTTCCAGCTCCTTGACGATGTTCTTGATCATGGAGCGCGTGTCGGAGGAGTCGTAGATGGTGAAGTTGGACGGTATGTCCAGACAGTTGCTTTCCTGCCGCAGCAAGCGGGCAAAAAGGCTGTGGAAGGTGCCGCTCCACATGCCGCGGCAATCCATGTGGGCACACAGCCGGCCGATTCGTTCGTTCATCTCGCGGGCTGCCTTGTTGGTGAAGGTGAGAGCCATGATGTTCCAGGGCTGGCAACCCTGATGCAGCAGCCAGGCTATCTTATAGGTCAGTACGCGGGTCTTGCCCGACCCGGCACCGGCAATGACCAGTTCGGGGCCGTCCATGTAGGTGACGGCTCCATATTGTGATTCGTTGAGGGCGGTGTGCAGCGTGTGTTCGAAGGAGTTTTCTGCAGATGTATCGGCGGTAGAGACGTTCATGATGGCGTTGGTTGGTAGAGGAGATGACGGATGATGGCGTGGAGGGCCGCTGTTCTCAGGGTCTGGCCTTGCGGTCGTGCTGCAGCTTTCGCTCGTAGAATTGCACCTTGCGGCATGCTTCGTCGAAGTCGGCCTGTCCGATGCTGTCAGATTGTTGGCGCATGAGGCTGTCTACATGGGCCAGCTCGGCCTGCGCTGCTAACCAGTCGATGCTGTCCATCAGCAGAATGGCATTTTCGCGTGCATTCAATGCCAAATAGCAGTCTTTTCGCATGTTTCTGACGGTCTGACGGGCGGCCTCATACTGATGGGCAGCCAGCTGCTGGCGGGCTGTCTGGAGCCGACCGGCTGCCTCTTGTTCCATTTGGGCACGGGCTTCGCTACAGTCCGCCAGGCTGTCGGCCTGGCCGGTCTGCTTGTTGCGGCATGAAGAGAGTGTGACAGTGCTCAGGACGGTCAGCAGGGACAGTGCGCGGGGTACGCGGTAAAGGATGGCAGACAGAAGGTTCATGAATCGGTCTCTTTTTCTGGGGTGTTGGGTTGGTCTTCAGCTCAGGGGAGCTTGTCGGTACAGGTTGTTGTCGGAGTTGCGGCCTTTATCCGTTCTTCCGGAGACGGGCTTGAAGGCAGGCAGGGCAACGGCTTCGTGTCTGGGTCAGAACGTCTTGCCCGACACGATACGGTAGAAGGTGATCCAGAGAATTTTCAGGTTGAGCACGAGCGAACGGTGCTCCAGATAGTAGAGGTCGAGTTCCAGCCGTTGAAGCATCTTCTCTAAGGTGTCGGTGTAGCCGTTGTAGAGGGTGGCGTAGGAGGTCACACCGGGACGGACCTGATAGAGCAGTTCGTAACGGGGGTCTTTCTCCATGATTTGCTTGATGAAATGGGGACGTTCGGGACGTGGGCCAACAAAGGCCATGTCGCCGATAAAGACGTTCCACAATTGCGGCAGTTCATCGAGGTGATGATGACGCAGGAAGGTTCCGACACGCAACAGGCGATCGTCTTTGCCCTCCGGGCTGGACAGCTGCGGACCGCACCGTTCGGCGTCGCGCTTCATGGTGCGGAACTTGTAGATGATGAAACTCTTGCCTCCCCTGCCAATGCGTTCCTGGCAGTACAACACGGGACTGCCGTCCTCATGGCGAATCAGACACCAGCACAGTAGGAAAAGCGGCGAAAACACAATCAGGCAGACACCCGAAATGAGGATGTCAAGCAGGCGTGTCAGTGCTTCGCTGACCTTGTTCATGGAGTGTGACTTATTCATGGAGTATGACTTGTTCGATTTCATCGGCTTGATCAGGGTTGGATATGGATAGGTGTTGGGGTATCAATTGGATTTTATGGCATTGACTATGAGCAGTGAAACAAACACGGTGAGCGGATAGGCCAGCCAACAAGGTAACTCGTAGAGACCGAACAGTCCGCAGAGGTTGTGTATGTAGAGTCCGCAGAAAGGCAGGAGCAGCGATACCAAAAGTTGGATTCCAAACTTCAGGCTGGCTTTCAGTCCGCACAGGTCGTCGAGCAGTCCGACAAGGTAGATGAGGAATGTTCCTGTCAGCACGAAGCCGACAGACAGGCTGACGAAGGGAAGAGGCATAGACTGGAGGCAGAACTTGACAACCAAGGATGCTGTCACGCCCACCATCATCACGGGAGCAAAGAGCACGCCGCCCAGTCGCGGTATGTTGTCGCTATGAAGCTTCCGGTCGTTTGGCAAATCGTAGT
This sequence comes from uncultured bacterium, assembly GCA_945869305.1. Classification (GTDB taxonomy): domain Bacteria; phylum Bacteroidota; class Bacteroidia; order Bacteroidales; family Bacteroidaceae; genus Alloprevotella. The sequence continues at coordinate 16,463 of CAMBOH010000021.1, forward strand.
AGCCCCTGCACCTGCAGAGCTTCAGCAGCTGGGGCTTCGTCACTACGGTAAGCAGGAAGCTTAACGCCAGTATAAGGCACGTATAGCAGATCCAAGACAATTGTTCCATAACTTGCAATCTGATGGCCGCACGGCTTGTGTAATTCCAATGAATTTGTCCGTTGAATGCGGCCGTTACATGGAATAAAACGGCAATAATGCTTTTTTATTGCATGAAATGCGGAATAAGACGTGAAACGGGGGAGAACAGGCATCAAGCCTGCTGTTGTCGAGCCATAAATTAAGCAGGCCTTTGCCTGCTCTCCCGGCATTGTCCAAGGGTACCCACTGCCTGCTCTCCCAGCAGTCATACACTGCGCGTGGCATAAGCCACGCGCAGCATTAAAACAAGCGGTTTATCCGCCAAAATTGTCGTACATGATGCTTTCGGGTTCTACTCCCAAGCTGTCGAGCATTCCTACAACAGCCTTCGACATCGGACCGGGACCACACATGTAGTATTCAATATCCTCGGGTGCATCGTGGTCTTTCAGGTAGGTGTTGTACATCACCTGATGGACGAACCCGGCCGTGTACTTCACGCCGGCTGCATCGGCTGCGGGATCGGGACGGTCGAGAGCCAGATGGAAGTGGAAGTTGGGGAAATCCTTTTCCAGTTGCTGGAAGTCTTCGAGATAGAACACCTCGTTCAGGGCACGTGCTCCATAGAAGTAGTGCATTTCGCGGTCGCGGCAGTTCAGCGTGCGGGTCATGTGCATGATTTGTGCGCGCAGAGGAGCCATACCGGCACCACCACCTACCCAAATCATCTCTTTCTTCGAGTCGAAATGCGGGTGGAAATCGCCGTAAGGGCCGCTCATGATGACCTTGTCGCCCGGTTTGAGCGTAAAGATATAGGAAGAGGCGATACCGGGATTGACATCCATGAAACCGCTGCGGTCAGCCTTGAAGGGCGGTGTGGCAATGCGCACGGTGAGCATGAACACGTCGCCCTCGGCGGGATAGTTGGCCATGGAGTAGGCGCGAACCGTGGGTACGGTGTTGACACACTTCAAGGGGAAAAGCCCGAACTTCTGCCATGCCGGCAGGTATTCGTCGCCAATCAGGCTCTTGTCGATGTCCTTGTCGTAATCCATGGTGAATGCAGGGATTTTGATTTGAGCATACGAACCAGGCAGGAAGTCCATGTGGGCACCGGCAGGCAGCTGTACCTTGAACTCCTTGATGAAGGTGGCCACGTTTTTGTTCGAAATCACCGTACATTCATATTCCTTTACACCCAGCACGCTGTCAGGCACCTGGATAGCGAGGTCACCTTTCACCTTGCATTGACAACCCAAGCGCCAGTGTTCCTTCACCTGCTTGCGCGTGAAGTGGCCGCGTTCTGAGTCGAGAATCTCTCCGCCGCCTTCTACCACCTGACACTTGCACTGTCCGCAGCTGCCTTTTCCGCCGCAGGCAGAAGGCAGGTAGATGCCTTGTTCTGAAAGGGTGGAAAGCAGATTGCCTCCCTGCTCGACGCTCACATTGTCCTTGCCATTGATGCTAATGTTCACCTTGCCGCTGGGCGACAGGTATCGTTTGGCCACCAGCAACACAATGACCAGAAGGAGTATCATTACCAAGAATACTCCGATGCTTGTTAGAATAAGATTGATATCCATTGAGTTAATCTGTAGCTGTGGTTAAATGTTCAAGCCCGAGAAGCACATGAAGGCCATGGCCATCAAGCCTACAGTGATAAAGGTAATGCCGAGTCCCTGCAGGGGTTTGGGCACATCGGTGTATGCCATCTTTTCGCGAATGGCAGCCAGCGCTACGATCGCAAGCAGCCAGCCGATACCTGAGCCCAAGGCATAGACCAAGGCGTCGCCTACATTGCCAATGAACTGGGAGCTGCCCGGCTCCATACCGATGCGCTGCTGCATGAAGAGGCTGGCACCCATGATGGCGCAGTTTACGGCAATCAGCGGCAGGAAGATGCCCAGTGCGGCATACAGCGAGGGAGAGAAGCGTTCGACTATCATTTCGACCAGCTGTACGATGCCGGCAATCACGGCAATGAACAGGATGAACGAAAGGAACGACAGGTCGACACCCTCCACCAGACAGTCAGGGCCCAGCACGCGGGTCTGAAGCAGATAGTCGACGGGCACGGTAATCATGAGCACAAAGGTTACGGCCACGCCCAACCCCAGTGCTGTCTTCACGGTCTTCGATACGGCCAAGTAGGAACACATGCCGAGGAAAAACGCGAATATCATATTGTCCACAAATATCGAGCGGACGAACAGACTGAATAAATGTTCCATTGATAAATACTGTGTTAATGGCTTGCTGCCACCTGTTCATACATGTGGCAGTCCGTGCCTGTTCATTACTTCTGTTCCTTGGTCAGTGCGCGGCTGGCCCAAATGAGACATCCACACAGGATGAGGGCCATGGCGGGCATGGTCATCATGCCATTGTTCACATAGAAACCGCCGTTCTCAGCATAGATGCTCTCGGGAATGACGCGCAGTCCGAGCAGTGTTCCGCTTCCGAGCAGTTCGCGTACGAAGCCTACGGCTACCAGCACCCAGGCATAACCCAGGCCGCTGCCTACGCCGTCGAGGAATGACTCCCAGGGACCGTTCATCATGGCGAAGGCTTCGAGGCGGCCCATCAGGATACAGTTGGTGATAATCAGACCCACGTAGACTGAAAGCTGCACGCTCACATCATAGGCGTAGGCCTTCAACACCTGCGATACCAGGGTCACCAGTGTGGCCACGACTACGAGCTGTACAATGATGCGGATGCGGTTGGGCACGGTCTTGCGCAACAGCGAGATGATGACATTGGCAAAGGCGGTAATGACCGTCACCGACAGACCCATCACAATGGCAGGTTCGAGCTGTGAGGTGACCGCCAAGGCCGAACAGATGCCCAACACCTGGACCGTCACAGGGTTGTTCAGGTGGAGCGGGCCTATAAGGGCCTCTCTATTTTCTTTTGAAAACAAACTCATCGTTCTTTTACTTTTTAAAGGGTTTGGGCTTCGTCGTTTACGAAGCCGATTACTTGGACCAGCCCGGTTATTTTACTGACTTGAAATAGCCCATGTACTGCTGCAGGCCTTGTGTCACCATGTTGGCCACGCCAACTGAAGTGAGTGTGGCACCGGTAATGCCGTCCACCTGCCAGTTTTCCTTTCCGGGTTCCACTTTGCCGTTCTTTACGACGGTCAGTGCCACCTGGGTCGAATCAGTGTCGGCAAACAGGTGCTTGCCGCAGAACATCTGCTGGAAAGATTCCTCTGCGATCAGTGCACCCAGACCGGCCGTTTCGCTCTCATGCGAGAAATAGGCACCATAGATGGTCTGCAGGTCGGCATTGACTGCCATATATCCCCACAGGCCGCCCCAGAGGCCGCGTCCCGTCATGGGAACCACATATTTCGTTTCGCCGTCCACTTCACACACGTAGACAGGCAGGCAGTCAGCCGAAATGTCCTTGTTGGCCACACAGAAGCCGTCGTTCACCTTGCCGGCGCCTTCTTTCACTACCGTACCGTCGGCACTTACCACCCTGTCGGCCTGTACAACAGCGTTGTAGCGTGCCTCAATCGAGTCGGCGTTGTCCAGATTGCGGATGTTCAGCGCAGCCAGAATCTGTTTCTTCTTGTCGAGTGCCACATTCTGTTCCTGAGTGGGCTTCAAGGCCGACGAAACGAATGCGAGCAGGAATGCCACGATAACCACCATTATCGAAGCATAAACGACCGTATAAGTATTGTTGTTTGTATTCATAAGTAGAAATGTTACCGGTTTCATCGGCCTTGGCGAGTCCTGCACATGCAGCACCTCAAGGCCTTGCAACCATTTCACTGCTATTTGCTTGCTCTCTTGAGTCGTTTGTTGATGTTACGCTGCACGAAGCAGTAGTCAATGAGCGGGGCAAACATGTTCATGAAGAGGATGGCCAGCATCATGCCTTCGGGGTAGCCCGGATTCAGCACGCGGATCAGCACAGCCAGAGCACCGATCAGGAAGCCATAGATGAATTTGCCGTTCTCCGTGCGGGCACTCGTTACGGGGTCTGTAGCCATAAATACGGCGCCGAAGCAGAAGCCGCCTGTAGCCAGGTGTTCATACCAAGGCATATTGGCCACAGCGTTGCCCTCTATGCCTGCCATGTTGAAGAGCACGGCTATCAGGATGCCACCGGCAAAGACACTGAACATGGTGCGCCACGAAGCAATCTGCGTATATAATAGGAGCAGGCCGCCCAAGGCTATCGCTACGACCGAAGTCTCGCCGATAGAACCCGGAATCAGTCCCCACACCATGTCGCTGAAGCTGGCTGAGGGAGTCAGGCCGGCTGCGGCCTCGCCCAGCGGAGTGGCCATGGTCGTGGCATCAGGCAGGTTGTAGCCCAAGCCGCACACTTCATGGGCGGCTACCCATACCTTGTCGCCGCTCATGCTGGTGGGATAAGAGAAGAACAGGAAGGCACGGGCCACCAAGGCCGGGTTGAAGATGTTCATGCCCGTACCGCCAAAGATCTCCTTGCAGAAAATCACAGAGAACGCTACGGCTACGGCCAGCATCCACAGGGGGCAGCCTACGGGGACAATCAGCGGAATGAGCATACCGGTCACGAGGTAGCCCTCTTGGATTTCCTCGTTTTTCCACTGAGCTACAGTGAACTCAATGCCCAGACCCACCACGTAGGATACTACTATCTTGGGCAGTGTGAGCAAGAAACCATACAGGAACATCGACCAAAAGCCCGTTTCGGCCAGTTTGCCGGCCGCAGCAGCATTTTGATAACCGATGTTGTACATGCCAAACAGCAGGGCCGGCATCAAGGCGATCACTACAAACGACATGATGCGCTTCGAGTCGATGGCATCGTGAATGCTCACACCCGAACGTGACGTGGCATTGGGCACAAGCATGAACGTTTCCATGCCGTCGAACACAGAGCGGAAAGCCTTTAGCTTGCCCCCTTCCTCAAAGTTCGGCCGGATATTGTCAAAGAATTTTTTCAGCATTGTTATTTTCTTTAATAATTAAGATGGAGAGCGAAGCTCAGTTTGAGTCAAAGTCCCCAAGGTTATCCTCGGTCAGGAGAGTCCGCCTCGCAGGCAGCATCCCTGCCCGGTTTCCACTATAGGACTTCAAACTGAGCGAAGCGTTCCGCCTCGCTCTTTAGGCATTCTCCTTGCGCAGCACGTCCAGACCTTCGCGCACGATACGCTGCAGTTCGAGCTTGGACGAATCGACAAATTCAGCCACGGCAAAGTCCTCAGGGGCCACTTCGTAGATGCCCAATGCTTCCTGACGGTCAATGTCACCCGCAATGATAGCCTTGATGAGGAAGCTGGGGTAAATGTCCATCGGGAAGACCCTTTCGTATTCGGCACTCATAATCATGTGGCGTTCGCCACCCTTGATGCGGCAGTCGAGGTCATAGGCGCGATTTTTCCCTAAGAGCCAAGTGAAATAGCTGCGGCTTGTGGAGTAATCATTCAAGCGTGGTGCAATCCATCCGAAGGCCTCGTTCACATCGTCACCTTCGGGAATGACGCACACCTCGTTGTTGAAGGCACCCAGGAAGCCCGTCACATCCGTCTGGTAGCCCACCAACGGGTTGCCGTTGATGATACGCACGTGCGTGTCGGTGTCGAGCTGGCCCTTCAGCAAGTCGGCCAAGGGAGCGCCTGCCAGTGTCTCCACGTAATGAGGCTGGCGCACCTGTGAGCCAGCCACAGCCACCCGGCGCGTAAGGTCAAGTTTGCCTGTACGCAGCAAGCGGCCCAGTACGACGGCAGTTTCGGGTGACAGCGTCCATACAACCTCGCCCTTGTTTACGGGGTCAATGCGGTTAATGTGTACGCCCACATTGCCCGAGGGGTTCGGTCCGTCGAACACGCTGACTTCTGCCTCGCTGATAGGGAGAAGGTCCGAGTTGATTTGGGCCGGGCAGATGCCCAGATGCACCTTGGCCAGCTTGGCCAATGCCCTTACGCCATTCTTGAAGTCCTCTTCGTGGCCTTTCACCACAAAGCTGAAATCAGCAGCCAGAGGCATTTTGCTGAAGGCGGAGATAAAGATAGCTTTCGGCGTGTCGTCGGGACTGGCAATCACATCATAGGGACGCTGGCGAATGAACCCGAAGAGTCCGCTTTCGAGCAACAGTGCCTTCACACTGTCAGCCGACAGATGTGCTGCATCATACTTTTCGCCGAAATTCTTGAACGCCTGTTCCCTGTCGGCCTTCACGCGGAAGCGCAGCAACTTTCTGCGTTCTCCACGTTCCACGCCGACCACTGTTCCGCTGACTGGCGAAACGAAGTGGATGCGTTCGGTGGCCTTGTCAACAAACAGGGCCTCGCCTGCCAGCAGCCGGTCGCCTTCCTTCACCACAGCGCGGGGTACAATGCCTTGGAAGTCGGTAGGCATCAGCGCATACTCCTCACTCAGGCCAGCTTTCACCAGCTTAAGTTCAGCCTCGCCCTGCAATCGCAAGTCCAAGCCTTTTTTAATCTTATACAATGTTTTCATTCATCAAAAAATATATTCCGCGCAAAGATAGTGCAAGGCGAGCGAAGTGCAAAAGAAAAGCTGAAAGTTTTTCGTTTTGCACTTCCGAGCCGCCGCCTATCTTATGGAAAGATAGTGCAAGGCGAGCGAAGTGCAAAAGAAAAGCTGAAAGTGTTTTTTAACCAGTGTTTGGAAGTGTACACGCGACTTCTTTGCGCTCACTTGCACTATCCATTCAAAGGCAACAGAAAGGGCTGATACCTCGTGAGAAGTGTCAGCCCCAGTATATCTCGTACCAGAAAGTTTTATCGGACAGCAATGATTCAGGATGCAATCAGGCTCCGTCGGCCCCGTTTTCAGCGCAAATCGAAGCTTAGCCTCACATTCAGCAGGCGGCCGGTCAGATAGTTGGGCACTGCATACTGGTGGTCGGTGATGTCCGTCACCCAATAATAGGAATTGACATTGTCAATGCCGAGCAGGTTGAAGCAGTCCACGCCCAACCACACATTGCGCAGCCAGCGTGCGCTGCCCCGAGAGAGGTGGCGGTCTTCATTGTTCAGCAAACGGTAGCTCATGCCCATATCCACACGCTTGTAGGCCGGTGCACGCCATTGCTGCTGTGTGCGGGCTGAGCGGGGCGGGCCGAATGGCAGGCCGTCGGCAAAAGCCGCTTTCAGCGTAAAGCGCCATCGGGTGGTGCCCGGGAAATAGTCGGTAAAGAAGAGCGACACGTTGTAGAGCTGGTCAGTTGGCCGGGGCACCCATTGTCCGTCAATCTTTTCCTTGGTGCGCATCAGCGACAGGGTCAGCCAGGAGTCGGTGCCGGCTACGAACTCGCCGTAGAGCTTGAAGTCTATACCCGCAGCATATCCCTTCGAGGCGTTGCGTCCGTAATACACGACCCGGACATTATCCACGCTGTAGGGTATGAGGTTGGATAGTGCCTTGTAGTAGGCTTCGGCTGTAAACTTGAAGGGTCGGTCGGCCATCCTGAAGGTGTAGTCAGCCCCCAGCACAAAGTGTATGGAGCGTTGCGACTTGATGTTCCGGTTCAGTTCCACGGTGGCCAGCCCGTGAGTCAGCGTGGTGTCCTTCAGCTCCTTATAGAAGGGCGACTGATAGTAGAAGCCAGTAGCGGCACGGAAGGTCCAGTTGTCTGAGAAGGCCGGAAGCAGTCCGAGCGAGGCGCGCGGCGACAGGAGCGTCTCCCCGTTCCAGCTCCAGTGGCTCAGGCGCAGGCCGTAGGTAAGGTTGAAGAGGCCCAGCCCGGTTTTGACACGCCAGCTGTCCTGCACGAAGAATTGGGTGCGCGTGCTGCTGATGTCCGTTTTGGAACGCAGGCTGTAGATGAGCTTCATGATCTGTGGGTCGGTGGGCAGCGAGTAGCCCATAGAATCGCGCATTTCCCATTCACGTGCATTTTCGTGCACGGTTTCGTGAATGAGGTTCAGGCCAGCCTGTATCGTGTGCGCCGTGATTTTGGTGCGGAAACGAAGTCCGCCGTTCACCACCCGGGCCTTCAGCCTGTTTCGTGCATGTTCCATGTAGGTACCCACGCCGAGTTGTTCCTGTCCGGTAGCCTCTCCCAGCCAGTATTCGCCCTGTATGTCGAAGGTTTCGCGTTCGCGGGTGCTGAACGACGAGCATTGCAGTGCCAGATAGGTGTCGGCCGAAAAATGCCGCGTCAGTGTGGCCGCACCGAAGAGTGTGCGGAACAGGTCGCGTTCCTGTCCGTCGAAGTACACCTTGAACTTCTTGGCTTCCTCCATGGTGCCGAAGTTCGTTTCGCGCGTTTCGGGCACAAACCTGTAGCTGTTGTCCGAATAGTTGGCCAGCACGTCGAGCGACCACCGCGCATTGGGCCGGAATGACAGACTGGCCTGGTAGTCCAGGAAGTCGGGCTTGTACTCCGCCTTTGTGTCGGTTGCCCCCATCAGCGCACGTGTAGTCTTGTAGCGCACCGAGGTCATCAGGCTCACCCGCCGATTGCCCCACCCCACATAGGCTCCTGCGCCGAGCAGCGAGGCCGTACCTGTGGCCTCGAAACTTTCAGGTCGCTTGTAGGTAATGTCGAGCACCGACGACATGCGGTCGCCATAGCGGGCTTCGAAGCCGCCCGACGAAAAGCCTATGCTCTCTACCATATCGGGGTTGATGATGGAGAGTCCTTCCTGCTGCCCCGAACGTACCAGCATGGGGCGATACACTTCTACGCCGTTCAGGTAGACGCAGTTCTCGTCGAACGAGCCGCCGCGCACATTATACTGCGACGACAGTTCGTTGTGGGTCGAAACGCCAGCCTGCGTGGCTATGATTTCTTCCACACCGTTCCCTGTAGTTGAAGGAGACAGGTGCGTTTCGGTGGGGGTGATGCGTTGCAGTGTACCAGTCTGCACCCCCTGTCCCGTCACTACTGCCGTGCCCAGTGTGCCCTTGTCATAGAGAGGCAGCACGATGTCCAGGCGCACCGAGTCGCCAGGCGAGCGCAACAGACGCTTGCGGGTTTCGTAGCCTATCATCGAAAAGACTACGCGCACCGAGTCAGCCGACTCACACCAAAGGGTGTATTCTCCCTTCAGGTTGGTCAGCGTCATGGCGTTTTGGCCCGTCACCCTCACGGTAGCCAGTTCGATGGGCTGTCCCACATCGTCCTTCACGGTGCCAAACAGCCGGGTGCGCCATTGAGCCGGCAATAGCTGTGGCAGCATGGCAAACCACAGCACGCACAGCCCGCGCATAAGCAGTTGTAAAGTGCATTTCATAAAAGAACAAACGCAAATTCCCTTGCTTTATTGTGCATAGGCAGCATTCTTTTGGGGATGCTCTATCAATCAGGCCGAACCGGATGCCGGATTGATAGCACATCCTTGAATTTGCCGTAAGCGTATCCGCGATGCCGCCTTGTACACAATCATTCATCCCTTTACCTTT
>CAMBOH010000022.1 GCA_945869305.1 uncultured bacterium
AATGAGAACTTGAAACGAGCGCACTATCCCACGCTTACGGAATATTACGAGAAAAAGCACCCGCGTTAAGAACCGCCGTATGCCGAACGGCACGTACGGTGGTGTGAGAGGTCGGTAAACACGAAAATAGGAGATAAACAACCTATGATTAGTGTTTACCTCCTACTCGATTTTCTTCCTTTTCAGGGGCGGCCTACGAAGGTTGCCCGAGCACTAATCTTCTGACTTCTGCATTCTCCAGAGGTTGCACCTCGCGGAAGGAGCCCCCCCGGTGGGCGGCAATCAGGTGGCGGGCCAGGAGGCCATGGGTCACCACCACGAGCGTTTCGTCCGCATAGCGCGTGCGGAGCGTCTTGAGGGCCAGGGCGGCGCGTGCGCTGATGTCCTCGTCGCGCTCCGCGCTGCCGTCGGGAAAGTTCCAGCGCCCGTTCTGGTGATAGCGGGCGGCCGCTTCGCTGATGGTCATCCCGGTGTAGGTGCCCCAGTCTCGTTCGCGCAGCAGCCTCAGCTTCTCGACGGGCAGTAGCAGCCTGTCGGCAATGAGCTGTGCCGAGTCGGTCGCGCGCTTCAGGTCGCTCGTCACGATGCGGCTGAAGCTCACCCCGCTCCGGGCCAGCTCCTCAGCCGTTGTGCGCACCTGCTGGCGGCCCTGCTCAGTCAGCCTGCCGGGCAGGTGTCCCTGCAGAATCCGCAGGTTGTTCTCCACGGTCTCCCCGTGTCTGACAAGGTATATCTCCATGCTGTAGTCGATGAGGTTTTGCAGGCAGATTCAGAGACAGCAGGCAGGGATGCCTGCTCCCCCCAGTCCACCCGTTGCTTCAGACAGGAAGGAAGAGGGATTGCGTCGTTCCATCCGTCATGCTTTGGGGGCAGGCTGCTATCGCATGGCGCAGCCAGAGGCCTTGCGTGCGTCGCCGGGCACGACGCTGCCGGCATGCCGTTCGCTGAACTCGCGGTTGATGTCGGAGAGTTCCTTGATCCCGTAGATGTAGTCGTCGTACATGTCGGAGAGGTCAATGCCTTCACAGTCCGCTTCGGCCCCCAGGGCTTCGCGCACAATCTGGGCGCGTTCGCTCACGGTGGTGTCCTTGATCAGTAAGCTTTTCATTGGTGTCATTTCGTTTGGGTGTAACCTTCTTGTCGGAGTATCTCGGCGAGCCGTTGGCGGTGGTCGCCCTGCACGATGATTTCGCCGTCCTTCACCGTGCCGCCCACGCCACACTTCTGCTTGAGCAGCTTGCACAGGGCCAGACAGTCGGCCGCCGTGCCCACAAAGCCCCTGACCAGGGTCACGGTCTTGCCTCCGCGTCCTGCCCGCTCCATGCTCAGGCGGAGCTTCTGGCGGCATTCAGGCAGTGTCTCCGTTTCCTCCGGCAGGCCGTCGGAGTAGTTGTAGTCAGGGTTGGTGGAGTAGACCACTCCTACGCGCTTGGTGCGCTCCACCCGTTTCTGTTCGCCTGCCTCGGCAGGTTCCATGCTTGCGCCCAGCGCGGCAAGCGCACTCTTCCAGTCGGTCATAGTCGTTTCGGTTCAGTTGTTCTTCAGTCATCCTCCGATGTCACAGCGTCTTCCGCTTCCCGCCGGGTCGTTTTGTTGACAGGTGTTTCTGGCGAATGTCGTCCCTTTGGGGCTCCATCACCCATTCTTCAGCGCACAGCCTCGATGTAGAAGCTGACAGGGCGGAAGCCGTCGTTGCAGCTGATCATCGCGCTGTAGGGGTTCTTCATCCAGCCGTCGAAGAAGTTGCCTTCGCCTCGGGACAGGGCCTCGACAAACTCCCTCATCGCCTTCCAGGCTTCGGGACAGAGTCCCTTCGGGCGTGTTCCGTCCGTGCTTGTCCACGTCTGTCCTTCACGCACCTCACAGGCGTGTTCGATCGGATTCTCGTAGACGGCCATCAGGTCGTCGTGCTGCACCCTTCGGAGGGCGGTAATCTTCACTGGGAACATATTTTGCAAGAATGGTCTTTATTGTTCAACGAGGGGCAATGCCTGCGGCACATAAGGCGCGACCTGCCCGAACGGACAGCCCAGCGCCGCCTCCACACCTTCCAGGCTGCCGCGGAACCAGATGCCATGGCTCCCGACCGCCGTACAGTCCATCGACAGGTTCCGGCTCCGGTCGCAGAACCTTTCGTCGTCCGGCCTGATCCATGCCGACGGGTCACGAAGCCCCATCAGCCGGGCCGTCTCGAGCTGTAGCTCATGGCTGTTCATCCCGTTGCCGCAGCCGAAATTGTAGATGCCTCCAGGCAGGTCCCAGGCCTTCGACATATTCCCGACCACCTCCCACACGTTTGTCACGCCGCGGAACTCATGGGTGGCAGCCCGTACGACAGTCCCCTCGTCGTGGGCCCGCTGCAGGTTCAGCAGCAGCCCCCTGTTCGGCCTCAGGCGGCAGTCCGGCACGTCGTACATCCAGGTCAGCCTCAGTCCGACCGAATCGGGGAGGTTCAGCAGTGCCCTCTGTTCGGCCTCCAGCTTGTGGCGGCCGTACACGTTGGCCGGTGCGATGGCATCCGCCTCCTTGAGCGGTCCGCTCAGGGGTGAACCGTTGTACACCTGGTCGCTCGACATGAACACGAGTCTGGCCCCAGTCCGTTTGCAAGCCTTGGCCACCCTCACCGTGCCCTGCACGTTCACCCTGTGGGACTCCTCGGGATGCTGTTCGCAGTACCCCGTGTCGCTCAGTGCGGCGCAGTGTACCACGACATCCGGGCGGTGCTCCTCCAGGTAAGCCCTGACAGCCTCTTCGCGGCAGATGTTCAGGTCGCTGTGTGCCGGCAGGAGCAGGTCGCACGCATCCTTCAGGAACAGTGCCAGTCTGCTGCCCAGAAATCCGCTGCTGCCGGTAATCATGACTTTCTTCTTCATCATCGTTGTGTTCAAGTAGCGGGGCAGTCCAGCCCCATTACGCTGTAATGGCTATCGTCCCCGTCAGTCAGTACCGACGAGGGCGTTGCGCCTCGCGGAGTGACCGTCGGCTGCAAAGGTAAGGAACTCTGTCGTGTTGCCATGTGTTTCACTCCTCTTTTTCCTTCGCCGGCTGACAAATGGGGGGAGGGGGCGTGTCAAAAGTGAGCGACACGTCTGCTTGCTTGTTGTCCAGTATCGGGGTGTGCCATCAGGCGGGCCGATCCGGATGCCGGTTTGCAGCATACTCCTGAGGTTGATTCACCCCTATATATACGCGTATTTTACCCCGTACAAATCCTTCAACCCTTCAGTCGACCTTTCATTCTCTCTGAGAATCAGTGGGAAACAGGCTGAAGGGTTTTGATTTCAAACCCTTCAGCCTGTTCAGTCAACCCTTCAGCCTGATCAGTCAACCCTTCAGCTTGGCAGGAGGCCTTCAGCATCCACGCTGTTTCCGGACCCTCCCGATTCGTGCCCTACAAGTCCAGGCTTTGGCACAACAATCCGCCGAGTTGTCACGCTTAGCCCAGCCTCCGTGTTGCTGCCTTCGGCCTTATCGTAGCTGGCCCTGTAGAAGCCGGGATTCGGGCTTTCTTCGTATAACAAGCTGGGCTTATACCAACGCATTGTAGCACTGACGACTGGGAGAGCAGGCATCTTGCCTGCTGTGGTCAAGCCAATTTCAAGCGATGCAGCACTGGGAGAGCAGGCAGGATTCCTGTTTATTGTCGTTTGAGTAGGCAGAATATCTGCTCATTGTCGTTTAGGCAAGTATAATATCTGCATATTGACGTTTAAGCAAGTATAATATCTGCATATTGACGTTTAAGCAAGTAAACTTTCTGCTTATTGACGTTTAAGCAGGCAGGATGCCTGCTCTCCCAGTGCAGCATCGCTTGAAATTGGCTTGGCCACAGCAGGCAGGATGCCTGCTCTCCCAGTGCACCGTCGCCACCTATCAGCTTCGTGTCAGGCTGAAGGGTCTGAAGGGTTTGAAATCCAAACCCTTCAGCCATTTTCTCTCTGAGAATCAGCAAGGATGAAGGGCTGGCTGAAGGGTTGAAGGATTTTTGCGGCTTTAAAAATTCGTATATAAAGGGAGGGGTAATTCATCCTCGAAACCTTATTCGGAGCCTCAATCTGACCATCCGTTTGAATCCGTATGGGTTCGGATGTTGACAAGAGCGATTGCCCTGTCGACTTCAAGTGTTCAAGGTACTGGGAGAGCAGGCATCTTGCCTGCTTAAACGATCGGAGGGCGTGTCACTTACTTTTGACACGCCCTCCGCTGTTACAGATAAAGCTCGTATTCCTTCCTCGTGGCACATGCCTTCTTGAGCACCTGCGTGGCCAGCAAGTTCATCACGGCCCCAATCCGTCTGGAGCCCGAGGGACATACAGCCACACACCTCATGCAGGCGATGCACTTTGTCGTGTCGACCCGCTTGGGGTCGGCGAGCGGGATGGCGCCCGTGGGACACTGCTTGGCGCAGATGCCGCAACGGTTGCAGCCGCGCCTGCCCTTCGGCTGAGGCACACTGCCCGCCTGCTTGTAGGGGCGGTTGCCTGGCACCTGCGGCACTGTGGCACAGGTTTCGGCCTCGGCCTTGCGCCAGATTTCCGCTCCCATTTGCCGGAGCGTCTGTGCGTCGGCAGCATCGGGTCGTCCCTTGCCGTATTTGCGGATGATGCTGTGTTCGGCTACGGCGGCTACGGCAGCAATCACGCGGAAGCCCATCGCTGTGGCCACGTCCTGCATCTCCAACAGGGCATCGTCGTAGGCCCGGTTGCCATAGACGGCCACCACGGCACACTTCGCTCCGTGCTGTTCTACCTTCCGCAGCTGCTCTACGGCCCATGGCGGCACGCGTCCGGCAAAGACCGGCATGGCGACAACGACCAGGTCGTCCTTGTCTATATGGGGCAGCTGGAGCTGGGAGGGCTGGACGCACAGGTCCGTTACCGTACATGCTGCGCCCATGGCTTGGCACAGCATTTCGCCCACTCGTCGGGTCCCTCCTGTAGGGCTGAATAGGATGAGGTGTAGGTTCATCAGTGTCTATAGTGTTTTTTCCGCCTGCCTCTTGCGCAACACGCTGTGCTGAATGGCGGCGGGGCGTTGTCGTTCGTCAGGCTTTTGAACAGGTGAATCCGACTTCCTCCACAGCCTTGCAGATGGCTTCGGACGGGGCGGTACCTTCTATGACAGCGGTTCGGGTGGCGAGGTCGACCGATGCCGCCGTGACACCGGCTACTGAGCGGATGGCCTTTTCGGTCGCTGTGCGGCAGTGGTTACAGTTCATGCCGCTGATGATGAATGTCTGTTTCATGTTGTCTGTGTTTATGGTGGTGGAATCCGTGTTCTTCGGGCATGCCCCGTCTGGATCGGGGCGCGACTCTTCACTCGCTGACGCTGTTTGCGAATCGTGGCGGCCGATGAGGTGGTGCATCCATGCATTCGTGAGCAGGAGCAACAGCAAAAGGGCGCAGCCGATGGAGAACCAACTGTAATGCTCATGGCAGCACGCTTGCGTGATGAGGTCCGACAGGAACCACTGGCGCGGCAGCACGTGGTCGATGATGAGGCCGAACCCTACTGCGCCGGTGATGATAGAGGCAAGATAGGTGACCAGTGTCTTCCGGCCCAGCACTTTATGGATGACCAGTATGCTTGCCATGTTGCAGGCCGGTCCTGCCATCAGCAACACAAGGCCCGCCCCGGGCGTGAGTCCTTTCAGCATCAGGGCCACGGCAATGGGGATGCTGCCTGTTGCACACAGATACATCGGCACGGCGATGCACAGTACCAGGAGCATGGATGCCAGGGAGTTGTCCTTGAAAATCTCAAATGCGGAATCGGGCACAAAGACCGTGATCAGTCCTGCCACGACAAGTCCCACGACGAGCCACTTGCCAATATCCTGCATCATGTCGACGAAGGCATAGCGCAGGGCCGCCTTCAGTTTGCCGATGAAGGAGAGGGCGCTGGGCGCCGGATGGTGGCAGTCGTTGCATCCGCACGCCACATTCGGCTGCTCTTGTTGTCCGCCGTCCTCCCCGTGGCCTGTGGTCAGGTTAGCCAAATGTCCGCCCAGCAAGGCTGTGACAAGGGCGGCAATCGGACGAATGATGGCGAAGGGCAGTCCCATCAGCGAGTAGGTGGCTATGATTGAGTCCACACCCGTCTGTGGCGTAGCGATAAGGAAGGCCGTCGTTGCTCCCTTGCTGGCTCCTTCGCGCCGCAGTGACATGGCAGTGGGTATCACGCCACATGAGCAGAGGGGGAGAGGAATGCCAAAGAGTGTGGCGAGCACAACGCTCCTGAAATTGCTCTGGGAAAGGTAGCGGCTGTAGAGGTCCTGAGGGATGAAGGCGTGCATCAATCCGGCAATGAGGAATCCCAGTAGCAGGTAAGGTGCCATCTCATAGATGAGAGTCAGTATTTGGTCCATGGCTTCATGTGTTGTTTCAGCGGGCAAAGATAGTGCAAGTGAGAGCAAAGCCTATTTCGTTTTCGCAAGTATTGCATCAGAATACATGCGTTTGGTATCTATGCTTTTGCCCTTGCAGGGCGCATTTGCGGCGGTCAACAAACCCAGGGCGATGCCCTGGGCTATGCGCTTGCTGGGCCTTCAGCCCGCTCCTTGAACGCTTGTTGACCATATGGGTCGGAAAAGGCGATAAAATGCGCAAGGGCAAAAGCATCAGTTCCAAGTGTTCGTTTGTCTTCAAGCGTTCAAGGCACGCCCCGGAGGGGCAACGAGCACATAGCCCAGGGCATCGCCCTGGGTGGGTTGACCGCCGCGAGGTGCGCCCTGCAAGGGCAAAAGCGTTAGAATACATGCGTTTTGTATCTATGCTTTTGCCCCTGCAGGGCGCATATGCGGCGGTCAACAAACCCAGGGCGATGCCCTGGGCTATGTGCTTGCTGGGCCTTCAGCCCGCTCCTTGAACGCTTGGAATCCTTGAACGCTTGGAATCCTTGAACGCATGGAATCCTTGAACGCATGGAATCCTTGAACGCATGGAATCCTTGAACGCTTGGAATCCTTGAACGCTTGGAATCCTTGAACGCTTGGAATCAAGCAGGTAGGCTGCCTGCTTGATTCCACGCGTTTCCCTGTGTCCCGAGACTACTCTGTAGGCTTGAAGTCAGATGCCGGGTGCTTGCAGATGGGGCAGATGAAATCGTCGGGCAATGTTTCGCCCTCGTAGATATATCCGCAGATAATGCAGACCCATCCCCGTCTCTTGGGTTGCTGCGGAGCAGGCTTGATCCGCTTGTGATAGTAGGAATAGGTGGCCGAGGGCGTTTCGTCGGTGCTGAAGGCATCGGTCACTTCGGCAATGAAGAGCGTGTGGGTGCCTAGGTCGATGGCCTGTTCCACCTTGGCCGAGAGTACGGCGTTCACGCCCTCCACGATGTAGATTACGCCGTTTTCCAGCCTGTAGAAGGTGATGCCCACAGTCTTGTCCACGTCCTTTCCGCTTTGGAATCCCCAGTGCTTGAACGTGTCGAAGCTTGAGCTCTCTGAGAGCACAGAGACATTGAACACGCCCGTTCTGAGAATCATGTCGTGGGTGAGATTGTTCTTGTTGATGGTTACCGAGATGCGGTTGGGGGTTGTGGTTTGTTGCACTACGGTGTTGGTGATGCACCCGTTGTCCTTGTCGCCTTCGTGAGCTGTCACGACAAAGAGTCCGTAGGAGAGTTTGAAAAATGCGGTATTGTCCATATTTGTTGTTTGAGATGATAAACATGTGGCGTGGGGAGCGGCGGCTTTGCGGGTCTTGACCTCTCCCCCTGCTACGGTGAAAGCAGCCGGATTACCTCGTCCAGATATTTCTTGCCGATAGGGAGCACCTTCCCGCCTTTGGTCAGCGTGACCTCGGCGCGTGAGAAGCGCGAAATGCGGCAACGGGCTACCAGAAACGAGCGGTGGATCCGGATGAACTCACCCGGTGGTAACTGTTCTTCGATGGTGCGCAGCGGCATTTTGGAGAGCACAGACGTGTCGTCGGCCAGGTGCAGCTTGACGTAGTTGTCGACAGACTCAATGTAGAGAATCGTGTTGACAGAGACGGTCACGTTCTTGTATTCCGACTTCAATATGAGCTGGCGTGCGGGCGACTCGGAGGTGCGGAGCAAGTCGTGCATCCGCAGCCATTCTCCAGCCTTTTGCATGGCGCGGTCGAAGCGTTCGTAGAAGTATGGCTTGTGGAGGAAGTCCACCGCATTCACTTCGAAGCCGTCTAGCGCATAGTGTGCAAAGGCAGTGGTGAATATGAGGCAGCACGACGGAGGAAGCTGCCTGGCCAGTTCGATGCCCGACGTGCCGTTCATCTCGATGTCGAGCAGTACGACATCGGGCAGCCATTCGCGCACACGCTGCATGCCGACGCGCGGCTTGCTGTACGTTTCCAGCACGATGCCTCCCCGGCGTTTGCAATACTGCTCAATGATATTCAGCGCAATGGGCTCGTCGTCTATAGCGATTACTCTCATGCTTTTGATTTCATTTCAGTTCGAGTCGTACACGGAACACCCCTTCGTCGGACAGTCCTATGTCTAAGCGGTGGCGGTCGGGATACAATAGCTCAAGCCTGCGCCGGCAGTTCTTGATGCCCATACCTCCGGAGCTTTCCGCCTTGCGGCCGAATGCCCGGTTCGTCACCTCAAAGTAAAGCCGGTCGGCCTGTTGGCTGAGCCGGATGTGTATGAAGCAGGGGTCGTTGGACGAGATGCCGTATTTAAACGCGTTTTCCACGAATGTGATGAGCATCATGGGGGGAATGGGCATGTCCTTCCTCTCCACATCGTGTGTGAAACGGACGTCAGCCAGTTCGTTCAGCCGCAGTTGCTGGAGCGCGATGTACTGTCCGATGTAGTCCACCTCGTCGGCCAGAGGGATAAACTCCCGGTTGGCATTGTTGTACAGATATTTGGTCAGGTTGATGAAGCGTTCGAGCGTCACCTCGGTCTTGTCGGAGCGGGTGATCAGCAGTCCGTAGAGCGTGTTGAGCGTGTTGAAGAGGAAGTGCGGATTGATCTGCGCCTTGTAGAGAGCCAGTTCCGCCCTGTTGCGCTCATATTCCACCTCTTCGCGTGCCAGCTTTTGCCCGTACGCCTCTCTGAGCATGCCCACGGCAAAACAGAAGACGACTACCAGGATGTAATGGAGCCACACCGCCTGCTGGTTCTGCCTGATTCCCCAAATGGGGAACGGAGCGCTCTGGCGTTGGTGCTGGTAGGCCAGGTGGAGTGGTGACGTTATCTCGTAGGCCGAAAAGAAGAAGGTGACAGACAGGGAGAGCAGCACCGCCAGCACTGCCGCCACACGCTTCCTGCCCTTCAGGAACAGCTTGGGGATGATGAAGTACTTATATAGGAAATAGGTGACATACAACCATGCGACAAACGAGCCGAAGAACAGGGGATAGGTGCCCCACCATCGTTCCACCGGGAATGCATAAATCACCAGCGGCAACAGGATGAAGCAGAAAGCAAAGTCAGTGTAAAGCGTCACATTCTTCATCAGACTTCCGTTTTTCTTCTTTTCGGGGAGAGTGAGAGGGCTTGTCTTATTTATGCTGCTCGAACAGCCAATCCTGCACGCCCTCTATGCCGTAGGCCACGAACCACGTGGCGCGATGGCTGCCGCCGGTCAGATGGGTGAAGAGCAGGTGGTTGCCTTCGGCCCGCATCTTGTTAGCCTCCTCAGAGAGCTGCTCCTTGGGCAGCGTCATGTCCCATGTCGCCTCGGTCACCTTGCTGCCCTGGTTGCGCCACGTGGCTACGGCCTGGCCTTGCAGCGTGTTGGACGAAGCGTCGCCTTCGCATGAAATAATCCAGATATGCTGCCTGTCCAGCGGCCCCATGAGCGAAGGGTTCCACTTGCCAGCCACCAGCAGTGCGGCGGCAAACAGGTCCGGTTCTTTCAGCATCAGGACGATAGAAGACATGCATCCCATGGACTGGCCTGTGGTGTAGATGCGCTTCGGGTCAACGGAGTATTTTGTCTGAAGCTCCTTCAGCAAGGCGATGGTGGCATCCAGGTGGTGGCTGTAGTTCCAGTTGTCGTCGACCGTAATGACAGGGTATTCCGGGGCGACAACGATACACTTGTGGCGTGCCTGTGCTTCCGGCTCCGCCCACGAAGTGGCGCCGTTGCCCTGATAAAGCGTGTGTGTGACATCGCCGCTGGCCACTCCCGCATCGTGGATGAAGAGCACCAGCGGATATTGTTCGGCCGGATTGTAGTCATCGGGCAGGTAGAGGTTGTAAGGCAATTCCTGTCCGGTGTAGGGGCTGACGAACGTATCCTGTCTGAAGTTGTCGGCGACGAGACACTTCTCGGCCGTGCTCTCCATCGGCAGGCCGGTCGCCTTGTAGGTCTTCCCGGTCCGGGTCTTGATGTCGGCAGTCTGTGTGACCACGGCACTGCCCGGATACTTGTCGTCCCCTCCAGTGCTCCATCCGGCACGCAGGCCCGGGCCACCCTGCATGCGGTCGCGTTCGCGCTTCTTCTCCATGTCAGCCTCCGAAGGCATAGGAGGCTTCGCATTCAGGTCCACTTCAGCCTTGACTTCGACGATGACATACTGTCCGTCGGTTCCCTTCAGCGCCCGTTCGGGAGCGTTGTTGGCATAGATGCGTATCACCTCCTTGTCTGCTACCTGGAAGCTCCCGGCAGAGAGACTGCTGTTCTTGATGGGCGCGTCGTATTGCAGCACGACGGTTTCGACCTTCCGGCCGTCGCCCAACACGCGGCTTATTGCGGTAACAGACTGTACGTGTGAGTCACTCATGGAGTTGTTTTGGGCTTGTGCCAAGCCGAGGAATACTGCCAGAACCATTGTGGTCATTGCTCTTCTTTTCATAAGCGTAGCATATGGGTGAGTCTTGTGTCTGTCCCATGGATTGGACTATGCAAAATTACGTCCTTCCCTTTTAAGAACAAAATTTCGCTCCCCTCGTTCACCACCAAAAAACCCTTGTCAGCCCCCGTTCGTGTGGCGGGGCCGACCTCTCTGATGACAGATGGCTACTTTTGCGACTCGAAAAACAGAATTAAAACCATAGTTGCCACATGATGAACTGTAAAACTTTGTTGATTGCCCTTGTAGGCTTGTCGGTAGTTGCCTGCAAGCAAAAGACGGCCGAAGAAGAGACATCCGACTACAAGACGCTGACCGTAAAGGCAGAAAACCGCACGTTGGTGCAGGGGTATAGTGCCCGACTCGAAGGCCGGCAGGTGGTTGAGGTCCGTCCGCAGGTAAGTGGGCTGATTACACGTATCTGTATCGATGAAGGGCAGAAGGTACGCAAGGGCCAGGTCCTGTTTGTCATTGACCAAGTGCCTTATCAGGCCGCGTGGGCCGAGGCTACGGCCAATGTGAAGAGCGCAGAGGCGAAACTGGCTACCGCAAGGCTGAATCTCGAGAGTGCCCAAGTGTTGCGGGAGAAGAACGTGGTGCAGGACTACGACCTCAACACCGCCCGGAACGAGTTGGCCGCCGCCCAGGCTGCCTGGGAGCAGGCAAAGGCTCAGGAAAGGAATGCACGCAACAACTTGTCGTATACCGAGGTGAAGAGCCCGGTCGACGGAGTCGCCGGCATGATAGCCTATCGCGTGGGAGCACTGGTGAGCAGCAGCATCAGCGAACCGCTTGTGACCGTGTCCGACGACAGTCGCGTATATGCATACTTCTCGTTGAACGAGCGCCAGGTCACATCACTGACCGAGCAGTACGGCTCGTTGGAGGCGTTCATGAAGCACATGGAAGAAGTGGAATTGCAGCTGGCCGGAGGCAAGAAGTATGGCGAAAAGGGACGCATCTCAGCCGTGAGCGGCCAGGTCACCGCGGGTACAGGAGCCGTGGTGTTGCGTGCCGATTTTCCCAATCAGAAGGGATTGTTGCGAAGCGGAGGCAGCGCAACGGTCCTGGTGCCCACAACGTTGGAGCAGGCCATGGTCATTCCGCAGAGCGCCACCTACGAGCTGCAGAACAAGACCTTCGTCTATAAGGTGGTGAACGGCAAGGCCCAGTCGGCCCCCGTCACGCTTTACCGCCTCAACAATGGCGAGGAGTATGTGGTGGAGGAGGGCCTGAAGCCAGGCGACGTGATTATCGCCGAAGGGGCCGGACTGGTGAAGGAGGGTGTGCGTGTAACTACGAAGCAAGCAAAGGAGTAAAGCCATGACAGTCAAGACCTTTATAGACCGCCCGATACTGTCGGGCGTCATTTCAGTGGCCATCATCATTGTGGGGCTGATCGGCCTGAGCCAGCTCCCGATAGAGCAGTTCCCCGACATCGCACCGCCCACCGTAAGGGTGACAGCTACCTATACCGGTGCCAATGCAGAGACCGTGATGAAGAGTGTCATCACACCGCTCGAGGAGCAGCTGAACGGTGTGGAGAACATGATGTATATGACCTCGACCGCCACCAACACAGGCTCGGCTTCCATCAGCGTCTATTTCAAGCAGGGCACGGACCCCGACATGTCGGTGGTCAACGTGCAGAACCGCGTTGCCTCGGCCCAGGGGCTCCTGCCGGCTGAGGTGACGAAGTCAGGCATCACCGTGCGCAAGCGGCAGACCAACTCCCTGAAAGCCATCTCGCTCTATTCGCCGGGCGATTCGTACGATGCCAATTTCCTGACGAATTACATGAAAATCAATATCGAGCCACGTCTGTCTCGAATCGCCGGCGTAGGCGATGTGAACATTTGGGGCGCCAGCTATTCCATGCGCATCTGGCTCGACCCGCAGCGAATGGCCCAGTATGGACTGATGCCTTCAGACATCAAGACCGTGCTGGACGAGCAGAATGTCGAATCGCCCACCGGCACACTGGGCGCAGAATCGGCCAATACGTTTCAGTATGTACTGAAATACCGGGGCCGCTATGAGCAGGAGGAGGACTATGGCAACATGGTCATCAAGTCGCTGCCCGACGGCGACGTGTTGCGGCTGAAGGATGTGGCGAAGATAGAGCTGGGAGCCGAGAACTATGCGATGCTCAGTGCCACCAACGGCCATCCCGGAGCCAACTGTATGACCGCCCAGACATCGGGCTCCAACGCCAACGAGATTATCAAGGAAATAGACAAGGTGACGTCGGACATATCCACATCCCTGCCCAAGGGCATGGTGCTGGAGGACGTGACGAGCATCAAGGACTTCCTGGATGCTTCCATCGCCAATGTGGTGGAGACACTGTTCGTGGCCATCGTGCTCGTCATTCTGGTCGTCTATTTCTTTCTCCACGACTTCCGTGCCACGCTGATTCCCTCCTTGGCCATTGTCGTGTCACTCATCGGCACCTTCGCCTTCCTCTATGTCGTAGGGTTCAGCCTCAATCTGCTCACGCTGTTCGCGCTGGTGCTCGTCATCGGTACGGTGGTCGACGACAGCATCGTGGTCGTTGAGGCTGTGCAGGCCCGGTTTGAGGAGGGCTACACGTCGGCCTACAAGGCTGCGGTAGATGCCATGGGAGGACTGTCGTCGGCCTTGATGACCACGACGGTAGTCTTCATGGCCGTGTTTATCCCCGTGAGCTTCATGGGCGGCACGACCGGCACGTTCTACACCCAGTTCGGCCTGACCATGGCAGTGGCAGTCGCCATCTCGCTGCTCAACGCCATGACGTTGAGTCCGGCCCTTTGTGCGCTTGTGATGCGTCCTCGTGCCGGCAAGGGCCAAGGCGGCAAGGTGGGATTTTCCGACCGCTTCCACTATGCCTTTGATTCCGCTTTCCGCCATCTGCAGCAGAAGTACACGTCAGGCGTTTCGTTCCTTTTCCATCACAAGAAGGCAGGCGTAGGCAGCATCGGCCTGGCTATTGTCGCCTTGGCGGTACTGATGGGCACCACCAAGACCGGACTCGTGCCCCAGGAGGATATGGGCACCATCAACGTCAACGTACAGACCGCCCCGGGCAGCAACCTGGAGGAGACCGGCCATATCATGGACCGGATTGAGGCGGCTATACGCGACATACCACAGATCAGGATCTATTCGCGTGTGACCGGTAAGGATGCCGTCCATAACCAGTCCGCTTCGGCCGGCTCGTTCACAATCCGCCTGAAGAACTGGAGCGAGCGCAAGGAGCAGGGCGACGATGTGAATTCGGTGATGAACGAAATATACCGCCGCACGGACAGCATCAAGGCTGCCAAGATACGCGTTTCCACCAGTCCGATGATTTCGGGCTACGGCATGAGCAACGGCTTTGACCTCTACGTGCAGGACAAGCGCGGAGGCAGTACGGACGAACTGCTGAAATATACCAACGATTTTATTGACGCCATGAACAAGCGCCCCGAGATATCCCGTGCCTATACCACCTTCGACACCAAATATCCACAATATCTGGTCGAGGTGGATGCGGCCCTGTGCAAGCGTCACGGCCTGTCGCCCACCGACATACTCAACACCCTGTCAGGCTACGTGGGTGGCAGTTATTCCAGCAACCTGAACCGCTTCACCAAACTCTATCGGGTGATGGTACAGGCAGCACCGGAATACCGGCTCGACACCGAGGCACTGAACAACATCTTTGTGCGCAACAGCAGTGGGGAGATGTCGCCCATCTCGCAGTATCTCACCTTGACCAGGGTGTATGGCTCCGAGAGCCTTTCGCGCTTCAACCTGTTTTCCGCCATCAGTGTGTCGGGCACACCGGCCGACGGTTACAGCTCCGGTCAGGCACTGAAGGCCATTGAGGAAGTGGCCGAGTCCACGCTGCCCGAAGGCTATGGCTATGAGTTCGGAGGCATGTCGCGCGAGGAAGCTTCTACGGGCAATACCACCACACTCGTATTTGTCATCTGCATCGTGTTTATCTACCTCATCCTGTGTGCCCTTTACGAGAGTCTGATGATTCCGTTTGCCGTCATCCTTTCTGTTCCGTTCGGACTGATGGGCAGTTTTCTTTTCGCCAAGTTCTGGGGGCTGGAAAACAACATCTATATGCAGACAGGACTGATCATGCTGATAGGCCTGCTGGCCAAGACCGCCATCCTGCTGACAGAGTATGCTTCGGACCGCCGTCGGCAGGGCATGACCATCACCGCAGCAGCCATGTCGGCAGCCAAGGCGCGTCTGCGTCCTATCCTGATGACCTCCATGACCATGATTTTCGGCATGTTGCCGTTGATGTTCGCCCACGGCGTAGGTGCCAACGGAAACCGTTCTGTCGGTGTGAGCACAGTGGGCGGCATGTTGTTCGGAACGATAGGGCTGCTCTTTGTGGTCCCGTCATTGTTCATTGTCTTTCAGAACATACAGGAGCGTTTCCTGCCCAAGAGAAAAATAACCGAATAAAACAGAGCCCACATGAAGCACACAGTATATTGCTTGTTTTTGTTTCTCGCTGCGTCCATGCTGAGCGGATGCGGCCTGTATACCCGTTATTTGCGCCCCGAGCCGGGTATTCCTGTCGACGGCCTTTATCGGTCAGCCCCGACGGACAGCGCGACCCTTGCTTCGAGACCCTGGCGTGAGTTGTTTGCGGACCCCTGCTTGCAGACGCTCATCGCCGCCGGCTTGGAGCGGAACACCGACCTGGACGTAGCACGGTTACAGGTCGAGGAGGCGCGTGCCGTGTTGCAGCAGGCTCGCCTTGCCTACCTTCCCTCCGCCAGCCTGACACCCCAGGGCAGTGTCAGCCGTTACAACGGTGACACAAAGAAGGTGTACAGTCTTGGAGCGTCCGCTTCGTGGGAGTTGGACATCTTTGGGCGTGTGACCCAGGCCAGGCGTGCAGCGCTTGCCTCTCTCGAACAGAGCCAGGCCTACGAACAGGCGGTGCAGACACAGTTGGTGGCAACGATAGCCGAAAGTTATTATACGCTGCTGATGCTCGACGAACAGCTCGACATATCCCGCGAAACACTCACCAACTGGACTGAGACCATTGCCACACTGGAGGCACTCGTACAGGCGGGAAGATCAAACGATGTGGCGGTCCATCAGGCGCGGGCAAGCCGCAGTGCGCTCGAAGCATCGATGCAGACCATCCGTCAAGGCATCAGCGAAACCGAAAATGCCCTTTCCGCCCTGCTGAAACAGCCGGCCCACACAATCGAACGGGGAACACTGGACAGCCAGCATTTCTCAGCCGACATGTCGGTGGGCCTCCCCCTTCAGCTCTTGTCCAACCGTCCTGATGTGCGGCAGGCCGAAGCGGCACTTGCCGAAGCCTTCTATGTCACCCAGTCAGCGCGTGCGGCATTTTATCCCAATCTGACCCTCTCGGGCACACTCGGTTGGACAAACAACGGCAACGGCTTGACCATCAATCCCGGCAAATGGTTGTCGTCGGCCATAGCATCGCTCACCGCTCCCTTGTTTGACAAAGGGGCGAATGTGGCCAATCTGAAAGTGGCCCAGGCGCGTCAGCAGGAGGCCCTCCTGCGGTTTGAACAGTCGTTGCTCGATGCGGGCACAGAGGTGAACAATGCGCTTGTCGGGTATCAGACAGCCGAAAGGCGCATTCGTCTGGACGAAGAGCAGGTGGCAGACCTGGAGCGTGCCACAGAGAAGACCCGGCTGCTGGTGCGTTACACCTCGTCGACCTACCTTGAGGTGCTCACCGCCCAACAGTCTCTGCTCAATGCCCGCTTGACCTTGGCGCAGGACCGTATCGAAAGGATACAGGCCATCATTTCTCTCTATCACGCATTGGGTGGAGGTGCCTCTTGAGCCAGCCTGCCGATCTTGTCATGCCTCCCAGCGCCTTGGAGGCTTCGAAACAAACATAATCCGTCAACCTATTCGGATATGACCCAAAGGGCTGGCACCTCGTGGAGAGGTGCCAGCCCTTTGGGTCATGTGGCGCAAGGAGGCCTATCGGACAGCATAGTGGTTCGGAATCCTACGCAATGCCCAGGAGTTCTATTTCGAAGACAAGTGTGGAACCGCCGGGAATGCCAGGCTGTGAGAACTTGCCATACCCCATCTCGGCAGGGATATAGACCTCCCATTTGTCACCCACACACATCTGCTGCATGGCGATAATCCAACCCTCGATGAGGTCGCAGAGCCGGATGGCCAACGGAGCACCGCCCCGGCTGCTGTCGAACTGCTTGCCGTCGATGGTGCGCCCTGTGTAATGGGCTGTTACGATGCTTCGGGGCGTGGGATGCTTCGCGTCGGCCTTTCCCTCTGCCAACACCTTATAATAGATGCCCTTGGGAAGCGGCTTCACGTCCTCTTCGCGTGCCTTCTCCGTGAGCCAGTCTTTGTTTGCTTGTGCGTATTCTCTCTTGTTCATGTTCACATGTTTTTTATGTAGAAAACCTCGTTCACTTTTCTATCCATTCCTTCCGGGAGAGAGCCTTTCATGCTGCATGCAGCAACCGGCGGGCCCTGTCGAAATATCTTGGCAGGACGGTGAGCATAGCTACAGCGACAAGAATGAGGAAGGCTCCGCAAAGGCTCATCATGCTCCATGCGTCGCCAAGAATCAGGATGCCGACCACCATGGCCGTCAACGGTTCGAATGCGCCGAGGATGGCCACGATGGTGCTGTCAATGAGACGGAGCGACATGGTGACGCAGATGTTGCTGAGCGCGGTGGGTATCAGTCCGAGCAGTATGAGGTTTGTCCAACCAGCTGCGTTCGGCACGGTCTCAATCTGTCCATCCTTTAGCGTGGCGTATGCAGCCAGAATCAGCATACCGATGAAAAACACATAGAACGTGAGCTTGAGGCTGGGAATGCGCTTGAGCCTGAGCCGTGGGACGAGAATGAGATACAAGGCATAGGCCAGGCCGGAGGCCAGCCCCCAGCAAAGACCGGTAGCCGAGAAGGTCCCGTCTTCGGTGAATACGCCAGTCATCATCATTACTCCCAGTGTCGCCAGGAGGCAGCTCGAAGTGAGCCGCAGCGAGAAGCGGTCGCCAAGAAACAGCATGCCGATGATGGCGCACCAGATTGGGTCGGTATAGACCAGCGCCGTGGCAATGCCCGAAGACAGGTAGTGGTAACACTCAAGCGTAGCCAAGGCGGTGCCTATGTAGAATGTGGACAGTACGGCAATCCTCCATAATTCAGAAAACGAGACCCTCAGGTCTGTCCGCCTCGCCAGTAACATGGCGAGCATCGCCAGTGAACCAAAGAGAAAGCGATAGACCAATATGCTGACATTCCCCATGCCTGCCGCAATGACCGGAATGGAGAAAAGGGGTATCAGGCCAAATGAGATGCCCGATACGATGCCATTGATGAATCCAAGTGTTTGCTTGTCCATGATGAGTTTCTGATTGCATGTCGCCTGCGTCTCCTTCTCTGGCTATAGCCATGTGAGGACTCGCTGGCCGTCTCAGGGAGTCCAACCGGCTCCTTGAACCTCTTGGCTCTGGGCAGACCTTAATCCTCTTCAAAATCCACCGCCCTGTTGATAAAGTCGTTGAAGGGCTTGACGGTTCTGAACAGTTCGGCCACGCGCTCCACGAGGTTGGGCTGGAGAATGAAGTCGTCGTCGGGACAGGCGACCAGCGAGTAACTCTTCAGGCGCATGAAGTCTGCGTATGGAGCGTCGGCCGGATAGCCCTTCGGCACCCGCTTCAGCGCTCCGTCCATGTCCACCCGAAACGAAGGGTCAGCCACCTCGAGCACATTCTCCTTGAACGCCTCCCAGCCAAAGCTGATGTCCTCGCGGAGCATCCTGACTACGCGCGGCTCGTAGCAGTAGTTCCCCGATGCCATCATGTGGCAGTGCGGATAGTCCTTTCCCAGTCCGGTCCCCACATGGAAG
Organism: uncultured bacterium; assembly: GCA_945869305.1. Classification (GTDB taxonomy): domain Bacteria; phylum Bacteroidota; class Bacteroidia; order Bacteroidales; family Bacteroidaceae; genus Alloprevotella. The sequence goes on from CAMBOH010000022.1 coordinate 18,686, forward strand.
TAGTAGCCAGCGTGCATGGACTTCTTTCCGCCTTTTGACAGGAACACGCCGAAATGGGTCTTGTATGGACTCTTGTCGGTGCTGAACCGTGTGTCGCGGTAGATGCGGTAGGTGCAGTCTTTGACATCGAGTCGGGCTATGTCGGGGTCGTATTGTCCTACAGCCCGAATGAGCTGCCCGCACCACTCGTGCCACCTCGCCTGTACCTCGCGATACCTCTCTTTGTTGGCCGCAAACCATTCCCTGTTATTGTTGCACGAAAGGTCGCGCAGAAAGCCGATTGTTTCTTTCATTACTCTGTTGTTTTTCGTTGGTCCGACGTTTCCTGATGTGCAGCCTGGGCGCGTGCCGCACCCAGAACACGCACCGCCCAACCTGCAAGGCGGTGGGCAAGCAAAAGGTTGGCGGCCATGAATACGACCCCGGCGACTCCGCATGCGACCATCTCCCAACCACTCATGGCAAGCCAGATGCCCTCCAGCCCAATATAGGAATAGGGTAGCAGCAGCAGGGCCGAAACCACTCCGGGCACATACCCCCTTACCAGAACAGCCTGTAGGACATGAACCAGCAGATGGAACGAGAAAGCCATGAACAGGGCCGCCCACACCTGCAGGCTGTATGCTTCATAGACAAGCACGTAGCAGGTGGCCAGCAGAATAACGGCCAACTCTTCGAGCGCGGCAATGACAAAAGCCTTTGTACTGATCCGGCTGAGATAGTCAATCATGGGTTTCATGCCCCGGAATCTTTCGGCCAGGGCATCCTTGTGTTTCCGCATCCAACGGTGCTGCACGACCGCCTCCTCTGTGTCATGAAGGATGAAGGCGAGCGGGAAGGGGAGGACAAGGTAGAGTATGCTCAATGCACTCATATATATATAGGTCAATCATGTATAGGCCAGTCACGGCTCAGCCGTCGTCAGTCCGGCTGCTGCCCGTCGTGGGCCTTCCAGACACAAGCGGTCAGCTTCATGTCGGTGAATACCGCCTTGAAGGAAGACTGCTCCGGAGAGCAGGCATAAATGCCAAACCGGATCTTGCCGCCACCCCGGTGCAGGTGGCATACCCTCATCTGCGCGAAGCGGACACCGTCCTGCGAACATTCGATGCAATAGTCGTCCTCTCTGCGCGAGAGCCTATACCACATCGTTCTGACTTGGGCGGGAATGGCTGTCGTGGCCCAATCCGAATAACCGTTGTTGGTCACCACGCTTCCCAGGTGCTGGAACTCTTCGTTCTCGTACTCCACACTGGCCTTCAGCCAGTTGTCGCTGTCGAGGTATACGACGATGCCGCATTGGTCAAAGCGCCGGTGGCTTTCCGCGAAGTCAGTCTTCACGATGAAGCTGAAGAACCTCTCCTCCGTCTCCATCTGGAAGACAGGGGCGTTGTCGTTGCGGAAATGATAATAGGTACGTTGCCAAAGGTCGGTGCCCGGTCGGGTGACCACCTCGATGGTGTCACCCTGGATGACGCACTGCGCTGGCTGTCGCGTCCATTCGAAAAGGTCTATGTCCAGTTTCATCTTCTTCTCATTATGTGTCAGATACGGCGGTATGCAAGCGGACGAGGCGGAGTCAGGCCAGACTCCCGCTGGCTCTATCTGTCCGGTCACATTTCTCTCATGATGTGTTTGACCGCTGCAACGGGGTGATACCAGATCATCCTTGGTCCAGCCCATCTCATCACTTCGCACATCCTCTCTTTCATCTTAGGGCGGTAACAGTGCACGGGACATTTCCTGCAGGTGGTCTTCTTGTCGCCAAACGGGCAGTGCTCCAGCCTCGCTGTGGCATAGCGCAGGAGTTTGGCGCACGAGGGGCACAAGTCCTTGTTGCCCTCCGCCTTTTTACAGTACAGCCGTATCATCTGTGCTACGACCCGTTGCTCTTCTTTTATTCGGTTCATCTGTTATCCGCATCGTCTTTGTGCGGCAAAGATAGTGCAAGTGAGAGCAAAGCAAAAGAAAACTCCGCAAGATTTTCTTTTGCTCTGCCGAGCGCAGCCTATCTTATTGAAAGATAGTGCAAGTGAGAGCAAAGAGCCAAGCTTGCTTGAGCTTTTTGCCGAGCGCCGCCTATCTTGTTCACATCTCCTTTTCAAGAGTTTTCGGCTGATGCGCTTGCTCCTTTTCCCTGGTTTTCGTATGTTTGTCACAAGTTTTGGATTTCGCAATCAATAGTGCCCGAAATTCTTCTCTCGATACACGTTCCCCGATGAGAGAGGTTTGTAGTGCATTGTGGCAAACCACCGTTTGTCCGGGCCGCGGTGGCCCATTTATTCGTATTTCCAGGGGAATGGCTTTGTCGAATAACGAATAAACAGGAACTACAGACACATCTATGAACCGAACACTTTATTCCACGGCATTGGGCATCCTGATGTCAGGCACCTGCCTTGCCGACGACCTGCCCACGCTCGCCATCCACAAGCGCGACGGCGAGTGCACAGTGGTTTTGTCAGAACTGCTGAGCGTCAAATACACCGAGTCCGACATGATGGTAAACATGAAGGACGGCACGCAGCTGGTCTTCCCGCTCGCCGACATCCTTGTCATGGAGCTGGGGCAGCAGCCGACCGCTGTCGGCGGCCTCTTTCCCCATGCTGCCGAACCGTACGTGATAACCGACCTTCAGGGCAAGATACTGTCGGAAGGTAAAGGCGGACCGTTCGTCTGGCCCACCCAAAAGGGGGTCTACATCATCTCCGTAGGCGACAAATCCAAGAAGTTAATCCTGAAGTAAGAAGGGGGCATGGCTATGAGAAGCATATTTTCCATCATACTGATTGCAGTCCTTGCCGCCCATACGGCCATGGCACAGCGTGCATTGATGATAAGGCACGCCGACGGAGTGACCGACGCCGTGTCAACGGCAGCCATCGACTCCTTGGAGTTCAGCGAAGACGGTTCGGTACTGAGAATAACCGGCCGGGAGGGCACGGTCGTAGAGGTCGGAACCAGCGGCGTCAGCCTGTCTTACGGCGATACGCCCACCGGATTTACAGTGACATACAGCGGCGGTACAGCCAGCGTTGTCAATCCTTTCCTCCTGGAAGGCGTGACCGCAACGGTTGCAGCCGCCGATGTCACCGTCAACAACAGCAATGAGCGTACGGAGTATACCTTCACACTCTCGGGCGAAACTACTGACGGCTCGTTCCTCTACAACGGTACATACAAGGCCACATTCGTACTCGACGGCGTGCACATCACCAGTACGAAGGGAGCCGCCATCGACATAGAGTGTGGCAAGCGCATTGCCATGGAACTGACGAAGGGCACGGTCAACACGCTCTCGGACTGCTCCGGCGGCAACCAGAAGGCTGCGCTGTACTGCAAGGGGCATCTCGAAATAGACAAAGCCGGCACGCTACGGGTCACGGGCCACACGAAGCACGCCATCTCGGCAAAGGAATACATCCAACTGAAGAAGTCGGAGGGTGTGATCGACATCGCCGGTGCTGTAGGCGACGGCATACATTGCGGACAATATTTCCTCTCGAACGGCTATACCGTAAGCATCAGGAACATCGGTGGCGACGGCATTCAGGCCGAGCTTGGCAACGACGCCCCCTACGAGGAGGACTATCCTGACGGCAGCGTGACCATCCAGGGCGGAACCTACGACATAGAGATGACCGCCACCGGAGCTTCGGGCATCAAGGCCGACACCGACATGACCATCAACAGCAGCAAGATGCCAGTCGGCATCACCATCCTGACTACAGGCGATGACAGTCGGGGCCTTGACGCCAATGGCAATGTGGCTGTCAGCGATGAAGGCACGCAGCTGGACATAACCACAGAAGGAGCTGCCAGCAAGGGCGTCAAGGTGGGCAACAGCGAGCACGTCGGCACCTTCACACTCGGGGCGGGCGCCGCGGTGACTGCCCATATCAGCGGCACGATGGTTCTTGACGAAGCAGATGCCTCCTATTGCGCTGCCGTCAAGACCGGTCATTATGTGGGCAATGGGGGCGTGCTGCATGTCACGGCAACCACAGGGAAGGCCTCGCGCGCCATCTCGGCCGACGAGTGCATCGTGATTACCGATGGAGACTACACCATCGTCAATTCCTGCGACGGACAGGCCGGCACATCTGACAACTACACGGCCAAGGCGCTCACCTGTGACAAGGACATCACCATCGAAGGCGGCACCTTCGACATCCTGATGTCGGGCACAGGCGGCAAGGGGCTGAAGGCCGATGGCGAACTTGTCATCGGGAAGGCCGACACCACGGGCCCCGTGATGAAGATTTCCACAACAGGCTCCGCGCTCAGTGGCGGCAACACGTCGGGCGGCACACAGACCGGTGGCAATCGTCCGGGCAAACCTGGCGGAAACTGGGGAGGCGGAAACACGTCAGGTTCCGGCTCTTCCTCGAAGGCCATTAAGGCCGAAGGGGCGGCTTACGTTAACGGCGGAAGCCTGCACGTCACTACCTCGACTGATGGGGCAGAGGGGTTGGAGTCGAAGACTTCTGTCACTGTCAGCGGCGGCACCCATTACTTCCAGTGCTACGACGACTGCCTGAACTCATCGGGCACAATCACATTTGCCGGAGGCACAACCGTCTGCTTCGCCCATGGCAACGATGCCGTAGATTCCAACTATGGCAAGCCGGGTGCCGTAACCCTATCCGGCGGCAATGTCTTCGCCTGCTCGACAGGGGGTGTCGAGGAGGGCATCGACTGTGACAACAGCTCTTACATCCTTGTGACGGGCGGCATTGTGGTCACAGCCGGCGGAAGGTTAGGCGGCAGCAGCACATCGAGCGTCGGTTCTGCCACCCAGGGTTACTATCTCGGGTCTTCACCCTCAAGCTACGCTGCGACAAATTACTACACCCTCTGCAACACCTCCGGAGAGGCAATCTGTACGTATAAGTTCGCCGACAACGTGTCGAACGCGCTCGGCCTGCTCACCGCCCCCGACCTGGGCAAGGGCAGCATCACCATAAAGACCGGTACGGACAAGCCCACTGCCTGTGATGTCAATGTGAACGACGTGTTCTTCATCCACCCGACCGTCACCACGACGGGCACAGCCGCCACTGTCACGTCGAAGTGACCCTGGTCCATCCTCATCCGGAATCCGCAGGCAGAGTGCCTGGCCGGAGCCTTGTTGCTTGTAGCTGACAAGCGTTTAAGGGGCGGGCTGAAGGCCCAACAAGCACGTAGCCCAGGGCATCCCCTGGGCTATGCGCTTGTTGTCCCTCCGGGGCGTGCTTTGAACGCTTGTTATTGTTGCCCCTTCTTCAGCCTTGTACGTTTGTTATTGTTGCCCCGAAGCCCGAAAGTAGGGACACAAGCGTTCAAGGAGCGGGCTGAAAGCCCAACAAGCACATAGCCCAGGGCATCGCCCTGGGTTGGTTGGCCGCCGCGAGGTGCGCCCTGCAAGGGCAAAAGCGTCAGAACACAAGCGTTTCGTATCCATGCTTTTGCCCTTGCAGGGCGCACTTCATCGCCTCAATCCACCCAGGGCGATGCCCTGGGCTATGCGCTTGTTGCCCCTCCGGGGTGTGCTTTGAACGCTTGTTATTGTTGCCCCTTCTTTAACCTTGTACGCTTGCGCTTATTCTCTGATTCAACTTGCGAAACGTGAGTTATCAATCAATGAATCAATGTGCCTGTCCCTCTGCCCCCTAAATTGAATCGTCCTATATACGCTTACCAACTATTGGCACTTTCTTATTCAGGAATACCTGTAAAAGAGCTCTGTTATCTCTGTTTCTGGCAAATTTCCAGCAAATTAAATTTGATTTTAATTGTAGCTGATTATCAGTATGTTCGACTCATTTGCATTCGCATTTTGATTGTTTAAGCAAGTTGCTGGCAAATTACCAGCAAATATAATTATGCTTGAAGAGGAATGCGATTACGTTGTCAAAAGACTTGTTTGTGCAAGTAATGACACCAAATACTTGATAATATCATCAAATTTTCACTACAAACGATAAGAATTAAGTGTATTCTGCTAAATTATGAATAGTTATTTGTATCTTTGCCCTCGAACAAGAGAAAAATATTATGGCAAAATTAAATCGGATAAGAATCGTTCTAGCAGAACACGACCTGAACAACAAGTGGTTGGCAGATAAGCTTGGAAAGGATCAGGCAACTATTTCCAAGTGGGTAACAAATACCACTCAACCAAGTCTTGAGGCACTTATCGCTATCGCAAATGCTCTTGAAGTGCCAGTTCAGGAATTGGTAAGACAAGAAGAGTTCAATCAAGAGAAATAATCTTGATTGCAAATGAACGTATCTAAAGCAAAGACCGCAACAATAATGAATAAATTCACCATACAGCAACTCCAGCAGATGCGCGAATCCGAAGACCGCGTTGAATTCAAGGCGGGAGAAGGTGGCAATGTTTCCTACGATGGTCGAGGCAAGACCAATCCGAAGGATCGTCGCCGCTGCATCCTTGGCTATGTCATCGCCCTTTGCAACGAAGGAGGCGGTCGCCTTGTAATAGGTATGCACGACAACTATCCGCATCGTGTCACAGGCACTCGCCAGTCGCAAGATGCCATCGGACAGTTGGAGTCTGACATTTATCGCGACACAACGATTCGCCCAGAGATTTATGAACTCTATGATGAAGAGAAGCATCGTGTTTTGGTGATTGAGGTTCCTTCACGTCCTATCGGCAAAGTCTTCAAGTTCGAGGACGTACCATTGATGCGTGTTGGCGAAGAACTCAAGCCAATGTCCGATGCCATGTATCTCAAGATATTGCAGGAATCAGAGCCTGACTTCTCTGAGAAGATCTGCGAAGGACTCTTGCTTGAAGACCTTGATGAAGAAGCCATCCGTGTGATGAAGAAAAAGTATGCTGACAGATGGGAGAAACCGG